>NZ_JBEYAL010000003.1:0-321533 GCF_040631655.1 Streptomyces sp. NPDC019937
AGCGAGCGGCGTCTGGTGCAGGGGGCACCTCCCAGCGGTAGCTGGGGGAGCCTCGCAACCCGCGTGAGGAGAGCGCGGCGGCGCTGCGTGCGACGCCGCCGCCGCCGCGAGGTGCCGCCCGCCGCGGCAGCGGCTGATGTCACAGCGGCGTCGGGAGCCCGGCATGATCCACACGACACCCCCTAGTCGAACCAGCGGGCCCGGGCCAGTTCCTCGGTGCGGGTGAGGTCCTCCAGGAGGGCCGCCACCTCGAAGCGGCGGGCCCAGTGGCCCGCCGCCCAGGACAGGCCCGCCGCCACGCCCTCCACCGTCGAGGCGTGCAGCGTGCTGTTCACATAGCGCCAGTCCAGCTCGGTGCCGCCCTCGATCAGCAGCTCCTCGTGCTCGACGTACGACAGCGGCGCGTCCGGAAGCAGCTCCCGGACCGCCGCCGGGACGTCGTGGGTCTCGCCCCGCGAGGTCACCGGGGCCGGGTACGCCTCGCTCAGCCGCCGCACCTGGAACAGCTCTGCCAGCTCCGCCGCCCGCGCCGGGCGCACCGGCAGCAGGGCGCGGCCGTCCGCCTCGGCCAGCGGCATCAGGTCCGGCGCGTCGGCGACCAGCACCCCGTCCGCGTCGACCACCCGCGGCTCGCCGTCCACCACGGCGCGCAGCTCGTCCGGCAGGGTCACCTGCTCGGGGTCGAGGTCCGCCAGCAGGCCGTAGAGCGCGTGCAGCTGGGCCGGGGTCACCGGGCGGTCCGGGTCGGCCAGCCGCGCCAGCAGCTCGGCCGCGCCGCCCGGCTCGTCCAGCAGCGCCGCCACGGAGGTCCGTACGCCGAGCGCCCGCAGCACCTGCTCGTCCTCGAACCCGGCCGCGTCCACCGCCTCGTACAGCCCGGCCAGCAGCGGATCGCCGCCGGCCGCGCGCAGCCCGGCGGGGCGGCGGCCGTCCAGCACCGGGTGGCCGCGCAGCCACCACGCGGTGTACGAGCGCACCGACTCCGTCGTGCCGTCCGGCAGCAGCACGCGCACCGGCGCGGTCAGGGCATCACGCAGCGGCGGCTGGGCGAGCATCGCCAGCGCGCGCGGCCAGGCGTCGTCGTCCACCAGGTCAAGGTCACGCACGGCGACGATCTCGGTGGCCACCGGCGGCACCGGGGTCTCCGGCAGCCGGTCCAGCGCGTCCTCGCACCACACGTCCACGGCGTCCAGCACGCCGACGTCGTCCGGCTCGGCGAAGTCACCCTCGCGCGGTTCCAGTTCGTCCGGGTCCAGCACCACGTCGGCCGCCCGGACCAGGGTGAAACCGGCCAGCACGCCCACCGCGGCCAGCGGCTCCTCGCCCCAGCGCTCGGCGAGGTCCGCGTCGCACGCGGCCAGCTCGCCCTCCCGCATCACCTGTTCGAAGGCACCACCGGGAAAGACCAGCTCACCTGCGGGCGCCAGCTCGCCGTCCTCGTCCGGCAGCGCGAGCGCGGCCAGCCACGGCTCGTCGCCGGGCGCCAGCCGGGCCTGCTGGACGAGCCCGAGCACCGTGTCGGCCAGGGTGTCCGGATCCAGCGCGGCGCCGGGCGCCGCGCCCTCCTCCAGATACGGGTCGTAGTCGTCCTCCGCCTCCAGCGAATGCGCGACGGCCGCCCGCACCTGCGGGGTGGTCAGCACCGCGCGCGGGGTGGCGGGGGTCGCGCCCAGCTTCTCCAGCAGCGGATGCGCGGCCTCCGGATGCGCGACCTTCAGGCCGAGGCGGGCCAGGGTGCGGTGGGTCTCGCCCGCCGAGCCCTCGCCGGTCTCGCCGCCTTCCGTGCGGGTCTCGCCGTCGACGTCGCCCGGCAGCGGCAGCAGCACCTGCCGGGGCCCGATCGTCGTCCGGCCGTCCGCCAGCGGCACCGGCAGCCCGCTCAGCCGGTCCGGGTCCGTACCGGCCAGCGCGTCGTACAGCCGCCGCCACCAGACCGGGGCGCGCTCGACGCCCGCCAGCCGGTCGATCACCTCGCCCAGCGGCACCCGGGCCACGTCCAGCACCCGCAGCTCCTGCCGCCGCTCGAGCCCGGCGGGCAGCAGCGTCGGGAACAGCTCGGCCAGCACCTCCACGGTCTCCGCGCCCGCACCCTCCACGATCTCCGCGTCCCGGGGGCGCAGCGCGTACGGCTCGCCCTCGAAGGTGCCGCGCGCGAGGATCGCGGCGTCCCGGCCGAGGCCCGCGTCCGCGTCCGGAGCCGCCGCCTCCGGTTCGAGCGTGTCCGGCGCGGCCGCGCTCGGCAGGAACGGCACCCGCGGCAGCCGCTCCAGCACCCGCGCCCGCAGCTCCCCGTCCAGCTCGCCCTTGCCCAGCGGGCCCGGGACCAGGCCGATCGTGCCCGTCCCCACCGGATGCCAGTCGCGCAGCAGGGTCGCGTACGCCTCGGCCGCGCGCTCCACCAGGAACGCGGTGAGCGGGCCGGGCGCGGTGTGACGGCGGGTCGGCTCCAGCGGGAACGAGGCGATCAGCAGCGCGGGCAGCCCCAGCGGCTCGTCGGTCGGCGTCGGCGCGTGCACGACCGGCGCCGTCGCGGGCCGCACCGGCGCGCCCTCCGCGTCCACCGGCACCGCCCAGGTCACCGACCACACCGGGCGCAGCCGCTCCTCCACCGGGCGGTCGGCGAGCAGTTCCGGGTCCAGCCGGCCGCTCGCGCGCTCGGTGCGCCAGCGCGTCGTACGGCGGCCGGTCTGGCCGGTCTGGCCGGTCTGGTCCCTCTGGTCGGTCTCGTCCTCGATGACCGCGTACGGGCCCTCCTCGCGGCGCCGCAGCGTCCGTACGCCCTCGGCCGTCTCGACCACGACCTCGGCCAGCCCCGGCAGGGTCAGCAGCAGCGCGTCGTCCACCGCCGCCAGCAGCCGCTCCGCCACGTCCAGCGCGGCGCCGTCGCGCAACGGCAGCACCACGACCGTGTCGTACCCCTCGGGCGCGGAGCCCTCGGCGGGCAGCGGCAGCCGCAGCAGCGGTACGTGACCGTCGCGGCGGCGCAATTCGTCGGCGAGGCCGGGGCTGCGCAGCGCCGCCTTGTGGGCCAGTTCGCGGGCCTCCGCCAGCGACCAGCGCACCCCGCCCGAACGGCCCACGACCGCGGGCTCGTCGCTCACCGCGAGCACCGCCGCGAAGCCGACGCCGAACCGGCCCACGGCCCGCCCCGGGTCCTCGTCCCGCTTGGCGGACGCGCGCAGCGTGGACAGCGACTCGGCCCCGGCGGCGTCCAGCGAGGCGCCGGTGTTGGCGGCGACCAGCACGGCCGGTTCGCCGTCGGTCGCCGGGCGCAGCGTCAGCCGCAGCCGCCCGGGGGCGCCGATGCGGGCGGCGGCGTCGGCCGCGTTCTGGGCCAGCTCCACGACCAGCCGGTCGCGGTGGCCGCCGAGCGCCAGGTCCTCCTCCGCGTTGGCGTCCTCCCGGAAGCGGGCGGGCGACGCGGCCCAGGCGTCCAGCACGCCGCGCCGCAGCCGCGCGGTCCCGAAGGGGTCCACGTCCTCGGTCGCGCCTCGCACCATCGCCGTGCTGCTCACGTATCGCCTCCGGGTCCTGTGGGTGCCCCCACATTCCACATTGCTAGACCGCGAACGTACCCCTATCGCGGGCACGCACGCGTTCCGCCCTCCCGCGGCGAACGCGACCAACGCCGCGACCATGGCCAATGCGGCGGGGCGGGCGGGGCGGGGCAGGTGTGACGGGCGCGACGGGCGCGACGGGCGCGACCGGTACGACCGGCGCGACCGGCGCGGGCGCCGGTCGTCCCGGGAGGGCTCAGGAGTGGCCCAGCTCCTCCGCCGGGGCGTCCGGCTCCACGGAGCCGCCGGTGCGGTCCGGGTGGAGGGGCATCGGTTCGACGACCGTCTCGTCGACCACCGGCGCGGCCGGACGCGGGGGCTTGGGCATGACGGCCGCCTCGGAGTGGGCGCCGCAGCCGTACGCCAGGGAGACGACCCGGCCGTCCGCCGGGCTGAACTCATTGGCGCACACACCGAACGCCTGCTTCAGCGAGCCCGCGAGGGGCATCAGGAAGCCGCAGCTCACGCACGTGCCGGGGGCCGCCTGCGCCATCGAGGACTTGGCGCCGTACGCCTCGTCCCAGCGGTCGGCGGCGACGTGCAGCCCGTAGCGGGACAGCACCCGGGCGCGGCGCATGCCCAGCTCCTCGGCGAGGGCCGCGATGGTGCCGGTGCGGGGCACGGCCGACTGGGCGGACGGCGGACCGGCCGTCACATCGGCCTCCTCCACCGCCGCGAGCTGCTGCATCTCCTCGGATACGGCGGAGTTGGGCGGCGGGACGTCCTCGCCCGAGTAGCCGGGCTCCAGGCGCAGGTCGTCGGCCTCGGTGGGGAGCAGATCCCCCGGGCCCATGTCGCCGGGGCGCAGCCGCTCGCTCCACGGCACCCACTCCGGCGCGAGCAGCGCGTCGGGGCCGGGGAGCAGCACGGTCTCGGCCAAGGTGACGATCTTCGCGCGGGAGGCGCGGGTGACGGTGACCGCCCAGCGCCAGCCGCGATAGCCCGCCTCGGCGCTCTCGAAGAAATGCGTGACGACGCGGTCGCCCTCGGCGACCGCGCCCACGTGCTCGCCGACCGTCCCCGGGTGGGCCGCTTCCGCCGCCGCCTCGCGGGCGAGTTCGACCGCCTCGGCGCACAGGCGGTCGGGGGTACGGCTCCGCATCGCAGCACTCACAGGATCGATTCTCTCTTCCACGCCGTCTCAGCCGTCGTCTGACGAGTGCGCCAGCCGTACGGCCGGACGGCGGGACTGCGGACGGAGCGGACCGTAGGACCGCGTCGACGTCCGCACCCGATCCGGCCTCGGGCGCACCTTGTACGTCCCATTCTGCGGGATGGCGACTCGGCGCATGGCCAGGAACGACCGTGGATGGCGCGTAACGCACGCTACCTTGTCCGGCCGCGCCGCCCCCACCCCCGTCTCATGTCCGGCGTTCGTGCACCCACCCGCCGGATGGTCGTTTCCGCTGGCCAGAAGGGTTTGCGCGGGTGGGAGAAGAGGGAGTCATGGCCGGAAAGCCGTCGTAGGTCTCACGTTGCGGGCGGCTTGGCGGCACCATGGTCGGGTGGCAGGCATGCGGTTCCACGACGGCGGTCCGATCAGACGATCGGGCCGCCTGCTCGGCCGCGCCCTCCATCTGCCGTTCACCGCGACCGGCCGCGGCATCCGGCGGGCCACCCACGCCCACGGGGCGGGTGAGTCCGGGCTCGGCAAGCTGATCGAGCTGCACGCGGTCAACTCGGCCGGTGACATGCTGATCACGGTCGCGCTCGCCTCGACGGTCTTCTTCTCGGTGCCGACGGACGAGGCGCGCGGCCGGGTCGCCCTCTACCTGGCGATCACGCTGGCCCCGTTCGCCGTGCTCGCGCCCGTGGTCGGCCCGCTGCTGGACCGTATCCCGCACGGCCGCCGCGCGGCGATGGCGGGCTCGATGCTGACCCGCGCGCTGCTCGCGCTGACCATGGCGGGCGCGGTGGTGGGCGGCGGCCTGGAGCTGTATCCGGCGGCGCTGGGCGTGCTGGTGGCGTCCAAGGGGTACGGGGTCGTCAGATCGGCCGTCGTGCCGCGGCTGCTGCCGCCCCGCTTCTCGCTGGTCAAGGCGAACTCCCGGGTGACCCTGGCCGGGCTGCTGGCGACCGGCGCGGCGGCCCCGGTGGGCGCCGGGCTGCATCAGGTGGGACCGGGCTGGCCGCTGTACGGGGCGTTCGTGATCTTCATGGGCGGGGCGTTCCTGTCCTTCACCCTGCCGCACAAGGTGGATTCGTCGAAGGGCGAGGCCAAGGCGCGGCTGACATCGGGCGAGCACCACTTCGGGCACCGCGCGGCGGCGCCGGAGGCGGTGCCCGCGAAGGCGCCGACGGTGGTGACGGTCGCCGACCCGAAACCGGGCGGCACCGCGAGCCCGGGCCCGGGTGGTGGGCGGTTCTGCGGCGCCGGGCGGTTCGCCGGTGCCGGGCGGTTCGCCGGTGCCGAGCGGCGGTCCGGCGGCGGGCGGCGGTCCGGCGGCGGGCGGCGGTCCGGCGGCGGGCGGTGGTTCGGCCGGGGATTCGGCGGGATGTTCGGCTTCGGCCGGGGGATCGCCGGGGGGTGGGCCGGGCGCGGCAAGAAGCCCGGGCTGCGGACGGTCGGCCCGTCCGTCCTGCACGCCCTCCAGGCCTGCGCCTCGCTGAAGGCGCTGTCCGGATTCCTCACCCTCTACCTCGCGTTCCTGCTCCGCGAGCATCCGGTGGGCGGGCTGTCCCCCGAGTTCTCGCTCGGCCTGGTCGCGGTCGCGGCGGGCGGCGGCAACGCGCTGGGCACGGCGATCGGCGCCTGGCTGCGGGCGCGCGGCCCGGAGCGGATCATCGCCGTGGTGCTGACCTCGGCCCTCGGCGTGGCCGTCTTCGCGGCGGTGCTGTACGGCACGGTGACGGTCGCCGCCGTGGCCGCGGCCGCGGGCATCTCGCTGGCGCTGGGCAAGCTGTCGCTGGACGCGCTGATCCAGCGGGACGTACCGGAAGAGGTCCGCACGTCGGCGTTCTCCCGCTCCGAGACCACCCTGCAGATGGCGTGGGTGGTCGGCGGCGCGGTGGGCATCTCGCTGCCCCTGAGCGGGGTGGTGGGCATGGCGGCCGCCGCGGCGATGATCGCCCTGGGCGCGGCCGTGAGCGTCCGGGGGCTGCTGTCCGCGGCCCGGGGCACCGCCGCGCGCCCCCGGGTGGCGTGACCCCCGGTTCCGTACGGGCGGCGTGACGTCCCCGGTCCGTACGGACGGGCGTGGGTCCGTGCAGGCGGGCGAGGCCGGGCGCCGCGAATGCGCCACCCCGGCGCCGGGCGGCCGGAAGGGCCCGATAGCCTGCCCGCATGACCGCTGCGCTGTTTTCCAGGGGCAAGGGCCGCCGCGCCACCACCGCCGCCTGCGCCGTTGCCCTCGGGCTCATCGCCCTCTCCGCCTGCGACAAGCCGACTCCGCTCGCGACGGTGACGGTCGGTTCGAGCACCGTGACGGCGGAAGCGAGCAAGGGCTGCTTCGGCGACGGAAAGAACCTCGGCTCCGGCACGTTCAAGAAGTGCCTGTCCGCCAAGCCCGCCGAGACCGTCAAGGTGGGCGCCGGGGACAAGGTGCGGATCGGGGTGGACCCGGAGATCGCCGACTCCAGCTGGGGTCTGATCGCCAACAACCCGGTCATGGCCGAGGCGAGCAAGGAGACGTACCGCAGCTTCGACAGCGACACGCTCTTCGCGCAGCAGAACCCGCAGACCGGGCAGACCACCATGTCCAAGAGCGTCACCATCACCGTCGCCCAGCTCGGCGACGGCACCCAGGGCGTGAAGGGCATCTGGCGCTTCAAGCTCGAACGGGACAGCTGACGTCACCTCGCCTCGTTCACTCGGTTCGCGGCACGACAGCCGGGAGGCGCTGATGCGCGTACTCATCGTCACCGCCGTACCCGCGGAACGGGACGCCGTGGTGCGCGGTACGGCTGATCCCGCCGAGGTGGCCGAAGTCGCCGTGCCGGGCGGGGTGCTGCACCGGCTGGAGGTGGGCGGCCCCGACGGGCCGCCGCTCACCGTCGACGTGCTGGCCGCCGGGGTCGGCCCGGCCGCGGCGGCGGCCGGGACCGCCACCGCGCTGACCGTCGCCGCCGTCCGAGGGGCCCCGTACGACCTCGCCGTATCGGCCGGTATCGGCGGCGGTTTCGCGCCCCGCTCCCCGCTGGGCTCCGTCGTGGTCGCCGAGGCCGTCGCCGCCGCCGACCTGGGGGCCGAGACCCCCGACGGCTTCGCCGCCGTCACCGAACTCGGCTTCGGAACCGCCGAACACCGGCCGCCGCCCGCGCTCGTCGCCGCCGTCGCCGCGGCGACCGGGGCCGTACGCGGCACCGTGCTCACCGTGTCGACCGTGACCGGCAGCGCCGAGCGGGCCGACGCGCTGATGCGGCGCCATCCGCACGCCGCCGCCGAGGCGATGGAGGGCTTCGGGGTGGCCGAGGCGGCCGCCGCCCAGGCCGTGCCCGTACTGGAGGTGCGGGCCGTCTCCAACCCGGTCGGCCCGCGCGACCGGGCGGCCTGGCGCATCGGCGAGGCCCTGGACGCCCTGGCGGAGGCGTTCGCACGGGCCGTGCCCGCCCTCGTCACCGCCCTCCGCACCCCGCACCCGGACGCCGCCCCGGACTTGGATCTGGAAGGAAGTCAGCAGTGACCCCGTCGGCAGAAACCCAGTCGGCAGCCCAGCCGCTCACCATCTCCTACTCGCCCTGCCCGAACGACACCTTCGTCTTCGACGCCTGGGCGCACGGCCGGATCCCGGGCGCCCCCGCACCGGACGTCACGTTCGCCGACATCGACATCACCAACGGGATGGCCGAGCGCGGCGAGTCCGACGTGCTGAAGGTGTCGTACGCGGTGCTGCCCTGGGTGCTGGAGGAGTACGCGCTGCTGCCGTGCGGCGGGGCGCTCGGGCGCGGCTGCGGCCCGCTCGTACTCACCAGGGAGCCGGGCGCGGCGAAGGACCTCGCGGGGAAGACGGTCGCGGTGCCGAGCGAGCGTTCGACCGCGTATCTGCTCTTCCGGCTGTGGGCCGCCGACGAGGTGCCGGGCGGGGTCGGGGAGATTCGGGTGCTGCCGTTCCACGAGATCATGCCCGCGGTACGGGACGGCCTGGTCGACGCCGGACTCGTCATCCACGAAGCCCGGTTCACCTACCAGAATTACGGGCTGCACTGCCTCGCTGACATGGGCGAGCACTGGGAGCTGACCACCGGGCTGCCCATCCCGCTCGGCGCGATCATCGCCAAGCGCTCGCTGGGCGCGGAGCGGCTGCGGGAGCTGGCCGAGACCATTCGTACGTCGGTCCGGATGGCGTGGGACGACCCGGAGGCGTCGCGTCCGTATGTCCTGGAGCACGCCCAGGAGATGGACCCGCGCGTCGCGGACCAGCACATCGGGCTGTACGTGAACGAGTTCACCGCGGACCTGGGCGAGGACGGTTACGCGGCGGTGCGCGGTCTGCTCACGCGCGCGGCGGCCGAGGGACTCGTACCGCCCCTCGGCCCGGACGCGCTGGAATTCGCGTAATTCGCTTTTACGTTCGCTTATGGGAGCGGCTTATGCCTCAGACATCGAGCTGATCGGCCACCGCCCGCAGCATCCCCGCGATCTTGTGGCCGTGCGCCTTGTCGGGATAACGGCCCCGCTCCAACTGCTGCGCCACGTTCTCCAGCAGCGTGGTCAAATCCTGGACGATCGAGGCCAGCTCATCCGGCTTACGCCGCTGAGCGGCCGCCACGGACGGCGCCGGGTCGAGAAGCGTCACCGAAAGTGCCTGGTCACCGCGGTTTCCCGCCACGACACCGAATTCAACGCGCTGCCCCGGCTTCAGCGCGTCCACGCCGTCCGGAAGCACCGACGAGTGCACGAAGACGTCACCGCCGTCATCGCGGGAGAGAAAGCCGAAGCCCTTCTCACTGTTGAACCACTTGACCTTGCCGGTAGGCACGTCTGTCCTCGTCCTCGTCGCTCGTCGGAAAACACGGAAAACAGCTCTGGATAGCACTACAGCGGGTCGTAAGACCCGCCACCACCAAGGCTAATGGTCCCGAGCCTGGTGACAAGACGTACCCGGGTGGTTCCGGGTGGTTGGTATGCGCGCTCTGGCACCGATCTACCCTGGAGCGGTGAGCAACGAAACCCCGCACCGTGGAACCGGTGAGAGCGCGCCCGGCGACCGGCTCGTACGCATCGGCGTGATCGTCTTCGCCGTCGGCGCGGTCGCCACCCTCGCCACCGTCGCGCCCCTGTTCCTGGGCGCCGATCCGCTGCCGTCGGTGGCGTACTTCGTGTGCATGCTGATGGGCGTCGGCTTCGCGCTCGCGGCGGCCGGGATGCTGCGGTCGATCGCGGCGCAGCGGCGGGAGGCCGCGCGGGTCGCGCAGATCGCGCGGGCCGCGCGTAACGGTTCATAACTCCCCCGGCGCGGGGTCAGGCGGCGGTGTGGGCCTCCAGCCACGCCGGGAACGCGGTCAGGTCGTCCAGCACGACATCCGCCCCCGCCTCGCGCAGTTCCTCCGCGGCGCACGGCCCGGTGGCGACCGCCACCGACAGCGCCTCCGCCGTCCGCGCGCCCCGTACGTCACCGGTGTGGTCCCCGACGTACACCGACGCCCCGTACTCGCGCAGCGCCTCCGCCTTGGCCTCCGCCCACAGCCAGCCGATGACCGCGTCCGCCTCGATGCCCAGATGGCTCAGGTGCAGCTTGGCGTTCGGCTCGTGCTTCGCCGTGACGACGATGGCGCGCCCGCCGGCCCGTCGCACCGCCGCCATCGCCTCCCGGGCGCCGGGCATGGCGAGGGTCGGGGCGATCGCGAACTCCGGGTACAGCTCCCGGTACAGATCGCCCATCTCCTCGATCCGCTCGTCCGGGAACCAGTGCGCCAGCTCCTGTTCCAGCGGCGGGCCGAGCCGGGTGATGGCGAGTTCGGCGTCGATGGGGGTTCCGGTCCGGGCGGACAGCTCCTCGTAGGCGGCCTTGATGCCGGGGCGCGAGTCGATGAGCGTCATGTCGAGGTCGAAGCCGACGGTCAGCGTCTGCGTGCTCGGTGCGGTGGTTGTTGCGGCGCTTGTTGCGGTGCTCGGTGCGGTGGTTGTTGCGGTAGCTGCTGCGGTGCCCGGTGCGAGGTGCGAAGCGGTGTGCGAAGCCATGCCCGTCATTGTGCCTGGCCCTTGCATACACTTAGCCTCGCCTAACCTACGACGACCTCACGCGCGAGAACCGAACGAGCGAACGGAAGCGATGTCTGCCGACCGGACCAGCAGCCGAAGTCCCAGAGCCGCGTTGGTCCGGCGCCGTATCGGCTGGACGACCGCGGCCGTCGTCGCCCTCCTCTTCGCGGTGCTGCTCAGCCTCGCCCTCGGCAGCCGCCAGATCGCGCCGAGCCAGGTCCTGGACGCGCTGCTGCACGGGGGCACGAGCGACGCGGCCGACATCGTGCGGTCGCTGCGGCTGCCGCGTACCGTCGTCGGCCTGATGGTCGGCGCGGCGCTCGCCCTGGCGGGCACCGTGATGCAGGGCGTCACCCGCAACCCGATCGCCGACCCCGGGGTGCTCGGCATCAGCCAGGGCGCCTCGGTGGGGGTCGTCCTCGCGATCGCCTTCGCCGGGGTGCACACGCTCACCGGGTACGTGTGGTTCGCGTTCGCGGGCGCGGGCCTCGCCTCGGTCGCCGTCTACGCCATCGCCGCCGGCGGGCGGGGCGGCGCGAGCCCGGTCAAGCTCGCGCTCTCCGGGGCCGCCGTCAACGCCCTGCTGGTGTCCATCACCTCGGGCGTGCTGACGACGAAGGCCGCGGCGCTGGACGAGTTCCGGTTCTGGCAGATCGGTTCACTCGCGGGGCGCGACGCCGAGATCGTCGGCCAGATCTGGCCGTTCCTGCTGGTGGGCACGGTGCTGGTGGCCGCGGTCGCCCGCGGCCTGGACGCGCTGGCGCTCGGCGAGGACGTCGCGAAGGGGCTCGGCCAGAACATCGCCGTCGTCCGCGTCCTCGCGGGCCTCGGCGCCACGGTCCTCACCGGCGTCGGCGTGGCCGCCGCGGGCCCGATCGCCTTCGTCGGCCTCGCCGTCCCGCACCTCGCGCGCGCGGTGGTGGGGACGGACCACCGCTGGGTGCTCCCGATGGCCGCCCTGATCGGCCCGGTGATGCTGCTGATATCGGACGTGGTGGGCCGCCTCGTCTTCCCCCCGAGCGAGGTCCCGGCGGGCGTCATGACGGCCCTGATCGGCGTCCCGTTCCTGGTCACGCTGGTGCGGCGCAGGACGGTGACGGCATGAGCCCGGTCGAGAGCGGCGTGGTGGAACGAACCGCCCGCCCTGGCCGTCCCGCCCGCCCCGTCGCCCGTCCCGTCGGCTACGGCCTGCTGCGCACCGGCCGCCGCGCCTCGTTCCTGCTGCACCGCCGCGCCGCCGTCGTCGCGCTCACGCTGGCCGCCGCCACGGCGGCCGTGAGCGTCGCGTACCTGTGCCTCGGCGAAAGCCTCATCGGCCCCGCCGACGCCGTGAAGGCCGTCCTGCACACCCAGTACGGCATCGGGCAGCCCACCCCGAACGACCTCGTCGTCGGCACCCTCCGGCTCCCCCGCATGACCCTCGGCCTCCTGGTCGGCGCGGCCTTCGGCATCGCGGGCGCGCTCATCCAGACCGTGGCCCGCAACCCGCTCGCCAGCCCCGACATCATCGGCGTCACCCAGGGCGCGAGCGCGGTCACCGTCGGGGCGATGACGTACGGCGTGACGGCCTTCAGCGTGCTGCCGTACGTCTCCGTCGCGGGCGGCCTGGCCGCCGCCGCCCTCGTCTACGCCTTCGCCTGGCGCGGCGGTCTCCAGGCCACCCGCTTCGTCCTCATCGGCATCGGGTTCGCCGTCGCGCTGCGCTCCATCACCCAGCTCTTCCTCACCAAGGGCGACTATCTCGTCGCCCAGCAGGCCAAGGTGTGGATGACCGGTTCCCTCAACGGGCGCGGCTGGGACGAGGCCACCCCGCTCGGCTGGGCGCTGCTGGTCCTGCTGCCCGCCGTCCTGTGGGCGGCGCGGGCACAGCGCATCGTCTCGATGGACGACGACACCGCGACCGCGCTGGGCGTACGGCTCGGGCGGGTACGGCTCGGGCTCGCCACCCTCGGCATCGTCCTCGCCGCGATGGCGACGGGCGCGGCGGGCCCGGTCGACTTCGTGGCGCTGCTCGCCCCGCAGATCGCCCGCCGCATGACCCGTACCGCGCAGATCCCGCTCCTGTGCTCGGCGCTGACCGGCGCGTTCATCGTCGTCGCCGCCGATCTGCTGGCGCGCAAGCTGTTCGCGCCGACCGAACTGCCGGTGGGGGTGCTGACCGCCGCGGTCGGCGCCCCGTATCTGATCCACCTGCTGCTGACGTCCGGGGGACGTGGCCGCAGCGGCCGCAACGGAGGCACCACGGCATGACCGCATCACCATCCACGTCCGGGGCCACCTCTGGCCGGCTCGCCGCCCGCGAACTGACCCTCGCCTACGAGGACCGGACCGTCGTGGACGGCCTCGACCTGGTGATACCCGACGGCGAGGTCACGGTCATCGTCGGCCCCAACGCCTGCGGCAAATCCACCCTGCTGCGCGCCCTCGGCCGTCTCCTCAAGCCGCGCGGCGGCGCCGTCCTCCTCGACGGGACGGATCTCGCCCGCATCCCCACCAAGAAGATCGCCCAGTCGGTCGGCCTCCTCCCGCAGACCCCGGTCGCCCCCGACGCGATCACCGTCGCCGACCTCGTCTCGCGCGGCCGCCAGCCACATCAGCACTGGTGGCAGCAGTGGTCCGACGAGGACGAGCGCGCGGTCGGCGACGCGATGGAGCGTACGGACGTGACGGCGCTCGCCGACCGGCTGGTGGACGAGCTGTCCGGCGGCCAGCGGCAGCGCGTCTGGATCGCGATGGCGCTCGCGCAGGAGACCGGCCTCCTGCTGCTGGACGAGCCGACGACGTACCTGGACATCTCCCACCAGGTGGAGGTGCTGGACCTGGTCCGCCAGCTCAACCACGAGCGCGGCCGCACGGTGGTGGCCGTCCTGCACGACCTCAACCAGGCGGCGCGGTACGCGGACCACCTGATCGCGATGAAGGCGGGGCGCGTCGTCGCCCGCGGGCGCCCGTCGGAGGTGGTCACGGCGGAGCTGGTGCGGGAGGTGTTCGGGCTGGAGTCGGTCGTCGTACCGGACCCGGTGGCGGGCAGCCCCCTCGTCGTCCCGGGCGCGCCCTGGCAGCCGGAACGGCCGGCGGACGACGCGGCGGGGGACGATCGTGCGGGGGACGGCGCGGCGGCGGGCGCGGGGACGGACAACGCGGCGGCGGGGGACGGCACGGCAGCGGACAACGCGGCGGCGGGGGACAACGCGGCGGCAGACGGCACGGCGGTAGGGGCGGAGCGCGGCTAGGGAGCTGCCGCGACGGTCAGGGCCGAGCGCGGCTAGGGGGCTGCCGCGGGGAGGGGCTGCCGCGGCAGCCGAGCGCCGCTAGCCGGTTCCGCCGCGGCGGCGCGCCCGCCACAACAGGAAGAGCACCGTGGCGACGGCCGCGCCGCGCACGACCACCGGCCAGGTCTCGGTGAGCACGTCCTTCATCCCGTCCTCCGGGATCGGGTCGCCCCACTTGCCGCTGGTCCGGCCCCACAGCCAGACCATCGCCCCGGCCGCCACGAGACCGGGCATGCCCATCACCGCCCACTTCGCCTCGGCGCGGGACAGCTTGCCGGTGCTGTACGTGAGCACCCAGCCGAAGGCGAGCAGGACGATGTTGCCGATCACGGCGCCCGCGACGAGCAGCGCGATCGCGAGCAGCAGCACCGGGCTGAGTCCCGCCGCCCAACCGGCCCGGGCGCCCGCCGTGCCGGTGCCGCCCTCCGCCCCGGCGGACTTGCCGGGGCCGAGCAGGGTACGGCGCACCAGGCCGCGTCGGCGCGGCCCCTTCCCTCCGGTGTCCGCCCCGGCGTCCTCGACCGCCTCGGCCGCTTCGGCCTCGGCCGCCTCCTCCGCCGCGCGCTTCTCGGCCTCCCGCTTCTCCCGCTGCTCCTGCTCGGCCGTCTTGCCGTTGCCGAGCAGTTCGGGCAGTTCGATACCGCCGACGAATCCCTCGACGAAGCCGAACTGGCCGTCCGGGTGCTCGGGCTGGGCGAACGGGCCGGGCTCCACGTGCCACCAGTCGGGGTTGGACTCGCGCGGGCCCAACTCGTCCTCACCCGCCAGATGAGGCGGGGACGCGGCGGCGGGCGAGCGGCCGGGGGGCTTCGCCCGGGTCGTTTCCGGCGCCTCGGGGGTCACGGGCATGTGCTTGGCGAGGGAGAGCGGGGTGTCACCGCCCGATGTGCCGCCCGACGTGCCGTTCGGCTCGCGCGGCGAGGGCACCTTGTTGCTGAGGCCGGTGCGTTCGGCGAGCCCGGCCAACTTGTCGCGGGCCGCCCGCGCCGCACCCGACGTACGCGTACTCTCCCCAGCCAGCCCGCCACCGGAGCCACCGGAACCGCCGGAGCCACCGGAACCGGCCGCCGTGCCGGACCCACCTGCCCCACCGGAGCCGCCCGCCCCACCGGAACCGCCCGCGGCGGCGACCACCTCGGCGGGCGTGCCCAGCTTGGCCAGAATCCGCTTCACCCCGGCCGGGCTGTCCGTACCGCCCGTCGACCGCCGGTGGTCGATATCGGCCCGCAGTCCGGAGACCAGCCGCATCCGTTCGCCGGACGGCAGACCCTGCTGCTGAGCCAGGTCCCCGACACGGCTCAGATAGTCGTAGACGAGCTTTTCGCTCTCGATCCCCACCAAGACCCCTGAGAATGCGCATGGTCGGCGTGCCAGACGGCACGACGGTACCGTGCGGAGGCTGGATTCCGCCGCACCCCCGACGCCCGGCACCCCCGGGTAGTGTGGATCGAATGAGCAGCTCGCGTAATCGGGAGGCATGCGTGACCGCAGGGACCGGCCCAGACGCCAGCGGCCGCGCGGCGCCCCGCACGCTGGCCGAGGAGCTGCGCACGCGCCCCGACGAAGCCCTCGCCGCGCTGCTGCGCGCCCGCCCCGACCTGCTGTCCCCCGTCCCGGGCGACCTCACCCAGCTCGCCACCCGGGCGGGCACCCGCGCCTCGGCCGTACGGGCGGTCGAACGGCTCGACCGCTTCGCCCTCCAGACCGCCGAGGCCCTGGCGGTCGCGCCGGACCCGTGCCCGTACGAGACGTTGAGCGCCCTGATGACGGGGGACGACGCCGCCGCTGCCCCCGCTACCGCTGCCCCTGCCGTAGATGACCCCGCTGCCGCTGCCCCCGCTGCCGCTGCCCCCGCCGCCGACGACCCCGAGCCCGCTGCCCCCGCCGCCGCGCTCCGCGACCGGGTCGCCGCCGAGCTGCCGCGCGCCGTCGCCACGCTGCGCGCGCAGGCGCTGGTCTGGGGCGGGGACGACCGGCTCCGCCTGGTCCGTACCGCCCGCGAACTGCTCGCCCCCTCCCCCGCCTCCCCCTCCCCGACCGGGCTCGGGCCCACCGTGCACGAGGCCACGGCCGGGATGTCACCGGGTCGGCTTCAGGAACTGCTGGCGGCGGCCGGGCTTCCGGCCACCCACGATCCGGTGACGGCCGTCGCCTCGTTGACCGAGCTGTTCGACGACCGCGACCGGATGGCGGCGCTGCTCGCCGGGGCACCCGACGACGCTGCGGCCGTGCTCGCCAAGCTGACCTGGGGCCCGCCGTACGGGGAGGTGTCCGTCGCCTCCCCCACCCCGCCCGTCGCCTGGCTGCTGGACCGCGGTCTGCTGCTGCCGTCCGGGCCGCGCAACGTCGTCCTGCCCCGCGAGGTCGCCCTGCATCTGCGCGGCGGCCGCGCCCACCGCGTCCCCGAGCCGGTGGCCCCGCCGCTGGCGTCCACCGCCCAGCACGATCCACAGGCTGTGGACAAAGCGGCGGCCGGGCAGGCGTTCACCGCCCTGGCCACCGTCGAGGAGCTGCTGGGCGAATGGGAGAGCGCCGGGCCGCCGGTGCTGCGCGCGGGCGGGCTGAGCGTGCGCGACCTCAAGCGGACCGCCGTCGCGCTCGACGTCTCCGAGCCGGTGGCCGCCTTCTGGATCGAGCTGGCGTACGCGGCCGGACTGCTGGCCTCCGACGGTGAGACCGACGAGCGGTACGCGCCCACCCCCGCGTACGACGACTGGCTGCGGCTCCCCGCCGAACAGCGCTGGGCCGCGCTCGCCACCGCCTGGCTCGCCGCGACCCGTACGTCGGGCCTGGTCGGCGGGCGTGACTCCAGGGGCCGTACGTTCTCCGCCCTCGGCACCGACCTGGACCGCTCCCCGGCCCCCGAGGTCCGCCGCCGGGTCCTCGAACTCCTCGCCACCCTCCCACCCGGCGCCGCCCCCGACCCCGACACGCTGCTGGCCCGGCTCCGCTGGGAACGGCCGGCCCACCGAGCCCCGGCCGGAGCGGCGGCCTCTGCGGGGGCCGCGGGGCTGACCGCCCCCTCCCCCGCCCCCAGAAACGATCTACGGTCGCGGCTGGCGCGCTGGACCCTCGGCGAGGCCGAACTGCTCGGCGTCACGGGCCGCGCCGCGCTCTCCGCCCACGGCCGCGCGCTCCTCGGCCCGGCGGCCGGGACGGCCGAAGCGACCACGACCCCCGCCGAGGCCGCCGCGCTCGCCGCCGAGGCGGGACGGCTCCTCGCCCCGCTGCTCCCCGAACCCCTCGACCACGTGCTCCTCCAGGCCGACCTGACCGCAGTCGCCCCCGGCCCGCTGGAGCGGCCGCTCGCCGACGCGCTCGGCATCCTCGCCGAGGTCGAGTCCAAGGGCGGCGCGACGGTCTACCGCTTCACGCCCGCCTCCGTACGCCGCGCGCTCGACGCCGGGCAGGCCGCCGACGACCTGCACACCTTCCTCGCCGCGCACTCCCGCACCCCGGTGCCGCAGCCCCTCACGTACCTGATCGACGACATCGCCCGTAAGCACGGACACCTCCGCATCGGCGCGGCCTCCGCCTATCTGCGCTGCGACGACGAGGCCCTGCTCGCCGAGATCCTGGCCGACCGCCGCTCCTCGGGGCTGCGGCTGCGCCGCCTCGCCCCCACCGTGCTGGCCGCCCAGGCACCGCCGGACGCGCTGCTGGAGGGGTTGCGCGCCATGGGGTACGCACCGGCCGCCGAATCCGCCGAGGGCGATGTCCTGGTCACCCGCGCCGAGGCCCAGCGCACCCCGCCCCGTACGCCCCCCGCGCCGGTCCCGGACGGCCCGCCCGTCCCCGACGCCACCCTGCTGGGCGCGGCGGTACGCGCCATCCGCGCCGGCGACCTCGCCGCGACCGCGCCCCACAAGCCCCCGGCTACCGCGGATGCCACGGCCGCCACCTCTGCTCCTGCAACCGGCGGCCGTCTCCCCCGCACCACCTCCGCCGACACCCTCGCCACCATGCAGGCCGCCGCCCTCACCGGCTCCGCCGTCTGGATCGGCTACGTCAACGCGGATGGCGCCGCCAGCCAGCGCGTAATCGCGCCGGTTCGCGTCGAGGGCGGCTACGTCACGGCGTACGACCACACCGCCGACGAGGTCCGCACGTACCCCCTCCACCGCATCACCGGCGTCGCGGAACTGGCCGACGAACCGGGCTAGGCGAAGCGGGCCAAGGAGACCGCCGGGTCAGGCGGAGCTGTCCCGCCGCTGCCACCAGTGCCGACGGCGCGGGTGAAGGGCATGACCGAGGCGGCGGCCGATGAGGACGTAGCCGAGCAGGGCGCCCGAGGTGTTCAGGATGACGTCATCGACGTCGAAGGCCCGGCCCTCGACGATCGCGCCCTGTGCGGTCTCGACCAGCACCATCACCAACGACGTCACCAACACCACCCGCACCGCGCCCCGCGCCTTCGGCACGAGCATCGGCAGCAGCACCCCGAAGGGCGCGCCGAGCAGCACGTTGCCGCCGATCTGCTTCACGGTGTCCCGGAAGGCGGGCTGGTCGAGGTAGGCGCGCAGTGAATCACCCGGGCGCAGATTGGTGTGCACGAGGTCGCTGGACCCCGGCGACGGTACGAGGGTGGCCTTGGCGAGCGCCGCCGCGAACCCGACCATGCAGACGAACGCCAGCAGCAGCACCAGCACCCGCCCGGCGCGGGAACCGAACGAATCGCGCTGCAGGGGCGGGGACGCCGAGGGCGCGGAGGGGGCGGGTGAGCCCTGCGGCTTACGGCCGGCAGCCTTGGCGGCCGCCGCGCCGGTCTTCTTGGCGGGCGCGCCGAACGGCTTCTTCTTCGCCGCCCCGGCCGCCGCGCCACCCGGCTTCTTCTTCGCGCCCGGCAACTTCGCGTCGGCCGACGCCCCGGCCTTCCCCTTCGAAGTGCCCGTCGCACCCTTCGCACCCGTCGCACTCTTCGTCGGCGCGCCCTTCATAGACGCACTCTTCGTAGACGCGCTCTTCGTAGACGCGCTCTTCGTCGGCGTCCGCTTCATCGTCCGCCGGATCTCCCACCCAGCGATGCTGATCACAGGGACCTACCTCCCACCCTCGTTCCGGCCCTCTTCTGTGTCCCCGCTTGCCCCTAGCCGTGCGGAGTATCCCTGTGGCCCTCCGCCTTGCCCGGCCGATGAGGGACACTGGGGCTTTGGCCCCGGCGACCCGAAGGCCCCCGGCGACACGAAAGGACTCAGGCGCGTGAACGGACCGCTCATCGTCCAGAGCGACAAGACGCTCCTGCTCGAGGTCGACCACGAGCAGGCGGAAGCGTGCCGCCGCGCCATCGCTCCCTTCGCCGAGCTGGAGCGCGCCCCCGAGCACATCCACACCTATCGGGTGACCCCGCTCGGCCTGTGGAACGCGCGCGCCGCCGGGCACGACGCCGAGCAGGTCGTGGACGCGCTCGTGGAGTTCTCGCGCTACCCCGTACCGCACGCCCTGCTCGTCGACGTCGCCGAGACGATGGCCCGCTACGGGCGGCTGCGCCTGCTCAAGCACCCCACGCACGGGCTGGTCCTGGAGACCAGCGACCGCCCAGTGCTGGAGGAGATCCTGCGGTCGAAGCGGGTCCAGCCGCTGGTCGGGGCGCGTATCGACCCGGACACGGTCGTCGTGCACCCCTCCGAGCGCGGCCAGATCAAGCAGACGCTGCTCAAGCTGGGCTGGCCCGCCGAGGACCTGGCCGGTTACGTGGACGGCGAGGCGCACGCCATCGAGCTGCGCGAGGACGGCTGGGCGCTGCGCCCATACCAGACGCAGGCCGTCGAGGGGTTCTGGCACGGCGGCTCGGGTGTCGTCGTCCTGCCCTGCGGGGCCGGGAAGACGCTGGTCGGGGCGGGTGCGATGGCCACCGCGAAGTCGACCACGCTGATCCTGGTCACCAACACCGTCTCGGCCCGCCAGTGGAAGCACGAGCTGATGCGCCGCACCTCCCTCACCGAGGAGGAGATCGGCGAGTACAGCGGTACGAGGAAGGAGATCCGCCCGATCACCATCGCCACGTACCAGGTGCTCACCACCAAGCGGAAGGGCATCTATCCGCACCTGGAGCTGTTCGACTCCCGCGACTGGGGTCTGATCATCTACGACGAGGTGCATCTGCTGCCCGCGCCGGTCTTCAAGTTCACGGCGGACCTGCAGGCCCGCCGCCGCCTCGGCCTGACCGCCACGCTCGTACGGGAGGACGGCCGCGAGTCCGACGTCTTCTCGCTCATCGGCCCCAAGCGCTTCGACGCGCCCTGGAAGGAGATCGAGGCGCAGGGCTACATCGCGCCCGCCGACTGCGTCGAGGTCCGCGTGAACCTCACCGAGACCGAGCGGCTGGCGTACGCGACCGCCGAGACCGAGGAGAAGTACCGCTACTGCGCCACCACCGCCTCCAAGCAGCGGATCACGGAGGCGCTGGTGGCCAAGCACAAAGGGCAGCAGACGCTGGTCATCGGCCAGTACATCGACCAGCTGGACGAGCTGGGCGAGCATCTGGACGCGCCCGTGATCAAGGGCGAGACGACCAACGCGCAGCGCGAGAAGCTGTTCAACGCCTTCCGGGAGGGCGAGCTGTCCGTCCTCGTCGTCTCGAAGGTCGCCAACTTCTCCATCGACCTCCCCGAGGCCACCGTCGCCATCCAGGTCTCCGGCACGTTCGGCTCCCGCCAGGAGGAGGCCCAGCGGCTCGGCCGGGTGCTGCGGCCGAAGGCCGACGGCCACCCCGCGGTCTTCTACTCGGTCGTCGCGCGCGACACCATCGACCAGGACTTCGCGGCGCACCGCCAGCGTTTCCTGGCCGAGCAGGGGTACGCGTACCGGATCGTGGACGCGAGCGCGCTGCTCGCCGACGAGGACGTCTGAAGATGCCGCCCGCGCCCATGACGTGTGTCATGGGCGACTGGTGATGACCGACCCTGCCCCCAGCGGCCCCCGCCCGGAAGAATCCGAAGCCGGAAGACACATGGCAGTGGCAGGCGTGGCCGCGTCATAAACCGTTCGCGCACCGTCCACGCCCTGGCTACAATCCCCCGTCTGCCGCCTCCCGCCGGGGAGAGCCGCCGCCCGGACGGAAACCGGTCGGCATCTCGTCGGTACGTACCGACGTACGCGCTGACGTACGTGCCGACGTACGCACCGCCGTGCCGCAACCCGCTTCGTGTACCCGCCGGAGGCTACGCCGTGCCCTCGCACGCCCCTGACCAGCCAGGACCCCTGCCAGGACCCCTGCCAGACCCGCTGCCGGAACCGCTGCCGGACCAGCTGACCGACCAGCTGCCAGACCCCCCGCCCGACCCGCTGTCAGACCCGCTCGCGAACCCCCTGGCGCGGGAACGCGCCCATCTCGCCGCCTCCCGCGCCGCCCTGCGCGCCATGCGCGCCGACGTGGAGGCCCTCGACCTCCGGGACGTCGCCGCCAACTGGGTCAACGCCGCGGCCCTGCACCACCAGGTCGCCGAGCGCATCAAGGCCCTCGCCGACCTCTCCCACACCCCGCTCTTCTTCGGCCGCCTCGACTATCTGCACGCACCGGGCGCGGAAGCGGCGGAGGGGGCCGACGGCGAGCCCGCCGCCGGAGGCGGCTCGACGGACACTTTCTACATCGGCCGACGCCATGTGCACGACGCCGACGGCGACCCCATGGTCATCGACTGGCGCGCCCCCGTCTCGCAGCCCTTCTACCAGGCGTCCAAGAAGACGCCCATGGACATCGCACTGCGCCGCCGCTTCGGCTACACCGGCGGCGAGTTGACCGCGTACGAGGACGAAAGGCTCTCCGACCCCGCCGAGGAAGAGCAGACCAGCAAGCTGCTCCAGTCCGAGATCGAACGGCCGCGCGTCGGCCCCATGCGGGACATCGTCGCGACGATCCAGCCCGAACAGGACGAGATCGTCCGCGCCGGAATCGGCGGCACCGTCTGCGTCCAAGGGGCGCCGGGCACCGGGAAGACGGCGGTCGGACTGCACCGCGTCGCCTATCTGCTCTACGCCCACCGCGAGCGGCTGGCCCGCTCCGGCACCCTCGTGGTGGGCCCGAACCGCTCCTTCCTCCACTACATCGAGCAAGTGCTGCCCGCGCTGGGCGAGTTGCAGGTCGCCCAGGCCACCGTCGAGGACCTGGTGGCGCGCCCCGCCACGGGCGTCGAGGTGCGCGGCGCCGACCCCGCCGACGTGGCCCGCATCAAGGGCGACGCCCGCATGGCCGAGGTGCTGCGCCGGGCCCTGCGTTCGCACGTCACCCCGCCCACCGAACCGTGCGTCGTGGTCCGCGGCTCGCGCCGCTGGCGGGTACCGGCGTATGAGATCGAGGAGATCGTGGCGGAACTGCTGGCCCGTGACATCCGCTACGGCGCGGCCCGCGACGCCCTGCCGCAGCGCATCGCCCACGCCGTCCTCGTCCGCATGGAGCAGGCGGGCGAGGCCCCCGACGACCGCGTGCAGGACGCGGTGGCCCGCAACCCCGCCGTGAAGGCGGCCGTCAAGACCATCTGGCCGCCCGTCGACCCGGCCAAACTCGTGCTGCGGCTGCTCTCCGACGCCGACTTCCTCGCCGCTCACGCCGACGGCATCCTCACCGACGACGAGCAGAAGGCCCTCCTGTGGGCCAAGCCGCCGCGCAGCGTGAAGTCCGCGAAGTGGTCCCCGCCGGACGCGGTGCTCGTCGACGAAGCCGCCGACCTTATCGAACGCACGCATTCCCTCGGCCACGTGGTCCTGGACGAGGCGCAGGACCTGTCCCCCATGCAGTACCGCGCCGTCGGCCGCCGCTGCACCACCGGCTCCGCCACCATCCTCGGCGACCTCGCCCAGGGCACCACCCCGTGGGCCACGGACAGCTGGGAGGAGGCCCTCACCCACCTGGGCAAGCCCGGCTCCGCCGTCGAGGAGCTGACCCAGGGCTTCCGGGTGCCGCGCGAGGTGATCGCGTACGCGTCGCGGCTGCTGCCCGCCATCGCGCCCGGCCTGTCGGAGGCCACCTCGATCCGCGAGGCGGCGGGCGACTTCGCCGTACGGGCCGTGGATCCGGCGGAACTCGACGCGGCCGTGATCGCCGCCTGCCACGAGGCGCTGACGCACGAGGGCTCCATCGGCCTCATCGCGGCCGACGCCCGCATCCCGGCCCTGGCCGCCGCCCTCGCGGCGGAGGGCCTGACCCACCTCGCACCCGGCGAGGAGACCAGCCCCGAGGCCCGGCTGACCCTGGTGCCCGCGACGCTGGCGAAGGGTCTGGAGTACGACTACGTGGTGCTGGACGAACCGGCCGCCGTAGTCGACGGCGAACCCGACGAACGCACCGGCCTGCGCCGCCTGTACGTCGCCCTGACCCGAGCCGTCTCGGGCCTGACGGTGATCCACGCGGCGCCCCTGCCGGAGCGCCTGGCGCCGTAGCCCCCGCGGTGGGCGGGGATGGGCGCGGGCCCGAAACGGGCCGCTCAGCACACCAGCACCGGGCCGCTCAACCCCCGGCACCGGACCGCTCAGCCCACCGGCACCGGGTCGCTCAGCCCACCGGCACCGGGGCGTCGAGCGCGAGGCGCCACTGCCCGACGGCGACCGCGTCCACCGAGCCGTGCCATCCGCCGGGCCGGGCCGCGCTGCCGATGTGGAAGGCGGTGATGCCCGCGGCGCGCAGCTCGGGGAGGTGGTCGAGGCGAAGCCCTCCCCCGACCATGATCCGCGCCTCGTACCCCGGCGCCCCGCCACGCGCGGCCTCGGCCCGGAGGGTCGGCAGCCCGTGGTCGACGCCATGGGCGGAACCGGCAGTGAGGTACGTATCCAGACCAGGCAGCCCGGCCAACTGCCGACGGAGCACGTCGCGGTCGGCGGCACGGTCGATGGCCCGGTGGAAGGTCCAGCGGCTCTCGTCCACGCCCGGCCCGGCGCCGATGACCTCGACCAGGGTGGCAATGGCGTTCAGGTCCGCCAGACCGTCGGCATCGAGAAAGCCGAGCACGAACTCGTCCGCACCCTCGGCGTGCAGCGCGGCGGCCTTGCGGCACAGCGCGTCGACGGCCGCGGGGTCCCCTGCCGCGAACCCGTCGCAGGCGCGGAGCATCACCCGCACCGGCAGATCCACCGCCGAACGGACGGCGGCGAAGGTCTCCCGGGACGGCGTCAGCCCATCGGCGGCCATATCGGTGACCAGCTCAAGACGGTCCGCCCCTCCGGCCTCCGCCGCGATCGCGTCCTCCGGGTGGAGGGCGATAACCTCGAGAATTGGTCTAGACATGCCGCATAGCTTGCCACACCCCCCACCGCCCGCAACCCCGCACCCCCGCACCCCCGCACAATGGGGCCATGTCCGACCACCCCGCGCTCCTCAACCGCTGGACGCTCCTCCTCAACAGCGCCCGCGACACCACCACCCCCGACCCGGACCCTTACGGCCGCGACCTCCTCTCCCGCTGGGCCGAACCCCAGCGCCGCTACCACACCACCGACCACCTGATCGCCGTGCTGGACCGCGTGGACGAGCTGCTGGAACACACCGAGGCGCCCGACCCCGACGCGATCCGCCTGGCCGCCTGGTTCCACGACGCGGTCTACCTCCCCGACCGCTCGACCAACGAGGAACGCAGCGCCCGCCTCGCCGAACGCGCCCTCCCGGAAGCGGGCGTCCCGGAGGCCCGCGTGACCGAAACCGCCCGCCTCGTCCGCCTGACCACCGACCACGACCCCGCCGAGGGCGACACCAACGGCGAAGTGCTCTGCGACGCCGACCTGGCCGTGCTGGCGGGCTCGCCCGAGGCCTACAGCGCGTACGCGGCAGCGGTTCGCGAGGAGTACGCCTTCGTCCCCGACGACACCTTCCGCGAGGGCCGCGCCAACGTCCTCCGCCACCTCCTGGGCCTGCCCTGCCTGTTCCGCACCCGGATCGGCCACGACCGCTGGGAACCGGCGGCCCGCCGCAACATGACCACGGAGCTGGAGCTGCTGGGCGCGTAGCCATTTCGGCGATCAGCGGGCGGCGGGCCAGACGTACAAGGCTATGAGTCGCGTTCATGGCCGGACGCTAAGCCTTGACCCATGGGTCAAGGGCAAGGCTCAGCGCTACATTGGCATTGACGAGTCGACGCCGGCGACTTCAGTCTGCCGCTCATACGCGTCGCAGGAATGACGGTTGCAACCCAAGCTAAGCGGTCGTTTCTATTGGCTGCTGAGACCTAGGACGTTGGTCCGCGCTACAGCCCGATGTGCTTCATCGGGAGTATTGGTCGAATGGACGGGTGAATGATCTTGCGAGTGTGCCAGGGTCAGCCGTCCGCATGCGCTTGGCCAAGGAGAGGAACGTCTGGCTGTGCACTGTTCGTCCGGATGGATCTGCGCATGTGACGCCCGTCTGGTTCGTCTACGACACCTCCAGATGGTGGATCGGTGTCGATCAGAACTCAATCAAGGTCAGGAATGTCCAGACCGAACCGCGCGTCTCCCTCGCCTTGGAGGACGGCCGGTTCCCGGTCGTCGCCGAAGGCGACGTATCGCTGATCGGCGACCGGTTCCCGCCTGAGGTCGTGACCGCGTTCAAGGAGAAGTACGGGTGGGACGTAACCGCTCCCACTCGCCCAGGAGGTACACGGATGCTACTGGAGGTGCGTGTACGTCGTTGGTTGCTGACCGGCACGGCCCAGTGACTGCGACAACGGCTGCCTCAAACAACCGGGTCGCCAAGTCCGCCGTACACCGATGAACGAACTACAGCACCATGACAAGCAACGTCTAAGACACCTGAGTCAAGCGGCGACAAACACTTCGCGTATGAGGCCGGAGACGAACGACGACCAGCCCTCTGCCGGGAAGGTCAACACCGGGCCGTGCGGGGCCTTGGAGTCGCGGACCGGGACGGTGCCGTGGGTCTGGGCGAAGGTGCGGGAGAACTCCACGCACTGGCCGCCACTGGCGTCGCTGTAGGAGGACTTGCTCCACTCGGCAGCGGTGAGATCCAAGTCGGCACTCATGCGCGGTACTCCTTCGCCAAGGTCTTGATCAGGGTGAGTGATCGGTCCGGGGATAGCGCATGCGCCCTGAGCAGATCATAGTCATCCAGGGCTGATGTGATCGCCTGAGGAGAGTCGTGCATCCTGCCTCCTACCCGGGTCTCGGTGTAGAGCACCGTGGGAGAGTCCGTGAAGCGCAACACAGTGAAGGGTTTCGCGTGTGCTGCTGGAGCGCCTGCCGAGAACGGCAGGACCTGAAGCGTGATGTGCGGTGACGCGGCAGCCGTCAGCAGGTACTCAAGCTGCCCGCTCATGACGTCGGCACCGCCTACCACCGTTCGTAGGCACGCCTCGTTGAGGATGACCCACAGGAGCGGCGGGGTTTCCAGTTCGAACACTTCCCGCCGACTCAGTCGCGCCGCGACCTTGCCCTCGATCACCTCGGCCTCTTCCTGCGAGAAGTACGCGCGGAAGATCGCCTCTGCGTAGTCCTTCGTCTGAAGGATGCCGATCACGAGGTTCGCCGAGTAGTCCAGCACCCGTGACGCCTTGCGCTCCAGGTTGAGATACGGGGTGAACCACGAGGGGTGGTCGCCCTCGTCGATCCTCCGGAGCATGTCCGCGAACAACTGCCCCGTGCCGAATGCGGTGTCGCAGCCCTTCGCGAACTTCTCGCTCGGTCTGGGCAGAAGCTTCCCGGCCTCCACCCTGCTGACGTACGCCTCCGAGTAGCCGGCGGCCTGCCCCAGGCGCTTCTGCGTGAGCTTGCGTGCGAGACGCACCTGCTTGACGTCGCGGCCGAAGCGCTGGAGCGGATTCAAGTGAGCGGGTGGGGTGGTCTCGTCCACTGCTGTGACCTCTCGCTATCTGATCACGGCCAGCATCACAGCAGGTCACAGACTTGCGCACGGCCGTTCAAGGCGTTTCATTCTATTGGCTACCGCGTTGCCCTGGTCACCAATTGACTACACACGGTGCCCATCTGGGGCTTCCGGAAACAGCTGAGTGGAGCTGATGTCATGGACGGCCTACGCCTCCTGCCGTGGTCCAGCCCTGAGGGCAAGCCCTGTTACTTGTCGACTGACGACGACAACAGCCGGTTGAGCCGGAGGGCAGACGAGATCGAGGCACTGCAACTCGACATGGGTGCCCAACTCCTCAGCCACGCCAAGGTGCTGCTCGACGACGAGAAGGTGGGCATCGGGGAACTTCGCTTCCTGGCCCGCCGACTGGTCGAAGCTTTGACGGACGCGTTGCGGGTCGCCGAGAGCAGGGGTGGACGACTCCTCGCATATGTCGAGGACGGTGCCCATGAACATGAAGTGGACACGAGTCATCCCGAACGGCGGCCCGGGTAGCGGATCGGCTGGCGGCAGTCCGGGGCGGCGGTGGGCGGCAGCTGGCCGTCGAGCGCGTAGCACAGGGCCGCGTGCAGGTGCTCCGCCGCGGTGGGGGTCAGCCGCAGCTCGGCGGTGCCGAGGCGCTGATCGCCTCTGCTGATGTGGAGCGGGAGGGCAAGGCCGCCGTCCTCGATGCGCCGCACCTTCCACTCCGGGGCGTGGTTGATCTGCCATTCCGTCATGCTGGTCCCTCACCGGTAATCGTGCGGGTGGTTGGTGTAGGTGTGGCCGGTGGGGGCGGTCCACGTGGTGGTGCCGGATTCGGAGTCGCGTTTCAGAGCCCAGCCGGGGTGGTGGGTTTTCATCAGGTGGTGGCGTCTGCACAGGGTGGTGAGGTTGTCGGGGGTGGTTTGGCCTCCTGCGGTGGGGTCGGTGTGGTTGAAGGGTGCGACGTGGTCGAGGTCGCAGCGGTGGGCGGGCATGTTGCAGGTGGGAAAGGTGCAGTGGGCGTCGCGGGCGACGACGTGGCGCTCGACTTCGGCGGTGGGCTTGTAGGTGGTGGGGTCGGTTTTGATCAGCATCCCGGTGGTGGGATGGGTGATCAGGCGACGCCAGACGGTGCCTTCTGCGAAGGCGACCCCGCGGGCCTGACCGGCGGTGATGTACCCATGGCCCTTGAGGTGGGCGGGGTCGTCGGTGTCGCCGATCAGGACGTCCAGGGGAACGGTCACCTGGACCACCGCCGCTGAGCGACCGCCCGAGGGTTCGGGGGTGCTTGCGGTGCTGCGATTGACGACGAGGTCGTAGAGGGCGTCGACCCGCTTCTGCTCGAGGGTGCGACCCTCGTCGGGGAGGGTGGCGGCGTGGCTGTCCACGGCGGCGGTCATGGCCGCGGCCTGTTCGGCCGGGAGGACCGCGCCCCACATGGCCATGCCGTCGTCCTGCGGGTAGTGGACCATCTGCCGCTGTCGCTTGCGCGCTTGGTGGCGCTCCTCGGCGCCGTCGGGATCGGCCCGGACGATCTCGCGGGCCAAGGCGCGGCGGGTCTGGCCGGTGGTCATGGCCGGCAGCTTGTGCAGCACGGCCGCCTCGACCTGCTCCGCGACCTCGGGAGCGAGGACGGCGCAGGCCTCGGTGACCGCTGCGGCCTGGAGGTAGGAGATCTCACCCTGGGCCAGGAGGGCGCGTGTGGGCGGGTAACGGCCGGCCAGCTGGCGCGCCACTTCCAGGCGCTTGGCGGCCGTCGTGCCGGACAGCTTCAGGGCACAGGCCACTTCCTCACAGGTGAAGTTCCACGCGGCCTCGGTATTGCGATCCCATCCTGCCGGTGGCATCGAGGTCCAGGCGTCGGATTCCAGCGCGGCGAGAATGTCCGCCTGCTGGGCCTGGATCCAGGCGGCGTGGCGTTCCAGTGCCTTCAGGGCATCGATGCGGCCGGTGTGCGACAGCTCCTCCGCGCGCAGGACCGGCAGAACCGATGCGGTGTGCGGGCCCGGCGCGGTGGCGGCGAGGTGGGCGGCCCATTCGTCCAGGCGGTCTGGGCCGGCGGCCCATTCGTCCAGGCGGTCTGGGCCGTTCAATTCGTTGGTCGTGTTCTCGGTCGCGTCCTCAGTGATGTCCTCGGCCATGGCGGTCGGCATGGCGATCGCTCCCCCCGTAATGCCTCAACACCCACCTCCCCTCGGCGGGTTCACATCTCGATTCTTCATCACTCTCCGTGATGTCACCAGCTCATAGCCGCCCTACCATCACTTCGAGTGAATGTTCGGGAGATGCGGAACGCTCCAGCCGAGGAATGGCCAACAACCCAGCGGTGTTGACGTCGGCATGCCCATCGCCGTTTATGTACTTGGCCTGTCCGTCTTCGCCCTCGGGACCTCCGAATTCATGCTGTCCGGGCTGCTGCAACCTGTCGCAGCAGACATGGGGGTGTCGATCCCCACGGCCGGGCTGCTGATATCGGCGTTCGCGGTCGGGATGGTGGTCGGGGCGCCGGTGCTGGCGGCGGCCACCCTGCGGCTGCCGCGGCGGACGACACTGATCGCGCTGCTCGCCGTCTTCGGGCTCGGGCAGGTCGCGGGCGCGGTGGCGCCGTCGTACGGGGTGTTGTTCGCGTCACGGGTGGTGAGCGCGCTCGCGTGTGCCGGGTTCTGGGCCGTGGGGGCCTCGGTGGCCGTGTCGTTGGTGCCGGTCAACGCGCGGGCGCGGGCCATGGCGGTGATGGTCGGCGGGCTCAGCATCGCGAACATCGCCGGGGTTCCGGCCGGGGCGTTCCTGGGGCAGCACGCCGGGTGGCGGGCGGCCTTCTGGGCGGTGGCCGGGCTGTCGGTGGTCGGGCTGATCGGGGTGATCGCGCTCGTACCGCGGACCGAGGCACCGACCGGGGAGGACCAGCCGCGGCTGCGGGCCGAATTGCGGATCTACCGGGACCGGCAGGTCTGGCTCGCGCTGGTCACCACCGCGCTGAGCGGAGGCGCGGTCTTCTGCCTGTTCTCGTACCTCGGGCCGCTGCTCACCGACGTGGCGGGGCTGGACGAGGGCTGGGTGCCGACCGTGCTGGCCCTGTTCGGGGTCGGCGCGCTGATCGGCACGATGGTCGGTGGGCGGATCGCGGACGCGCACCTGTTCGGGACGATGTACGGCGGCATCACCGCCTCCACGGTGGTGCTGAGCGTCCTGGCGCTGACCGCGCACAGCCCGGTCGCGGCCGTGGGCCTGGCGCTGCTGCTCGGCTTCACCGCCTTCTTCACCGCGCCCGCGCTCAACGCCCGCATGTTCAACGTCGCGAACGCCGCCCCGACGCTCGCGGGCGCGACCACCACGTCCGCGTTCAACATCGGCAACACGCTGGGCCCCTGGCTCGGCGGCCTGGTCATCGACGCGGGCTGGGGCTATCCGGCGGTGGCCTGGACGGGCGCCGCGCTGGCCGGCACGGGCATCGTGACGACGGCGTTCGCGGCGCGGCTGCACCAGAGCCGGGGCGCGTCCCGCGTCATCGTGACCTCGCCACCGGCCGACTCCTCGACCACCGCGGAGTCCTTGCCGTCGTCGCCGTCGCGGACCCGGTAGGTCCCATCGCCCCCCCCACAGGCCCCGCGGGCCCCCGCAGCGGCCCCGTGCCCGGTCCAGGTCACCCCGGCGGCCGGGCCTCGGCGCCGGGGGCCCCGCGGCCGGTGGCGCAGGGCGCGTCCGGTGCCGCGGGGACGGCCGCCGGATCGCTGCGCCGGGCAGCGGCAGCGTACGGGTCGCTGCGCGGGGCGGCGTACGACCCGTCGGCCGTGGGAGTGAGGGCTGGACGACGGCCGGGCAGGGCCGCGCGCGCCGACCGCAGGCCGCGGGCGAGCAGGTGCGCGCGCCCGGCGACGACCGGGCCGAGGACCGCGAGGACGAGGACGTAACCGGCGATGAACGGGGCCAGCCGGGCGTCGAGTCCGGCGCTGGTCGCCATGGAGGCCAGGATCAGGGCGAACTCCCCGCGCGCCAGGAGCGTGGTGGCGATCTCGGCGGCGGGCTCGGGCCCGTAGCGGTACAGGCGCGCCACGAGCAGTCCGGCAACGACGTTCATCACGATGGTCAGCGCCGCCGCGGCGGCCACCGGGGCGGCGACGGACGCGATGTCCCCGGGGTCGATGGCCAGCCCGAAGGCGAAGAAGAAGATGGCGGCGAAGGCGTCGCGCAGCGGGTGCACCAGTTCGCGGATGCGCGGTCCGGAGGGGGTTCCCGCCAGGATCAGCCCGGCCATGAAGGCGCCGATGGCGTCCGCGACCCCGAGGACTTCCGAGACCCCTGCGACGAGGACCGCGGTGCCGAGAAAACTGATGACCAGCAGTTCGTTGTCGCGGACCATGATCATACGACCGACCAGCCGGGTGCCGTAGCGGGCCGCGGCCGCCAGCGCCAGCAGGAACGCGAAGGCCTTGCCCGCCTGCAGGACCGTCTCCTGGACGCCCTGGGCGCCGCTGATGACAGGCTGGAGCGTGGCCAGGTAGAGCGCCAGAAAGATGTCCTCCACGACGATGACGCCCAGGATCAGGCGCGTCTCGGGATGGGAGATACGGCCCAGGTCGATCAAGATCTTGGTGACGATCGCGGAGGACGAGATGCCCAGCACGCCCGCGAGCACCAGGGCTTCCCGGGCGCCCCAGCCAAGGGCGAATCCGAACCCGAGGCCGGCGCCGACGTTCAGCAGCAAGTAGATACCGCCCGCGGCCAGCAGACGCCGACCGCCGCTCCTGAGGTCGTCGAGGTGGAACTCCAGCCCCAGGTAGAACAGCAGCAGCACCAGCCCCAGGGACGAGAGCATTTCGAAGTCATGCGCGTTCTCGACCAGGACGAGCCCCGGGGTGTGCGGGCCCAGCAGAATCCCAGCGAGCATGAACAGCGGGATGGTCGGAAGCCCGATCCGGCTGCCCAGGCGGGCGAGGAAGGCGGCGGCGAGGAAGGCGCCGCCGAGGGCGAGCAGGGTGTCAGCGTGTCCCACGGGTCACCACCTTCGTCGGCGGACGGAAGGCCGGGGTGTCGCGTCGAGCGGGGTGGATGCGTCCTCCTTCGTCAAGGGGCGGTCGACTTCATCAAGGGGCGGTCAACTTCGTCGAAGAGCGGTCATTCTTCGTCAAGGGACGGTCATTGGTGTCCGGCGTGACGGGGAGCGCCGCTTCGGACGCCCGCCGCCGCGGGTGGGGGCGTGGCGGGGAGCACCGCTTCGCACGCCCGCCGCGGCGGTGGGGCCCGGTCACCGTCGCCCGTCGTCGCCCTCCGGGCGCAGCGGCAACCGGGGCCAGAGCCGGCCCGGCCGGTGGCCGTGCGGGGTCACGAACAGCCGCGTGACCGTACCCGCCATGACCAGGCCCGCCGCGAGCAGCAGGCCCTCGGGCAGCAGCATCCCCGCCACCTGCATCACCAGGGAGACGACCAGCAGCGACCACGCCACCGCACGCCGGTACTCCCGAGGCCGACGTGGCCAACGTGACCGACGTGACCGACGTGACCGACGTGGCCAACATGACCAACGTGACCGACAACGTGACCGACGTGGCCGTCCCGCCCCCAGGCCATGGGCGAAGCGCGGTTCGCGGCGCGCCGTCCGCTCCTCGAGTTCGTGCAGCGGGGGGTCTCCGGGCTCTGCCATCGCTCCTCCTCCCACCGGGTGGCGGCTTTCCGGGGTGTCGCTGCCAACGATCACATTGCACGCGTACGCCCCACCATCGGTGCCGACACCCATTTCCGCCGGTGACCAACCCTCATCCCGGGCCCGGCCAGGACAAACCCGCCCCACCGGCCGGGCGGGGCCGGCCGGGGTGGTGATAGAGAAGAGGCGGCCACCGGGCCACAGGACCAGCGGGAGGGAGGCGGCACGGAGTGTCCTTGTTCTGGCGGATCTTCCTGCTCAACGCCGTGGTACTGATCGCGGCCGCCGCGCTGCTGCTCGGACCGGTCACCGTCTCCACCCCGGTCCTGCTCACCGAGGCCGCCGTCCTCACCGGAGGGCTGGGCGTGATGCTGATCGCCAACGGCGTGCTGGTGCGCATCGGCCTCACTCCGCTGAAGCGGCTCACCCGGGCCATGACCACCACCGACCTGCTGCGCCCCGGACAGCGGCCCGCCGTGGGCGGGCAAGGCGATGTCGCCGAGCTGATCATGACGTTCAACGCCATGCTCGACCGGTTGGAGGCCGAACGCGCCACCAGCGCCGCCCGCGCCCTGTCCGCCCAGGAGGCCGAACGCCACCGGATCGCCCAGGAACTCCACGACGAGATCGGCCAGACCCTCACCGCCGTCCTGCTCGAACTCAAACGCGTCGCGGGTCACGCGCCGCCCGGCCTACGCGATGACCTGCGTCAGGTCCAGGAGACCACGCGCACCAGCCTGGACGAGATCCGCCGCATCGCCCGACGGCTACGCCCGGGCGTCCTGGAGGAACTGGGCCTGACCAGCGCCCTGAAGGCGCTCACCAACGAGTTCACCAGCGCCACCTTGGTCGTACGCCACCGCATCGCCGGCGATCTGCCGCCGCTGGACGACAAGACCGAACTCGTCCTCTACCGCGTCGCCCAGGAAAGCCTGACCAACGCCGCGCGCCACGCCGACGCCCGCCGCGTGGACGTCGCTCTCACCCGCACCCCCGCGGGTATCGAACTGCGCGTCCGCGACGACGGTCGGGGCCTGGGCACCACCGAGGGCGCCGGCATCCGCGGCATGCGCGAACGCGCCCTGCTCATCGGCGCCGAGCTCGCCCTCGGGCCCGCCCCCGGAGGCGGCACCACCGTGACCCTGACGGTCCCCGCCCCCACCGGAGCCAGTGCCCCTGACCGTCCCCGCGCCCACCGGAGCCAGTGACCATGCCCGACATGCCCGAGGCGCACCCCACCCGCATCCTCCTCGCCGACGACCACGCGCTGGTCCGCCGCGGGGTCCGCCTCATCCTCGAGGGCGAGCCCGGCCTCACCGTCGTCGCCGAGGCCGGAGACGGCGCCGAAGCGGTCGAGGCCGCCCGCGCACACCGGCCGGACCTGGCGATCCTCGACATCGCCATGCCCCGGCTGACCGGGCTCCAGGCCGCCCGTGAACTGGCCCGCAGCCGACCGGAGACGCGCATCCTGATCCTGACCATGTACGACAACGAGCAGTACTTCTTCGAGGCGCTGGCGGCCGGGGCCTCCGGCTACGTCCTGAAGTCCGTCGCCGACCGCGACCTCGTCGAGGCCTGCCGCGCCACCATGCGGGGCGAGCCCTTCCTCTATCCCGGCGCCGTCAACGCCCTCATCCGCAACTACCTGGGCCGGCTCCGGGAGGGCGAGGACATCCCCGAACGGCCCATCACCAGCCGCGAGGAGGAGATCCTCAAGCTGGTCGCCGAGGGGCACAGCTCACAGCAGATCGCCGAACTGCTCGTCATCAGCGTCAAGACCGTCGAACGCCACCGCGCCAACCTGTTGCAGAAACTCGGCCTGAAGGACCGGCTGGAGCTGACCCGTTACGCGATCCGCGTCGGTCTGATCGAACCGTAGCCCGCCGTAGCCCGGCCGTGCCGGAGCACTCACTCCCCCGCCCGGTCCCTGTGGTCCGCCCCGCGCGCCCGGCGGCGGCGCAGGCCCGCCGCCGTGAGCCTGCGCAGCAGCTCCTTGCTGCCGACCTCCTCAGCGCCCGCCCGCACCGCCCGCGCGTAGAGGTCGCTGGGGACGTCGTAGTGGTCGCGGTCGAAGCCGCGGCGCGGGGCGCCGATGCGGGTGGCGAAGGCGTGGAGTTCGTCGTACGAGACGTCGCTCACCAGGTGGGACCACATGCGGCCATGGCCCGGCCACGAGGGCGGGTCGATCAGTACGGCCATCAGAGGGTGGTCCCCAACGAGCCCACGGGGGCCACCGCGACCGCGGTCTTGCCGCAGACCCAGTGCGGGTCGGGGCCCAGTTCGGGTTCCACATCGAGGGCGTGGAGATCGCCGCCCCGGGTGCAGACCGGGCACAGGGGCCAGCGGCCGTAGCGCTCCAGCAGGGCGTCCTGGACGTCCTGGGCGACCAGACCGGCGACGTACGCCACGCCTTCCGGCCATTGCTCGACCCACCAGCGGCGGTGCGTGATGGCGTCCTCGACGAGCGAGACGATGTCGGCGTGGGCGACGTCTCCCGCCGCGAGGTCGGCCAGGACGAGCGCCCGTGCCGCGTGCAGTGCGTGTTCGAGCTTCATGGGTCCCATTGTCACCTTTGCTTCGTCGCGCCGCCTTCCCGCGCGGGGGAGGCGCATGAAAGCCCTCCGCGCGCAGTCTTGACGGGCCTCCTGGCCGGAAATAGTTTTCAGATGTGAGTAGCAAGTTGAAGGAAACTTTCACTCCCCTCACCGACCCCGCCGTGCCCGCCCCCTCCGCGCTCGCGGCGAAGGTCCGCACCCTGGGCCCCTCCATGACCCGCTCGATGCAGCGGGTCGCCGAGGCCGTCGCGGGCGACCCGGCGGGCTGCGCGGCGCTCACCGTCACCGGGCTCGCCGAGCGCACCGGTACCAGCGAAGCCACCGTCGTGCGCACCTCCCGGCTGCTCGGCTACCCCGGATACCGCGATCTGCGCCTGGCGCTCGCCGCGCTCGCCGCGCAGCAGGCCGCGGGCCGGGCCCCGGCCGTCACGGCGGACATCGCGGTCGACGACCCGATCGGTGACGTCATCGCCAAGCTCGCGCAGGAGGAGCAGCAGTGTCTGGCCGACACCGCCGCCGGGCTCGACACCGGCCAGGTCGAGGCCGCGGTCGCCGCGGTCGCCGCCGCCCGCCGGATCGACGTGTACGGCATCGGCGCGTCGAACCTGGTCGCCCAGGACCTGGTCCAGAAGCTGCTGCGGATCGGCCTCATCGCGCACGCGCACGCCGATCCCCACCTGGCCGTCACCAACGCCGTACAGCTCCACTCCCGCGACGTCGCGCTCGCGATCACCCATTCGGGGCGGACCACGGACGTCATCGAGCCACTGCGCGTCGCCTTCGAGCGCGGCGCGACCACCATCGCGATCACCGGCCGTCCCGACGGCGAGATCGCGCAGTACGCGGACCTCGTCCTCACCACCTCCACCGCGCGCGAGAGCGAGCTGCGCCCGGCGGCCATGTCCAGCCGCACCAGCCAGCTGCTGGTGGTGGACTGCCTGTTCATAGGCGTGGCGCAGCGCACGTACGAGAGCGCGGCGCCCGCCCTGTCCGCCTCGTACGAGGCGCTCGCGCACCGGCACGACCCCCGCCCGCGCCACCGCTGAAAAGCCACCGCTGAGACCGACCGGCGCTCGCGCGCCGTCGCCACCACCCCCCCCACCGTCACGCTCACGTAGGGAAAGAGCCGCTTCGCCATGACGTCCGCCGCCGAGCAGCAACCTCAACAACACCAACCTCAACAACCGCGACCTCAACAACCGCAGCAACAGCTCCGCGCCCAGCTGGAGACCCTCACCACCGAGGCCTTCCGCCCCGAACTCGCCGAGATCGACCGGCTCGACACGGTCGAGATCGCCCGGGTCATGAACGCCGAGGACGCCGGGGTCCCCGCCGCCGTCGCCGCCCAGCTCCCCCGGATCGCCGCCGCCATCGACGGCATCGCCGCGCGCATGGCGGGCGGCGGGCGGCTGGTCTACGCGGGCGCGGGCACCGCCGGGCGGCTCGGGGTGCTCGACGCGAGCGAGTGCCCGCCCACCTTCAACGCCCGGCCGGACCGGGTGGTCGGGCTGATCGCGGGCGGGGAGACCGCCGTGGTGTCGTCCGTGGAGGGCGCGGAGGACAGCGCGGAGCTGGCCGCCGAGGACCTGGACCGGATCGGGATCGGGCCGGACGACGCGGTCGTGGGCGTCTCGGCCTCCGGCCGCACCCCGTACGCCGTGGGCGCCGTCGAGCACGCCCGCCGCCGCGGGGCGCTCACGGTCGGGCTGTCGTGCAACGCGGGCTCGGCGCTCGCCGCGGCCGCCGACCACGGCGTCGAGGTGGTCGTCGGACCGGAGCTGCTCACCGGCTCCACCCGGCTCAAGGCGGGTACGGCGCAGAAGCTCGTGCTCAACATGATCTCGACCATCACCATGATCCGGCTGGGCAAGACCTTCGGGAATCTGATGGTCGACGTGCGCGCCTCGAACGAGAAGCTGCGGGCGCGCACCCGCCGGATCGTTTCGCTGGCGACCGGCGCCCCGGACGAGCGGATCGAGGGCGCGCTGGCGGCCACCGGCTGGGAGGCCAAGAACGCCATCCTCACGATCCTCGGCGGCGTGGACGCGCCCACCGCCGAGAAGCTGCTCGGCGAGGCGAACGGCCATCTGCGGGCCGCCCTCGAAGCGGCGGGGTACGACGACAAGAAGCCGTAACGACAAGAAGCCGTAACGGCAAGAAGCCATAGCCACACAAAGCCACAACGGCAAAAGGCCACAGCAGCAGAAAACACAGCAGCGGAAAACACGGCGGCGGGGCGGCACCCCTGGGAGAAAGGGTGCCGCCCCGCCGTCGTCAGTGGACGGTATGACCGACCGGCGCGCGGGGCGCCGAAGCCGATCAGAAGTCCATGTCACCGCCCGGCATGCCGCCCGGGGCGCCCGCCGGAGCGGCCTTCTCCGGCTTGTCGGCGATGACGGCCTCGGTGGTGAGGAACAGCGCGGCGATCGACGCGGCGTTCTGCAGCGCGGAGCGCGTGACCTTGGCCGGGTCGATGATGCCCTCGGCGATCAGGTCGATGTACTCGCCGGTCGCGGCGTTGAGGCCGTGGCCGGGGGTCAGGTTGCGCACCTTCTCCACCACGACGCCGCCCTCGAGGCCGGCGTTGACGGCGATCTGCTTCAGCGGGGCCTCCAGGGCCAGGCGCACGGCCTGGGCACCGGTGGCCTCGTCGCCCTCGAGCTCCAGCTTCTCGAAGACCGAGACGGTCTGCAGCAGGGCCACGCCACCACCGGCGACGATGCCCTCCTCGACGGCGGCCTTGGCGTTGCGCACCGCGTCCTCGATGCGGTGCTTGCGCTCCTTCAGCTCGACCTCGGTCGCGGCACCGGCCTTGATGACGGCCACGCCGCCGGCCAGCTTCGCCAGGCGCTCCTGGAGCTTCTCGCGGTCGTAGTCCGAGTCGGAGGACTCGATCTCGGCGCGGATCTGGTTGACGCGGCCCTGCACCTGGTCGGTGTCGCCGGCGCCGTCCACGATGGTGGTCTCGTCCTTGGTGACGGTGACCTTGCGGGCGCGGCCGAGCAGGTCGATGCCCGCGTTCTCCAGCTTGAGGCCGACCTCCTCGGAGATGACGGTGCCACCGGTGAGGATGGCGATGTCACCGAGCATGGCCTTGCGGCGGTCACCGAAGCCCGGGGCCTTGACGGCGACGGACTTGAAGGTGCCACGGATCTTGTTGACGACCAGGGTCGCCAGCGCCTCGCCCTCGATGTCCTCGGCGATGATCAGCAGCGGCTTGCCGGACTGCATGACCTTCTCGAGCAGCGGGAGGAGGTCCTTCACGCTGGTGATCTTCGAGTTGACGATCAGGATGTACGGGTCGTCGAGCGACGCCTCCATACGCTCCATGTCCGTCGCGAAGTACGGGGAGATGTAGCCCTTGTCGAAGCGCATGCCCTCGGTGAGCTCGAGCTCGAGCCCGAAGGTCTGCGACTCCTCGACGGTGATGACGCCTTCCTTGCCGACCTTGTCCATGGCCTCGGCGATGAGCTCGCCGATCTGGGTGTCGGCGGCGGAGATGGAGGCGGTGGAGGCGATCTGCTCCTTGGTCTCCACGTCCTTGGCCTGCTCGAGCAGCTGGGCGGAGACGGCCTCGACGGCCTTCTCGATGCCGCGCTTGAGGGCCATCGGGTTGGCGCCCGCGGCAACGTTCCGCAGACCCTCCTTGACCAGCGCCTGGGCGAGGACGGTCGCGGTCGTCGTGCCGTCACCGGCGACGTCGTCCGTCTTCTTCGCGACCTCCTTGACCAGCTCGGCGCCGATCTTCTCGTACGCGTCCTCGAGTTCGATCTCCTTGGCGATGGACACACCATCGTTGGTGATCGTGGGGGCGCCCCACTTCTTCTCGAGGACGACGTTACGGCCCTTGGGGCCGAGGGTGACCTTGACGGCGTCGGCGAGCTGGTTCATCCCGCGCTCGAGGCCGCGCCGCGCCTCCTCGTCGAACGCGATGATCTTGGCCATGTGAAGTGGTCCTCCCAAGACGGGGTGGATTGCTCCGGACCGCGCCTGGCGCCCGCGACGGACGGCCTGCCTACCGTGCGGTTCCTTGCCCCGCGCGGCGTCGGCGAGCCTCACCGACCCGATCCTTCTGTCACTCTCACCTTCAGAGTGCTAACGCAATAATTAGCACTCGCCCCATGAGAGTGCAAGCGCCCGACGGGCGTCAAGGGAGCCACGGGAGAGCCCGGGGGCCGGACTCCCGCGGACATGCCAGAGGGCCCGCCCCCTCGCGGGGTACGGGCCCTCCGGCATTTCAGTCAGCTGCCTCGCGTTCGGCGCGTCAGCCTACGGCCACGCGGACCATGTCCGCCTGCGGGCCCTTCTGGCCCTGCGAGATCTCGAACTCGACCCGCTGGCCTTCCTCGAGGGTGCGGTAACCGTCCATCTGGATCGCACTGTAGTGGACGAACACGTCCGCACCACCGTCGACCGCGATGAAGCCGTACCCCTTCTCCGCGTTGAACCACTTGACGGTGCCCTGAGCCATTCCTAACTCCCCTATTGCTGGCCCTTGCGCAGGACCGCACTCCGCGGACCCGGGTCAGACCTCACCCCCCGAGTCGAGGGGGGTGTGCGCCGGAACGCGTCGACCGCCGCTGAATGTATCCGTCCCAACGCCCTCTGCAACAGGTCAATTGGACGAGAATTCTGGGCACGGCCGATCGGTAATAAGTGGAGAATTCTTGTGAAGTTCGGGCAAACCCGGCGGGACATAGGGTACCAACCCGACAAATCGCGCACACAGTTTGCGCACAAGTTGACGAGTTCTCATATGCGGTTCCGGCGCCGGGGCCGATGGGGAAGCCCGCGCCCCTTGGTCGGGGCGGGGCAACTCTATCGCGATTCCACACGCGGAATCGCCCCGTCCGTTTCTTCCCGGACGGGGCGATTTCCAGAGGTGAGAGGGGTGATGGGGCGTCAGCAGCCACCCGCGACGGCGGGGATGATCGACACCCCGGCGCCGTCCGGCGTGGCCGTGCCCAGGCCCTCGGCGAACCGCACGTCGTCGTCGTTGACGTAGACGTTCACGAAGCGGCGCAGCTTGCCGGTGTCGTCCAGGACGCGGGCGGAGATGCCCGCGTGGTTCTTCTCCAGGTCCGCCAGGACCTCGGCGAGGGTCGCGCCCTCGGCGCTGACCTCGGCCTGGCCGCCGGTGTAGGTACGCAGGATGGTCGGGATTCGGACGTTGACGCTCATGCGAGGCCAGCCTCTCGGAACGAGTCAAGGGTGGGTCGGATGATGGCGGAGGGGCCCGTGGTGGGGGCCACCGCGTCGAGGGTCTTGAGGCCGTCGCCGGTGTTCAGGACGACGGTCGTCAGGGACGGGTCGAGCAGTCCGTCCTCGATCAGCTTCCTGGTCACGCCGACGGTCACACCGCCCGCGGTCTCCGCGAAGATCCCCTCGGTGCGGGCGAGCAGCTTGATCGCGTCGACCACCTGCTCGTCGGTGACGTCCTCCACCGCCCCGCCGGTGCGGCGCGCGATGTCCAGGACGTACGGGCCGTCCGCCGGGTTGCCGATGGCCAGCGACTTGGCGATGGTGTTCGGCTTCTGCGGGCGCACCACGTCGTGGCCCGCCTTGAAGGCGGTGGAGACCGGGGAGCAGCCCTCGGCCTGGGCGCCGAAGATCTTGTACGGCTTGTCCTCGACCAGACCGAGCGCGATCAGCTCCTTGAGCCCCTTGTCGATCTTGGTGAGCTGGGAGCCGGAGGCGATCGGGATGACGATCTGGTCCGGCAGCCGCCAGCCGAGCTGCTCGCAGATCTCGTACGCCAGGGTCTTGGAGCCCTCGCCGTAGTACGGCCGCAGGTTGACGTTGACGAAGCCCCAGCCCTCGCCCACCGGGTCGCCGATCAGCTCGCTGCAGAAGCGGTTGACGTCGTCGTACGTGCCCTCGATGCCGACCAGGTCACCGCCGTAGACGGCGGCCATGACGACCTTGCCCGCCTCCAGGTCGTGCGGGATGAAGACGCACGAGCGGAAGCCGGAACGGGCGGCCGCGGCGCCCACCGCGCCGGCCAGGTTGCCGGTGGAGGAGCAGGACAGGGTGGTGAAGCCGAAGGTGCGGGCCGCCTGGACGGCGATGGCGACGACCCGGTCCTTGAAGGAGTGGGTCGGGTTGCCGGAGTCGTCCTTGACGTGCAGCTCACCGGTGATGCCCAGCTCACGGGCGAGCCGGTCGGCCTTGACGAGCTGGGTGAAGCCCGGGCTCAGGCTGGGGAGCGTGGCCACGTCGGCGGGGACGGGCAGCAGCGGCGCGTAGCGCCAGATGTTGTCGGGACCGGCCTCGATCTGCCGCCGCAGCCCCTCGGGGTCGCCGCTCGGAAGGTCGTACGCGACCTCCAGCGGCCCGAAACACGACGCGCACGCGAAGATGGGACCGAGGTCGAAGCGCTCACCGCACTCGCGGCAGGACAGGGCGACGGCGGGACCGAAGGCGGCGGAAGCGGAGGACGCCGGGGAATCAGCGGCGGCGGAGTTGGTTGAGCTTTCTACGGATTGCACAGCCATGGAGGCGAGGCCCTTTCTCCTCATCTTCCTCGGGACGCATTTCGCCACGAGACGGAATTGGCACCTTCCCGAGCTGGGAGCCTCGCCGCAGTGAACGAGACCAGCTGGAGGGTTGCCGGGGCTTCAACGGGCCGTTCCCTCTGCCCCTCTGGATGAGCGGTATGGCCGCCGGGCCGGACCCGGGGCGTTTGTCCGCACGGTGCCCCCGACATACGAAGGTCATGTGCGCTGTTCAAGACTGTAACCGACGGCCCGGAGGGTTGAGCCAGCCGTCCGAACCGCGAGATGGATCACAACGATCACGGCAAGCGATCACAGCAGGGAGACGAAACAGGTGCTGGATGAGGTGGAGCGCTGGCTGGAGCACCGCTCCTGGTCGGCCGACGACCGTCCGCTGGACCACCTGCTGGCCGCGAAGCGCCACACGGCGACCAGCGTCAGCGTGGTGCTGCCCGCGCTGAACGAGGAGGCGACCGTCGGCGAGATCGTCGCCGCGATCCGCCGCGAGCTGATGACCGAGGACATGCCGCTCGTCGACGAGCTGCTGGTGCTGGACTCCGGCTCCACGGACCGCACCGCCGAGGTCGCCGCCGCGGCCGGGGCGACCGTGGTGCACCGCGACACGCTGCTGCCCCGGCTGCCCGCGCTGCCCGGCAAGGGCGAGGTGCTGTGGCGTTCGCTGCTGGCGACCAGCGGCGACATCGTCTGCTTCATCGACGCCGACCTGCGCGAATTCGACGCCCGCTTCGTCTCCGGGATCGTCGGGCCACTGCTCACCGACCCCGGGGTGCAGCTGGTCAAGGGCATGTACGACCGTCCGCTGCGCGACACCGCCGGCCAGGGCGGACGGGTCACCGAGCTGGTCGCCCGGCCGCTGCTGAACCTGCACTGGCCGCGGCTGGCCGGGTTCGTCCAGCCGCTGGGCGGCGAGTACGCGGCCCGGCGCTCGCTGCTGGAGCGGCTGCCGTTCCCCGTCGGGTACGGGGTCGAGCTGGGCCTGCTCGTCGACGCGCTGCACACGGTCGGGCTCGACGCCCTCGCCCAGGTCGACATCGGCGTGCGCAAGCACCGCCACCAGGACGGCAAGGCGCTCGGCAGGATGGCCGCCGCGATCTACCGCACCGCCCAGCTGCGGCTGGCCCGCGGCCATCTGGTGCGGCCGCGGCTGACGCAGTTCGAGCGCGGCGAGAACGGCTTCGAGCCGCGCACGACGGCGGTCGACACGGAGGAGCGGCCGCCGATGGTCGAGATCCCGGAGTACGCGGAGCGCGGGCGGCACAGCGTCGCGTAACGCTCAGGGGCACAAGAAGGCGCCGTAACCTCCCGGGCAGAAGAAACCGCACGAACACCTCCCCCGGACGCACAGCCCGACGCGGGCGCCGTAACCCTCCCGGGCAGAAGAAACCGTACGTACGTTTGCGCACGGTGCCCGATGGCTAGGCTCGCGACATGGCCGTTGAACGCAGCGCACCGATCCTCGTCGCGTCCAACCGCGGCCCGGTCTCGTACGCGCTGGACCAGGACGGTTCGCTCGTCCCCAAGCGCGGGGGCGGCGGGCTGGTCTCCGGGCTGAGCGCGATCGGGCCCGACGCCGGTGCCGTATGGGTGTGCGCCGCCCTCGGCGACGGCGACCGCGAGGCGGCGCGCCGCGCCGGGGCCGGGCACCTCGACCCGGACCACACCGGCGGGCAGCAGGTGCGGATGCTCGACATCGCGCCGGACGTGTTCGCCGCGGCGTACAACGGCGTCGCGAACTCGGTGCTGTGGTTCGTCCACCACCTGCTCTACCAGACCCCCGTCGAGCCGGTCTTCGACGCGGAGTTCCGCGCCCAGTGGGCGGCGTACGAGACGTACAACGCGGCGTTCGCCGACGCGCTCGCCCAGGAGGCGGCCGAGGGCGCGGTCGTGCTGGTGCAGGACTACCACTTGGCGCTGGTCCCCGGGCTGCTGCGGGCGCGCCGCCCCGATCTGCGGATCGGCCACTTCTCGCACACGCCCTGGGCACCCCCGGACTACTACCGGCTGCTGCCGGACGATGTCGCGGCGGGCGTGCTGCGCGGCATCCTCGGCGGCGACCGCGCCGCCTTCCTCACCGGGCGCTGGGCCGCCGCGTTCGCCGACTGCTGTGCGGCGGTGCTGGGCGCGGAGGTCGTCCGGGGGACGGACGGCTCCGCGACCGCCGTGCGCTTCGAGGGCCGGGAGACCCGGCTCGGGGTGCACGGCCTCGGCGCCGACGCGGACTTCCTGCGGGAGCGGTCGCGGGCGGCCGATGTCGACGAGCGGCTGGCGGCGCTGCGCGAGCAGATCGGCCCCGGCCGGAAGACGATCGTCCGGGTGGATCGCACGGAGCTGTCGAAGAACATCGTGCGCGGGCTGCTGGCCTACCGCCGCCTGCTGGAGACCCGCCCCGAGTGGCGCGAGCGCGTCGTCCACGTTGCCTTCGCCTATCCGTCCCGCCAGGACCTCGCCGTCTACCGCGACTACACCGAGCGGGTGCGGGTGCTCGCCGAGGAGATCAACGCGGAGTACGGGACGGAGGGCTGGCAGCCGGTCGCGCTCCATGTGAAGGACGACTTCGCCCGCTCCCTGGCCGCCTACCGGCTGGCCGACGTGGCGCTCGTCAACCCGATCCGGGACGGGATGAACCTGGTCGCCAAGGAGGTGCCGGTCGTCTCCGAGCGGGGCTGCGCGCTGGTGCTGTCGCGGGAGGCGGGGGCGTACGAGGAGCTGGGCGCGGACGCGGTCGTGGTGAACCCGTACGACGTGGAGGGCACGGCGCGGGCGCTGGACGAGGCGCTGCGGACGCCGGAGGACGAGCGGGCGGACCGCACCAAGCACCTGGCCGCAGCGGCGACGGCGCTGCCGCCCCGCGACTGGTTCCTGGCGCAGCTGCGAGCGCTGCAAGAGGGGTAAGGCCCGGGGGCCCTCAGCCGATCGCCCCGGCCAGCGCCTCCAGCAGGGCCACCACCCCGGCCGGGCCGTCGACCACCACGTCCGCGCGCTCGGCCAGCTCGGTCACCTCCGTGCTGCCGCTGCACACCAGCAGCCCCGGCACCCCTTCCTTCCGCAGCCGCTCCACGGCGGCGAACGCGGCCAGGTCGCCGAGGTCGTCGCCCGCGTAGAGCACCGCGCCCGCGGACGTCTCGCGGACGTACTCCCGCAGCGCGACGCCCTTGTCCATGCCCGGCGGGCGCAGTTCCAGGACGAGCCGGCCCGGTTCGACGATCAGGCCGTGGCGCTCGGCCAGCGCGTGCAGCGGGGCGCGGAGCTGGTCGAATGCGGCCTGGGGGTCCTCGGTGCGGCGGGTGTGGACGGCGACGGCACGGCCCTTGTCCTCGGTCCAGGTGCCCTGCCAGGCACCGTTCGCCTCCAGCACGCCCGGCAGTTCGGACCGGACGGCGGCGATGCCCGGGTGGGGTTCGGGGGCGCGGACGGTACGGCTGGACGCGTCCCAGCGCTCGGCGCCGTAGAGGCCGAGGACGACGAGGTTGGCCGGGGCGCCGCTGTCCGCGAAGCCGCCGTAGCGCACGGCGACCTCGGCCGGGCGGCCGGTGATCACCGCGAGGGAGCGCAGTCGGGGGCCGAGCGCGGAGAGGGCCGGGACGGCGCCGGGGTGGGCGCGGGCCTGGTCGGGGTCGGGCACGATGTCGGCGAGGGTGCCGTCGAAGTCGACACCGACGACGGCCCGGTCGGGCCGGTCCAGGAGGGCGGCAAGGCCCTCGCGGCCGGCGGCGGTGACGGGTACGGGAAGGGGGTGGCTGCCCATGCGGCGACCCTACCCGCCCCCGTCCACCGGCATCCGTAGCGGCGACCGGCGTCGGCCACCCGGGGACACCGATATGAGCGACCCTCAGCGGCGTTCGCGCCGCTCGTCGCGCAGGCGGCGCAGCCGGTTGACCGTCACCGGGTCGTGCTCCAGCGCGCGCGGGTCGTCCAGCAGGGCGTTGAGCAGCTGGTAGTAGCGGGTCGGGGTGATGCCGAGCCGTTCCCGTATGGCCCGCTCCTTGGCGCCAGGCCCCGGCCAGCCGCCGCGCTCCACGGCGAGCACGGCCAGGTCCTGTTCGGAGAGTTCCTCGGCGGTCACGGCTTGGCCGTCTCCATGGCGTCCGCCGCGCGCTGGATCTCGCCCAGGACGCTCGCCGGGTCGCCGCCGCTGTCCACCGTCGAGCCGATCTTCTCCTTGATCATCTTGCTGATGGTCGCCCAGGAGGTCTTGTCCGCCGGGTAGAACTGGGCCCGGTCCATCTGGTCGAGGAAGCGCCACAGCTTCTTGTGCTCCTTCTCGTGGCGCATCGTCGCGGAGACGGACGTGGTGACCGGCAGCAGGTCGTACTGGTCGGCGAAGTCCAGTACGTTCTTGTCCTGGTAGAGGAAGTCGAGGAAGTCGCCGATCTGCTTGCGCTTGCCGTTCGCCTTGAAGGCCATCAGCCAGTCGGCGACGCCCATCGTCGAGGACGACTTGCCGTTGCGGCCGGGCAGCGGGGCGGTAGCGTAGTCGATGTCGTGGCCGGACGCCTGCTGCATGAGGGTGGGGTGGCCGTTGAGCATGCCGACCTCGCCGCGGGTGAAGGCGTCGAAGACGTCCTGGCGGTTGGTGCGGCCCGGGGAGCGCGGCCCGGTCAGGCCCTCGCCGACCAGCTCGTCCCGCAGCCATTCGAACGTCTCGATGTTGGCGGTGGAGTCGATGGTGTAGCTGCCGTTGGAGTCGGTGTAGCCGCCCCCGCCGCCGAGCATCCACATCAGGGTCTCGGCCTGCGACTCCTCGGGGCCGAGCGGAAGCCCGTACGGGATCTTCACCCCGGCCGACTTGAGCTGCCGCGCCGCGTCCTTCAACTCCGCCCAGCTGGTGGGGGCGGAGGATATGCCCGCGTTGTCGAACAGCTTCTTGTTGTAGAAGAGCAGCCGGGCGCTGGAGACGAAGGGCAGCCCGTACTGCACCCGGCTGACCTCGCCCGCCTGGGCGATCGAGGTGATGAAGGAGGCCTGGGTGGGGATGGAGAGCATCTGGTCGGCGCGGTAGAGCTTGCCCGCGGCGGCGTAGTCGGCGTACGCGCCGATCTGCGCGATGTCCGGGCTGTCACCGTCCTTGACCATGTCGGCGACCTTCTTGTCGACTTCGGTCCAGCTGTAGACCTTGGCGTCGACCGTGATGCCGCTGTTCTTGGCCTCGAAGGCCCGGGCCAGCTTGTCCCAGTACTTCTGGGAGGTGTTCTCGGCGTTGTCGCCGTAGTCCGCCGCGATCACCTTCAGGACGTTCCCGTCCGATCCGGAGCTGTCACTGCCGCACGCCGACAGCGTGGGCAACGCCACCGCCGTCGCGGCCCCAGCCGTCGTCAGACTCAAGAACCGTCGCCGCTGCACTGCCTTTTCCCACCCTATGGCTTGATTCATCCTCCGCGGGTGCTTCTCGCGAAGGTCGAGCGAGTCTGCCTTGCAAACCTCCACAAGGTCTACACCATGGGCGTATCGCTTCGGTATCGGACCTCTCCTTACCAGGTCAGACGTATCGCACACCCCGACGTGTGATGTGTCACGTCGTCACAACTCGCTTACCCGCACGCGAGAACCTCCCGGCGAGTGGACTAGACCTCTCATGGTGGATCGCGGGAGACTGTCCCCGTGAAACACGTCATCGCCCTCGATGTGGGCGGCACCGGCATGAAGGCCGCCCTGGTCGGGGCGGACCGCACACTCCTGCACGAGGCTAGGCGGCCCACCGGGCGGGAGCACGGGCCCGAGGCCGTCGTCGCCGCGATCCTCGACTTCGCCGCCGAGCTGCGCGCCATCGGCGAGCGGCGGTTCGGCGAACCCGCCGCGGCCGCCGGGATCGGCGTGCCCGGCCTGCTGGACCACGACCGCGGCGTCGCCGTCTTCGCCACCAACCTCGGCTGGCGCGACGTACCGCTGCGCGCGCTGCTGTCCGAGCGGCTGAGCGGCGTCCCGGTCGCCCTCGGGCACGACGTACGGACCGGCGGCCTGGCCGAGGGGCGGCTGGGGGCGGGCCGGGGCGCCGACCGGTTCCTGTTCGTGTCGGTGGGCACCGGGATCGCGGGCGCCATCGGCATCGAGGGCCGCCTCGAACCGGGGGCCCACGGCGACTCCGGCGAGATCGGCCACATCGTCGTACGGCCCGGCGGGGCCCCGTGCGCCTGCGGCCAGTCCGGCTGCCTGGAGACGCTGGCCTCGGCCGCCGCGGTGGGCCGCGCCTGGGCGGCGGCCGGCGGCGGGCCCGGCGCGGACGCGGCCGACTGCGCCAAGGCCGTCGAGTCCGGCGACCCGCGGGCGGCAGTGGTGTGGCACGAGGCGACCGGCGCCCTCGCCGACGGCCTGGTGACCGCCCTCACCCTGCTGGACCCCGAGCTGCTGATCATCGGCGGCGGGCTCGCCGAGGCCGGGGAGACGCTGCTCACCCCGCTGCGCGCGGCGGTCGAGGAGCGGATCACCTTCCAGAAGCTCCCCCGCGTCGTCCCCGCGGCCCTCGGTGACGCCGCCGGCTGCCTGGGCGCGGGACTGCTCGCCTGGGATCTCATCGCCACGCCGTCGCCGCACCCCGAGCAGACGTCACAGACCGAGCAGACGTCACAGACCGAGCAGACGTCACACCCGGAACAGACGTCACACCCCGAGCAGTCCTCCACGTCCCCCTCTCCCCACGCGCGGTCCGCGCAGTCCACGGAGGTATCCGGCTGATGGTCCAGCGAACGGTTCTCACAGGCGCCCGGGTGGTGCTGCCGACCGGCGTGGTCACCGACGGACGGCTGACGGTCGAGGGCACCCGCATCGCCGGGACGGCCGCCGGGGCGCCGGCGGACGCGGGCGACGCCGTACGGGATCTGTCCGGCTGCTGGATCGTCCCCGGCTTCGTCGACCTGCACCTCCACGGCGGCGGCGGCGCCTCGTTCTCCACGGGCACCGCCGAGGAGGCGCTGACCGTCATCCGGACCCACCGCGCGCACGGCACCACCACGATGCTCGCCTCCACCGTCACCGGCGACCTCGACGACCTCGCCCGGCAGGCCGCGGTGCTCTCCGAGCTGGCCGAGGAGGGCGAGCTGGCGGGCATCCACTTCGAGGGCCCGTTCATCTCCCCGCACCGCTGCGGCGCCCACCAGCCGTCGCTGCTGCGCGACCCCGACCCGGCGGACGTGCGCAAGCTCCTCGACGCGGCGCGCGGCACCGCGCGCATGATGACGCTCGCGCCCGAGCTGCCGGGCGGTCTTGAGTCCGTGGCGCTGCTGGCCGACAGCGGCGTCCTGGCGGCAGTCGGCCACACCGACTCGACGTACGAGGCGACCCGGGACGCCGTGGAGGCGGGCGCGACCGTGGCGACCCACCTGTTCAACGCCATGCCGTCGCTGCTGCACCGCGAGCCAGGACCGGTGGCCGCGCTGCTGGAGGACGAGCGGATCACCGTCGAGCTGATCAACGACGGGACGCATCTGCACCCCGCCGTGCTCCAGCTGGCCTTCCGGCGCGCGGGCGCGGACCGGGTCGCCTTCATCACCGACGCGATGAGCGCGGCGGGCATGAGCGACGGCAGCTACGCGCTCGGTCCGATGGAGGTCGAGGTCGAGAACGGCGTGGCGCGGATCAGCGACGGCCCCACGGCCGGGTCCATCGCGGGCTCCACCCTCACCCTCGACCACGCCTTCCGGCGGGCCGTCACGGTCGACGGGCTCGGCGTGGACGAGGCGGTCCGGGCGCTGTCCACGACCCCCGCGAGGGTGCTGGGCCTCGAGGACCGGGTGGGGGCGCTGGAGGCGGGCAAGGACGCGGACCTCGTCGTCCTCGACGCCGACTTCCACCTGCGGGGCGTCATGCGGCGCGGCACCTGGGTGGTCGACCCGGGCTAGGGGTGTCTTGTGGATCAGGCCCGGCATGATCCACAGGGCACCCCCTGGACCCGCCGTTCCCGCTCGCTGGTGCCCCGTCGACCCCGAATTGGCCGATTCCGCGCCATGATTGGGCGTCCCGGTCACCCCAAAAGGGTGGGCCGGGCGCCGCGCCTTTGGCATGATCGCTCACGCGCGGGGCGCCGCTCGGCACCCGGCCACACGCTTCAGCACAGGAATCTCCGTCCGGCGGGGGGACGGGAAGGGAGATGCCGGGTGATCCTGACGGTCACGCTCAACACCGCCCTCGACATCACCTACCGGGTGCCTCGGCTGCGTCCCCACGCCAGCCACCGCGTGACCGAGGTCACCGAGCGGCCCGGCGGCAAGGGCATCAACGTCGCGCGCGTCCTCGCCGCCCTCGGCCACCACACCGCCGTCACCGGATTCGCCGGAGGGGTGACCGGCACGGTGGTCCGTGAGCTGCTGGCCGCGGAGCCCGAAGCGGATCCGGACGCGGGCACCGGCGGCGGGCGGATCACCGACGCGCTGGTGCCGATCGCCGGTACCACCCGGCGCACCCTCGGCGTCGTCGACACCACGTCGGGCGACACCACCCAGCTCAACGAGGCCGGACCGGCCGTCACCGCCGCCGAATGGGCCGCCTTCATGGACGCCTACGCCCGGCTGCTGCCCGAGGCCTCGGCGGTCGCCCTGTGCGGCAGCCTCCCGCCCGGCGTGCCCGTAGGTACGTACGCCCAGCTCATCCGCGAGGCCCGGGCCGCGGGCGTCCCCACCCTGCTGGACACCAGCGGCGAACCGCTGCGCCGCGGCGTCGCCGCCCGCCCGGACATCGTCAAACCCAACGCCGAGGAGCTGGCCGGGCTCACCGGCTCCACCGAGCCGCTGCGCGCCGCGCGCGACGCCCGGCGGCGCGGCGCGCGCGCCGTGGCCGCCTCGCTCGGCGCGGACGGGCTGCTCGCGATCACCGCCCAGGGCGCCTGGCGGGCGGCCCCGCCGGAGCGCCTGACGGGCAATCCGACGGGCGCCGGGGACGCGGCGGTGGCGGGGCTGCTGTCCGGGCTGGTGGACGAGGTGCCCTGGCCCGAGCGGATCGCCCGCGCGGTGGCCCTGTCGGCGGCGGCCGTACGGGCACCGGCGGCGGGCGAGTTCGACCGGGCGCTCTACGCGGAGCTGCTGGACCGGATCGAGGTCACCGAGCACCCGACGGCGGCCTGAGGCGGCGGGACGGACCCGCCGCCGGGTCTGCCTCAGCCCTGGCTGAGCCCTGCCTCAGTCCCTCTTCAGCCACATCTGGTCGAGGTTGACGTCACACTTGTCGCCCTCGCCGCACGACAGGGTGATCGTGTTGCTGCCCTGGCTGAGCTGCACGATGGACCACGAGTACGTCCAGCCCTTCTCGTAGTCGCCCTTGGGCGCGTTGGAGAAGTTCTTCATGCTGATCGGCCGGTCCGACTTCTTGCCGTTGACCGTCAGCGACAGGCTCTGGTCCTCGCCGGGCACGCCGTAGCGCACGTACAGCTTGTACGCCTTGGCCCGGTCGACGTCCACGTTCCAGGTCGCCGAGGAGCCCGGGCTGTTGAGGCCGCCGACGTAGGTGCCGCCCTTGCCCTTGGCGCCCTTGACGTCGCTCGCCGGGGCGGCGCCGCCGCCGAGCTGCATGCTGGCCGCGTCCTCCTTGGGCAGCTTCCCGGCGGGCTTCTTGGAGGACTCCGGCTTGCCGCTGGGCTCGACGCTGGACGCCGCCGTGGGCTTCCCGCCCGCCTGGTCGCCCTGGTCCTTCTTGTCGTCACCATTGGTGAGCATCGCGACGCCGATGCCGACGACGACCACCGCCACCACGGCGACGGCGCCGATCAGCAGCCCCCGGTTGTTGGGGCCCCGGCCGCCACCGCCACCGCGCGGGGCGGCGGACTGGCGGGGGCCGTTGCCGCCGGGCAGCGTCTCGGGGGCGGCGTAGTGGGCGTTCTGCTGGCCGTACCCCTGCTGACCGTAGCCCTGCTGACCCTGCTGACCGTAACCCTGCGGCTGCTGGTTCGGGATCTGCTGGCCGTAGTTGCGCTCGCCGACCGCGCGGACGTGGTTGTACGAGGTGCGGGGCACCCCCGGCTGCTGCTGCCGACCGGCCGGGCCCGGGTAGCCGTACCCACCGGTACGGGCGGAACCCGGCTGACCCGACTGGCCACCCTGTCCGCCCTGATCGCCCTCCGAGCGGTACAGATAGGCGAACGGGTCGTCGTTCTCCGGTGTGTCCGAGCCGTTGTTGCCGGCCGTCATCCCTGGTCACTCCCCTATGCATATGGCCATCGGCGCTCAGGTGTGCGTACGCGCCACGACAGCTCATATCAGGGCCGACAGGGCCTCAACAGGGCGTGGGCTATCCGGATGGCCAATATTCATGATCGGTTCACTGTCGGCGGCAGGGCCGCATCGACGCAGCGTACCTCGATCGGAGCGGGCCGGGCTCCCGCCCGTCCCGGACGCGCCCCGCACGGACCTCACCCGGCCCGTCTGCGCTCCTTCGAACGGGCCCGCTTCTCGACGTACATGCGCTGGTCGGCGGAGTGCAGAACCTCCTCGGCCGACATGCCGCAGCCCGCCCAGCCGATCCCGAAACTGGCCCCCACGCGCACGGCACGGCCGTCGACCCGGATGGGCGGCAGGATCGCGTTGCGCAGCCGGACGGCCAGGTCCTGGGCGTCCGCCCGGCCGAGGCCGTCGGCGAGGACGACGAACTCGTCACCGCCGAGCCGGGCGACGGTGTCGCCGTCCCGCACCCCGCTGGTGAGCCGGCGGGCGACCTCGATGAGGACCGCGTCACCCGCGTGGTGACCGAACCGGTCGTTGATCGACTTGAAGCCGTCGAGGTCGCAGAAGAGGACCGCGAGCCCCTTGTGGCCGTCGTCGACGTCGTCGTCCTCATGGGGCGCGAAGGTGTGCACATGGTGGTCGAACTGGACGCCGCCCGCGGCGAGCGGGGGCCGGGAGCCGAAGCTCTCGTACTGGTCGAAGCCGCGCGGGAAGCCGTCGGCGGCGGACGCCGCCCCCTCACCGCCGTCCGCGGGTCGCGGCCCGTCGGCGAACTCCGCCCGGCCCCCCGGCGGCGGATGGGCGCACAGCCTGCTGCCGAGGCGGGCGCGCAGCTCGGCGCTGTTGGGCAGGCCGGTCAGCGAGTCATGGCTGGCGCGGTGGGCGAGGGCCAGCTCATGGCGCTTGCGCTCCTCGATGTCCTCGACGTGGGTGAGCAGGAAGCGCGGGCCGTCGGCGGCGTCGGCGACCACCGAGTTGCGCAGCGACACCCAGACGTACGTGCCGTCGCGGCGGGCGAGCCGCAGCTCGGAGCGGCCGCCCTCGTGGGAGGTGCGCAGCAGGGTGCCGATGTCCTCGGGGTGGACGAGGTCGGCGAAGGAGTAGCGGCGCATCGCCGAGGCGGGGCGGCCCAGCAGGCGGCAGAGGGCGTCGTTGGTGCGCAGCAGATGGCCGTTCTGGTCGCCGCCCATCTCGGCGATGGCCATGCCGCTGGGCGCGTATTCGAACGCCTGCCGGAAGGATTCCTCACTGGCCCGGAGGGCCTGCTGCTCGCGCTCCAGGCGCAGCAGGGCGCGCTGCATGTTGCCGCGCAGCCGGGCGTTGCCGATCGCGATGGCGGCGTGGAAGGCGTACATCTGCAGCGCCTCGCGCCCCCATGCGCCGGGGCGGCGCCCGTTGCGCGGCTTGTCGACGGAGAGGACCCCGATCAGCTCGCCGCCGGAGGCGCCCGCCGCGTGCAGGGGGGCGAACAGGCGGTCCCTGGAGTGCCACTCGTCGGCGAAGCGGGGCTCGGGGCCGGTGGTGTGCCACTGCGGCACGTCGTCGTCGTCGAGGACCCAGCCCTCGGTGTGCGGGATGAAGCGCAGATCGCCCCAGCGGTCGCCCATCGACAGCCGGCGGTCCCAGGAGGCGCGGGAGCCGACCCGCCCGGCCATCAGCGCCTCGGCGCCCGCGCTGCCGCCCACGGCGGCGACCACGAGGTCACCGTCCGGACGGACCAGATTGACGGCCGACAGCTCGTAGCCGAGCCCGGCTATGACGCCGTCGGCGACGGTCTGCACGGTGTCGGCGAGGCTGCGCGCGGTGTTCAGGTCGGCGACCACCTGATGCAGCTGCCGCAGGGTCGCAAGGCGGATATAGGGCTCCGACTCGGCCTCCATCGCTCGCACTCCCCCGAGACCTCGACAGCAACTCCTGGCTTCCTTTGTCGTCCGATTGCCAACGGCCACTGAATCACAGCGAGCTGCCCACCCGGTACACAGGGTCAACAATTACCGGCTGCTGTGACTCATGTCACAGACCGTGTTCGCGCCCCGTCAGAACCGCATGGGAGCGCTCCTCTTTTTTCTGAAAGCAAATTCCGCAAGCGGGCCGCCTACGGCCGCAGACCTACGTCCGGACTGGTCCGGCGGCCCGATGCGGAGGGCGGCCGGACCTGACTAGCGTGGAGAACGTGTTCCAGACGACGCCTTCCGCCCCCGCCCCCGCCCCGACCCCGGCCGGGCCCGCCGTCCCGCATGCTGGTGGGGTGAGTGAGGACGACTTCCGCGCCGCCCTGTCGCGACTCGCGGCGGGCGTGGTGCTGGTGACGGCGCACGACCCGGAAGAGGGGCCGAGCGGTGAGGACGTCGGCATGACGGCCACCGCGTTCATGTCGGTGTCACTTGACCCGCCGCTCGCGATGGTGAGCGTTCGCAACGGCTCCCGGCTGGACGAGCTGCTCGAACGACAGCCGCTCTGGGCGGTGTCGGTCCTGTCGGAGAGTCAGCGGACCACAGCGGGACGATTCGCCATGAAGGGGCGCATCAGCGACAGGCTGTTGTTCGCGGACATGGCCGTGACGCGCGGCGCGGAGTCCGGCGCTCCGCTGGTGTCCGGGGCGCTGGCGACGATCGAGTGCCGCACCGAGCAGCGGGTGCCGGCCGGGGACCACACCCTGGTGATCGGCCGGGTGCTGGCGGCGGCGACGCCGAGCACGGAGGGCGGCCCGCTGACGTACTTCCGCGGCCGCTACCGCACCCTCGAATAGCCGCTGCCGCGCTCTGGGGCTACCGCGCCCTCGCGCTACGACGCCCTCGCGCCTTCGCCTCCTCGAACAGGGGGAACCGTCCCCGTCCCCTCAGTCCCAGCCGCGTCCCGAGCGACCGCGCTTGGTGTCGCTCCGCTTCTTCTTCTCCCGCAGCCGGCGCTCGTTGATGCCGCGCGGGATCCGGGTCGGGCGGCGCGGCTTGGGCGGCGGCGCGCTCGCCTCCGCGAGCAGCGAGGCGAGCCGGACGGCGGCCGTCTCGCGGTTGCGCCACTGGGAACGGTGCTCGGACGCCCGTACGGTGAGCACCCCGTCGGCCAGCCGCCCGGCCAGCCGCCGCAGCGCGCGCTCCTTCCATACGGGCGGCAGCGCGTCGGTGGCGGCCAGGTCGAAGCGCAGCTCGACGGAGGTGTCACTGGTGTTGACGTGCTGTCCGCCGGGCCCGGACGACCGGGAGAAACGCCACATCAGCTCGGCCTCCGGCAGGGAGACCGCACCACGGATGACATAGGGCCCGGACATGGCTCCATGGTCACCCGCCGACCCCCGCGCCGTCATCCCGTTTTGGCGGAGCGCGGGACGGGGCCCACGGACCCCCATCAGAGTTTGGCAAAGAAAGTAAAGGTATCTGGAACCTGCCGGTGCCCTGATGGCGTTGTGGAGGGTGACGGCGGCTTCGCCCGGAGCCTTGAGGACGAAGCCCGCCGACTCGAACCATCGAGACCACGAAAGGGACTCCCCATGGCTGTAAGCCTGTCCAAGGGCGGCAACGTCTCGCTCACCAAGGAGGCACCGGGCCTGACCGCCGTCACGGTCGGCCTCGGCTGGGACGTCCGCACCACCACGGGCACCGATTTCGACCTGGACGCGAGCGCCATCGCCGTGAACGCGAACGGCAAGGTCTACTCCGACCAGCACTTCGTGTTCTTCAACAACAAGGCCACCCCGGACCAGACCATCGTCCACACCGGTGACAACGTCACCGGTCAGGGCGAGGGCGACGACGAGCAGATCAACGTCAACCTGGCGGGTCTGCCCGCCGACATCGACAAGATCGTCTTCCCGGTCTCGATCTACGACGCCGAGTCCCGCAGCCAGAACTTCGGCCAGGTGCGGAACGCGTTCATCCGCATCGTCAACCAGGCCGGCGGCACCGAGATCGCCCGCTACGACCTGAGCGAGGACGCCGCCACCGAGACCGCCATGGTCTTCGGCGAGCTGTACCGCAACGGCGCCGAGTGGAAGTTCCGCGCCGTCGGCCAGGGCTACGCCTCGGGCCTGGTCGGCATCGCGCAGGACTTCGGCGTCAACGTCTGAGGTTCCCAGCGCGCAGGGTTCCCAGCGTTCCCAGCGCTTCACGCGGCGAGGGCCGCCCCCACCCCAGGGGGCGGCCCTCGCCGTATTTGCGGACACGTACGCATCAACCGGGCATTGCCACGCCATGCCTGACTGACCGAAATTTGCCCTGCTTGAATAACGAACGGTCAAATTCTTGTTACGCACCTGTCAGAACAGATCGTTCGATGACAATCTCTGCTCGGCTCGCCGCGCGTCGCTCCTGACTCCGCGGTAGCCCTGGTTTGCATTTGGCACCTCACGCACCACTCCTGCTCGACCGGGCAGTCCACCCACGGCTGTCCGCACCCCCTACGCAGGGCCGCGATCCCGCGGCCCCTCAGCAAGGAGACCGAGTGAGACCTCACGCTTCCTCCCCCCGCAAGCAGGCCATCCGCGCGGCAGCGTTCGTCGCCTCCGCCGCCATGGTCGTCATCGGCGTCCAGACCGGCTCGGCCACCGCCCAGCCGGACAACTCCCGCGAGGCAGGCGCGACCGCGCTGCAGCTGTCCCCCGCGGAGCGCACCGCCTCCATCAAGGCGGCGCAGGCCGATGCCTCCGCCCAGGCCGACCACCTGGGGCTCGGGGCCAAGGAGAAGCTCCTCGTCCGCGACGTCATCAAGGACGCCGACGGCACCGTGCACACCCGCTACGAGCGCACCTACGACGGGCTGCCCGTCCTCGGCGGCGACCTGGTCGTCCACGAGAAGCCCAGTGGCGCGCGCACCGTCACCAAGGCGACCAGCGCGACGATAACCGTGCCCGGCACGGACGCCGCGGTGTCCGCCTCCGCCGCCTCCAAGGCGGCGCTGAAGGCCGCGACCGCGTCCGACTCCGGCGAGAAGGCCAAGGCGCCGCGCAAGGTGGTCTGGGCCGAGTCGGGCAAGCCCGTCCTCGCCTGGGAGACCGTCGTCACCGGCACCCAGAAGGACGGCACGCCCAGCGAGCTGCACGTCATCACCGACGCCGCCACCGGCAAGAAGCTGGCCGAGAACGAGGCCGTCGAGACCGGCACCGGAACCAGCAAGTACAGCGGCACGGTCACCCTCGGCACCACCAAGAGCGGTTCCACGTACAGCCTCACCGACTCCACCCGCGGCAACCACAAGACCTACGACCTCAACCAGGGGTCGTCGGGCACCGGCACGCTCTACACCGACGCCGATGACGTCTGGGGCGGCGGCCGCCAGACCGCCGGGGTGGACGCGCACTACGGCGCGGCCGAGACCTGGGACTTCTACAAGAACGTCCTGGGCCGCAACGGCATCAAGAACAACGGCGTGGGCTCGTACTCCCGCGTCCACTATGGCAACAGCTATGTGAACGCCTTCTGGCAGGACTCCTGCTTCTGCATGACCTACGGCGACGGCTCCGGCAACTCCAACCCGCTCACCTCGATGGACGTGGCGGGCCACGAGATGTCCCACGGCGTCACCGCCGCCACCGCCAACCTCAACTACAGCGGCGAGTCCGGCGGCCTCAACGAGGCCACCTCGGACATCATGGCCACCGCGGTGGAGTTCTACTCGGGCAACTCCTCCGACCCCGGTGACTACCTCATCGGCGAGAAGATCAACATCAACGGTGACGGCACCCCGCTGCGCTACCAGGACAAGCCGAGCAAGGACGGCGCGTCCAAGGACTACTGGTCCTCGACGCTCGGCAACGTCGACGTCCACTACTCCTCCGGGCCCGCCAACCACTTCTTCTACCTGCTGTCCGAGGGCAGCGGCGCGAAGACCATCAACGGCGTGAGCTACAACAGCCCGACGTACGACGGCTCGACGATCACCGGCATCGGCCGGGACAAGGCCATCAAGATCTGGTACAAGGCCCTGACCACGTACCTGACCTCCACCAGCAAGTACGCGCAGGCCCGCACCGCCACCCTCAACGCCGCGCGCGACCTCTACGGGGCGAGCAGCACCGAGTACAACACGGTGGCCGCCGCCTGGACCGCGATCAACGTGAAGTGATGTACGACGCGAAGTAAGCGGAACGGGCCGCACCGGTGATTCCGGTGCGGCCCGATGCGCGTCTCATGCGGTCGCCCTGAGTTCCTGTCGTAGCCGCTGATCGGCCCTTACGCTGCTTCCATGACTCAACACGTACGCGGCGTGGTGGCCCCCGGCAAAGGCGAACGGGTCCGCATCGAGACGATCGTGGTGCCGGACCCCGGCCCCGGCGAGGCGGTGGTGAAGGTCCAGGCGTGCGGCGTCTGCCACACCGATCTGCACTACCGGGAAGGCGGCATCAACGACGACTTCCCGTTCCTCCTCGGGCACGAGGCGGCGGGCGTCGTGGAGTCCGTCGGCGACGGCGTCACCGAGGTGGCCCCCGGCGACTACGTCATCCTCAACTGGCGTGCGGTGTGCGGCCAGTGCCGGGCCTGCCGCCGCGGCCGCCCCTGGTACTGCTTCGCCACCCACAACGCGTCCCAGCCCATGACGCTCACCGACGGCACCGCCCTGACCCCCGCCCTCGGCATCGGCGCGTTCGCCGAGAAGACGCTCGTCGCGGCGGGCCAGTGCACCAAGGTCGACCCCGCCGCCTCCCCGGCCGCCGCCGGGCTGCTCGGCTGCGGAGTGATGGCCGGCATCGGCGCCGCCATCAACACCGGCAACGTCGGGCGCGGCGACGCGGTCGCGGTCATCGGCTGCGGCGGAGTCGGCGGCGCCGCGATCGCCGGGTCCCGGCTCGCCGGCGCCGCGAAGATCATCGCGGTGGACGTGGACGACCGGAAGCTGGAGCAGGCCCGCTCCCTCGGCGCCACCCACACCATCAACGGCAAGACCGCCGACGTCGTCGAGGCCGTCCGCGAACTGACCGACGGCAACGGCGCGGACGTGGTGATCGAGGCCGTCGGCCGCCCCGAGACGTACCAGCAGGCGTTCTACGCCCGCGACCTGGCCGGGACCGTCGTCCTGGTCGGCGTGCCCACCCCGGAGATGAAGCTGGAACTGCCGCTGATCGACGTCTTCGGACGCGGCGGCGCCCTCAAGTCCTCCTGGTACGGGGACTGCCTGCCCTCCCGCGACTTCCCCCTGCTGATCGACCTCTACCAGCAGGGACGGCTCGACCTGGACGCCTTCGTCAGCGAGACCATCGGGCTCGACGACATCGAGGCGGCGTTCGACAAGATGCACCGAGGCGACGTCCTGCGCTCGGTGGTGATGCTCTGATGATCCCTGGTGGTGACTCCGCGATGACCCCTCCGCCCGTACGCATCGACCATCTGGTCACCTCCGGCACCTTCTCGCTGGACGGCGGCACCTGGGACGTCGACAACAACGTCTGGCTCATCGGCGACGACCACGAGGTGTACGTCATCGACGCCGCCCACGACGCGGACGCGATCGTCGAGGCCATCGGCGACCGCCGGCTGCTCGGCGTCATCTGTACGCACGGCCACGACGACCACATCGACGCGGCCCCGGACGTCGCCGACCGCACCGGCGCCCCGATCCTGCTGCACCCGGACGACGAGGTGCTGTGGCGGATGCGCCACCCCGACCGCGCCCCGGACAAGCCGCTGGCCGACGGCGACGTGCTCACCGTCGGCGGTGCGCAGCTGCGCGTCCTGCACACCCCCGGCCACTCCCCCGGCGCGGTCTGCCTGCACGCCCCCGCCCTGACCACCGTGTTCTCCGGGGACACCCTCTTCCAGGGCGGGCCGGGCGCCACCGGGCGCTCGTACTCCTCGTTCGACACGATCATCGAGTCCATCCGGGAGCGGCTGTTCGCCCTGCCGCCCCAGACCGTCGTCCGCACCGGGCACGGCGACCCGACCCTGATCGCGGACGAGGCGCCGCACCTGGAGGAGTGGATCGCGCGCGGCCACTGAGGCAACGAGACGACGTCGCCGAGGGCGCCCGGCCCCACCACCCGGGCGCCCCTGCCGCCGTAACGGCCAGGCCCCGCATGACACCATCAACCCCGTGATCGACCTGGGCTACTCCCTCTCCCGCCGCTTCCCGGACCCGCCGCAGACGGACTACCGGAGCGCGGACACCCACGCACTGCGCCACGACCTGTTCTGCGGCGACGTCTATCTCGCCGACACCGTGGCCGACCGCGAACTGTCCACAGCCTGGGGATGGGTTCCGGTGCTCGACTTCGCGTGGGCCCTGTGCGACATCGTGGAACGGCTGGACCGCGACCCGCGCGGCAGCCGGTCCGCCCGCCGCATCCACGAGGAGCTGGACTTCACCGAATCCGCCGACCGCATGCTCTTCGAGCGCCGCTTCGGCTGGGTGGACATCACCGCCGACTGGGTACCGCTCGAAGAGGCGCCGCTGACCTTCCAGCACTCCGCGCTGCGCCGCGAGGCCCGCGACTTCCTCCAGGACCTGATCGCCGACCTCGTCGACATGCACGAGGGGCTGGGCGACAACCCGGCGATCTGGGACCTTCAAGCCCGCTTCCCCCGCGTCTGAGCCCCCGCGCCCCTGCCCCACGAACCCCTTGACCTGAACCAAGGTTGAAGTCGGAGGCTGACGGCATGCCGCGCACCACCACCGCACGGTGCGCCTCAAGCCTCCGGGAGACACCATGCACGCCGTACGCCTGCACGCCTTCGGCCCCGCCGCGAACCTGACGTACGAGCGGACCGACGACCCCGAGCCCGGCCCCGGCCAGGTGCGCGTCGCGGTCGCCGCCGCCGGGGTGCATCTGCTGGACACCGCGCTGCGCGAGGGCCTGAACACCGCCGTCCACGCCGCCCCGGAGCTGCCCACCATCCCCGGCCGCGAGGTCGCGGGCACCGTGGACGCCCTGGGCGAGGGCACCGACCCGGCGTGGCTCGGCAGACGCGTCGTCGCCCACCTCGGCATGGTCCCCGGCGGCTACGCCGAACTGGCCGTCACGCATGCCGCCAAGCTGCACGCCATACCGGAAGCACTGGACGCGGCCCAGGCCGTCGCCATGATCGGTACCGGGCGCACGGCCATGGGCATCCTGCAGTTCGCCGAGCTGACGGCCGGCGACGTGGTCCTGGTGACCTCGGCGGCGGGCGGCGTCGGCCAGCTCCTGGTCCAGTACGCGAAGCACGCGGGCGCCACCGTCGTGGGGCTCGCGGGCGGCCCGGCGAAGCTGGCGCGCGTGCGCGAACTGGGCGCGGATCTCGCCGTGGACTACGACGACCCGGCCTGGCCGCGGCACGTACGCACCGCGCTCGGCACCGCGCTTGACGCGGACCGTCCCGCCACCGTCCTGTTCGACGGGGTGGGCGGCGAACCGGGCCGCGCGGCCGTGGACCTGCTCGCTCCCGGCGGCCGCCATCTCGTCTTCGGCTGGTCGTCGGGCGGCCCGCACGGCGGCGGACCGCTGGAGTTCACCGAGGCGGAACTGGCGGCGCGCGGCATCACCTCGCGGTCCGTCCTCGGCCCCCCGATGCTGGAGAAGGCGGGCGGTCCGGACCCCATGCGCACTCTGGAGGAGCGCTCGCTCGCGGAGGCGGCGGCCGGCCGCCTCGTACCCTCCGTACACCGCTTCCCCCTCGCCGAGGCGGCCGAGGCGCACCGCGCGCTGGAGACGCGGGCGACGATGGGGAAGGTGGTACTGATCCCCTGAGCCGAGCGGCTCACCGGGGCCCTACTTCGGCACGCTGGCCCCGACGTCGTCCAGCACCGCGTCCGTCACCAGCCCGGTGTCCTCCAGCACCGTCATGTGGTCCATCACGGTGTCGTTGGTCACCTGGGCCAGCCGCCGGATCAGATGGTTCTTGGTGGCGGCGCGGACCTCGCCGATGGTGATGAAGATCTTCCCGTGCGAGGCGCGCAGCAGATCCACGAAGAGCTGGTCGAACTTCTCGCCGTCGGCGGCCTTCAACTGCTCGACCCATTCCTGCTGTTCGGCCGAGGCCTCGTCCGGTATGGGCGACGACAGCGCCTTCGCGTCCTCCCGCACCAGCTGGTCGAGCTTGCTGTGCCCGTCGAGCAGATGCGTCCCGGCCCGCTTGATCGCCTCGCTCGACGCCTGGGTCTGCGCCATCCGCCCGGCCGGGATCTCCCACAGCCCGGCCTGCCGGACCTTGACCAGGAACGTTTTGTCCAGCTCGCTCATCGGCCCGGAGTTGGCGGCCTCCGCCCCCGACGCGGCGGCCGCCCCGGCCCCGGCCCCACCGTGCGCGGACGGCATGCCGCTGTCCGTCACCGACTGGCTCCCCCCGTCATCCGCCTGGGAGACCCAGATCCCCGCCCCCGCGACCACCGCCGCCAGGGCGACACCGCCGGCCATCATGCGGCTGCGGTTCGATGCTGCGCGGCTGCCACGCCCGTGAGTCGTCATCGTGCCTCCTGGTGGGGGGTGCTGGAGTACGCGAAACACTAAACTTTGCCTGCTGCAAAAAACTGCGTTCGTCAGGAGTGCACAAAGGCACCCACACCGCGCCCGGCTTCCCCCTACACTCCCCACGCCCCCAGGGGGGCGCCATGGCCGACACCCCTCGGCCATGCGCGAGGCGGCTATCGCCCCACCGCGGGCGTCTCCCGGTGCGCCGCGTCCATGATCTGCCGCATCTCGGCCAGCGCCGACCCCAGCGCCTCCCGGTTGGTCGCCTCCTCCGCCACGGCCTCCAGCTCCCGCAGCCGCGCGGCCCGGGCCGGATACCGCTGAATCGCGACGAACTCGCCCCACCACTGGAGGAAGGTACGCAGCGGAGAGATCGTGCCGTTCCGCGCGGCCTGCTCGACGGCCCGGTCCAGATGCTCGACGAAGGTCGGCAGCTCCCCGGGCGCGATCTGGGCGACCGCCGCCCGCAGGGCCGAGGGGGTGAGGACCGGCATCGGGATCAGGGGCCCGTCCTGGGCGGAGGAGGACTGCTCGGTCATCACCAAATCTCCTGACACACCATCAAGCGATCGCCGTTCGCGAGCCTACGCCCGCGTCCCATCCGCCACACGCCTCTGACCTCTATTGATCGTTTCCCCTCGCCCCGGAAGCGGAAATTGAACGCCCCGGACGACCTTTGTCCGCCTCGCGAACCGCTGGGCGGATGAAACGTCGGCGAACACTGCGCGGCGCATCCACGAGGGTTTCTGGAACGACGGCTCCGCGCCATCCGAATTGCCGCCGTCTGTCCGGGCTGGGCGGGCTTCGACGGCCGTAGCGTGAGCCGCCCGTGGCCGTTGAGCCCGAGGTTCCGTCGGTTCCCCCTCGTGAGGATGACGCAGGTCTGATGCAGGTCAGGTTTCAGCAGCCGCTTCCCCCGGCCGTCGACTCGCCCGGACGCGGTGGGACCGCCGTGGCCGGGCGCACCGGCAGCGACTCCCCACCGCGGACGGCCCCGACGCGAAAGGTGGCCACCGTCGGGCGGGCCCGGCCCCGGCTGTACGTCGTCGACGGCATCCGCCTGGTCGCCGCGCTCATGGTGGCCCTGCACCACTACGCGGGCACCAACCGGGCCAACCAGCCGGGCAACGCGATCTGGGGCCGCCCCGCGTCCGAGATCATGCCCACGCTGTTCCACTTCGCGTCCTTCGGCTGGATCGGCGTGGAGATCTTCTTCGTGATCAGCGGCTTCGTCATCTGCATGTCGTGCTGGGGCCGCACGCCGAAGGACTTCTTCGTCTCCCGCGTGATCCGCCTCTACCCGGCGTACTGGGTCGGCGTGGCCTTCACCACGGTCTCCATGATCGTCCTGCCGGGCGTATGGGACCGGCCGCCGGGGCGGGACATCCTGCTCAACTTCACCATGCTGCAGTCGGGTTCCGACGTGCCCGACGTCGACCTCGTCTACTGGACCCTCTGGTCGGAGCTGCGCTTCTACCTGCTCTTCATGGTCGTGGTCGCCATGGGCCTGACCTACCGCAGGGTCGTCGTCTTCTGCTGCGTATGGGGCGCGGCCGCGATGCTCGCCCCCGTGTCCAAGTTCCCGCTGCTGGTCCTGGCGGCCGACCCCAGCGGCGCCTGGTACTTCATCGCGGGCCTCGCCCTCTACCTCATGCACCGCTTCGGCCAGGACCTACTGCTCTGGGGCATCCTCGCCATGGCGTGGCTGATGGGCCAGCGCGAACTGGCGATGCGGGTCGCGTTCGAAGACGTCTCCAGCTGGCGCGGCTCCGTCCTGATCTTCACCGTCTTCCTGCTCGTCATGGTGGCCGTCGCCCTCGGCTTCACCGACCGCATCCGCTGGAAGTGGCTGGTCACCGCGGGCTGCCTGACCTACCCGCTCTACCTGATGCACTACGTCGCCGGCGTGTCCCTGCTCAACCGCCTGCACGACACCATGGACCCCCGCCTGCTCCTCGCCCTCGTCATCTCCGGCTTCCTGGGCCTGAGCTGGCTGGTGCACCGCTTCGTGGAACGCCCGGCGGCGCGGCTGCTGAAGCGCGGGCTGGAGTCCTCCTTCACCAGACTCCGCTCCTTCGGCCGCGCGGCCTGACCCGCTTCCGTCTCAGCGAAGCAGCAGGTCGATCACCCCGGTCGTCCCCTCGTCGCCGTGTCCCGCGGCGAGACGGCGTTCCATCAGCGCCATGAACGGGCTCAGCAGCTCCGGGCTCACGCCCTGCTCCTCGGCGGTGCGCAGCAGTGTGCCGTTGCCCTCCACCATCATGGCGAGGTTCGACGTCACGCCGAGGGTGTAGTCGCCGGTCTCCAGGTGCGTGGCGACCCCGTTCGCGTACGGGGCCATGGCGGTGAGCCACTCGATGAGCAGCGCCGCGAACTCCCGCGGGGCGGCCTCCGTCCCCCTGGCGCCTTCGCGCATCAGCGCGAAGGCGTGCGACACCCCGGCGAACATGCCGGTCATGGCGCTCAGCAGCGCCACGTCGTGCAGAGCGGCCGAGCCGGGGTCCACGCCGACGTACCGGGTGGCCGCCGGGACGGCCAGCGCGTCGCGGTGCGCCGCGAACAGCTCCGACGACCCGCTGTAGAAGACGTACGCGCCGGAATCCGGGACCCCGATCATCGGCGGGACGGCCATGATCCCGCCGTCCAGATAGCGGGCGCCGCGTCCCTCCACCCACGCGGCTCGCTCACGGGCCTGGCCGGGGGTGCTCGTGGTGATGTTGACCAGGTCCTTGCCCCTCAGCTCGGCACCGTCGAGCACGACCTCGACCGAATCGTCATCGAGCAGGCAGACGACCACCAGCCCACCCGCGTCCACCGCCTCGCGGGCCGTCGCCGCGACCGCCGCCCCCTCGGCGGCAAGCGGCTCGGCACGGCTCGCGGTGCGGTTCCACACCGTCACCTCGTACCCCGCGCCCAGCCACGCCCGAGCGATCGCGGCGCCCATCGCGCCGAGTCCGAGCACGGTGATCTTCTTTCCGTCATCTCTCATGCGGCTCAGGCTCGTCGCTGGGCGCTGGGATACTCAAGTACCCACTGTGGAGTGGGTGGTTACTCTGGGGTGAGCGACGAGGTGGAGGGGTTGGGCATGCGGACCACGCGGCGGCCGGGCTCGTACGAATGCGGGATCGACGCGGCGATGGACGTGATCGGCGGCAAGTGGAAGGTCCTGATCCTCTGGGCCCTCGAGGTCCGCCCGCACCGCTTCGGCGAGCTGCGCAGAGGGCTGCCCGGGGTGACCGAGAAGGTCCTCACCGACCAGCTACGGGAACTGGAGCTGGACGGCATCGTGCACCGCGAGGTCTACGACGAGGTGCCGCCGCGCGTCGAGTACTCGCTGACCGCGCTCGGCACCTCGCTCAACGAGGCCCTGGCCCCCCTCGGCGCCTGGGGCCGCGAGAACATCCTCGACGGCGCCCGCCACGACTGACTCCGGCTTCTCCGTGGCCCTCAGCTGCCCGGGCCCACCGCCGCGCCATCCGCTTGCTGCGGCTCCACCGCCCTCCCCGGCACCAGGACGGCAAGGGTGCTGCGCGCTTCACGCCGCAGCGAGCGGCGCCGCGCGAAGGTCGCGGTGAGAGCGAGAATCGAGATCGTGGCCCCGTAGAAGACGGCAACGATCGTGGAGAGGAGCCCGATCGTCATCGGGCACGCACCTTTCTTCCCCCGCTCGGCCCGCCCAACTCACGCTTCGGGGCGGGGCGTTGATGCGTTTCCCCTCCACCATACGTCCGCCGTCAACCGGTCGGTACCCGTTACTGGATGGAGGAAGCCAGGAGCGCCAGCTTCTCCGCGCTGTCGGTGCCGGGGTCCGGGTGGTGGACGACGAGCATCTGGCCATCCGCGCCACCGATGCCCAGCCGCTCCCGGTTGAGCAGCAGGCCACCGACCTGAGGGTGGTCGATGCGCATGGGCGCGCCTTCGCATACGTGCACGTCGTGGCGGGCCCAGAGCCGGCTGAAGCGGGGGCTGGCGAGGGAGAGTTCGCCGACCAGCTCGATGAACCGGGGGTCGTCCGTGTCGGTGCCGACGGACTCGCGGAAACCGGCGACCAGTCCCGTGGTGGCGTTCTCCCAGTCCGGATAGAGGGCCTGCTCGGCGGGGTCGAGGAACAGGTCCCGCAGCCGGTTGGCCCCCGCCACGAGGCGCGGTGACAGCGCCGTCGCCAGGGCGTTGGCGGCGAGGACGTCGAAGCAGCGGCCCTCGACGTACGCGGGCAGCGGGAGCGTGGCGACGAGCTTGGCGGTGCCCGGAGGGACGGCCTCCGCCGGCGGCCGGGCCCGACGCCGACGGGGCCTGCCGGCGCCCAGCCGCAACAGATGCGCCGTAGCGTCGTCGTCGAGCAGCAGTACCCGGGCAAGGGACTCCAGGACCTGCACGGAGGGGTTGCGGTCGCGGCCCTGCTCCAGGCGCAGGTAGTAGTCGGCGCTGATGCCCGCGAGCATCGCGACCTCTTCCCGGCGCAGCCCCGGCACGCGCCGCGGCCCCAGGGCGGGGATACCGGCCTGTTCAGGGGTGACGAGCTCGCGGCGGGCACGCACGTAGTCGCCCAGCAGATTCGGTTCGCCGGTCATGCCCCGACCGTAATGCGTCTTCTCGCGCAGTGCCTGGCCCTGTCACCCCCAGGACCACGGGGACCCTGGCCCGCCCGGAGCCCGGGCACCAGCCTGATCAGCGACCCGGACATCCACGGCGAGGAGCAGCCCATGTCCACGTATCTACTGATCCACGGCGCCTGGCACAGCGGCCGATGCTGGGAGCGGGTGGTTCCGCTGCTGACATCGGCCGGCCACCGGGTGCTCACGCCGTCGCTGACGGGCTACGGCGACAAGGCGCATCTGCTCGGCCCCGAGGTAGGGCTCGACACACATGTCGACGACATCGTCGGCCTGATCACCGAGGAGGACCTGACCGAGGTGATACTCGTCGGCCACAGCTACGCCGGGCTCGTCATCTCCTCGGTGGCCAACCAGCTCCCGGACCGGATCGCGCGCTTGGTCTACCTCGACGCGATGGTCCCGGAGGACGGCGAGAGCGCGGCCGACATCATGCCCGTCACCCAGGGCCTGATCGACCTCGCCGTCGCGTCCGACAGCGGCTGGCGGGTCCCGCCACTCCCCGAGCTGCCGCCACCCGCGGGCCTGTTCGGGGTCACCGACCCGGCGGACGTGGCGTGGCTGCGTACCCTGCTCTCGGATCAGCCCGTGCGCTGCCTCCAGCAACCGGTCCGCCTGGACAACCCGGCCGCGCGCGCGATCCCCCGGACACACATCCACTGCGTCGCCGGCAAGCCGGAAGGCTACACCCGGCGCCCGGTCCCCCCGATACAGCCCAACGGCACCCCGGCCCAGGTGTGGGAACTGCCGACCGGCCACGACTGCATGATCACGATGCCGGTAGAGCTGACCGAGCTGCTGCTCAGGCTCGCCCGGCGTCGGTAGCGCCGAGAACGCCGCTGACCGCGCCCCCGTCCAAGGCGCGGTCGGCGAGCGTACGCGTCACGGGCGCGGACCTCTCGACCAGCGGCTCAATGAGCAGCCGGACGCGCGCAGAAGGGCAGGACCCGGTGAGTGGGCCCCGCCCTTCTGCGTCGTTGTGGTCAGGAGCTCATGGCCGCGGTTCGGATCAGGCGGCTCACTTGGGGTCTTCGACGTCGTCGTCGGACCGGAGACCTTGCTTGGGGGGCAGGTCAAGAGTCCCGGTGGGGTTGGTGCATCCGGGGACGCTGCCTTCGGGGGCGCAGTTGTCCGGGGTGTTGTTGACGACCTTGGTGCGGGTGAGCGTCACCTGCCCGCCCGACTGGTTGTCGATGCCGCCGCCAGCGGTGATCGCCGTGTTACGTGTGATCAGGCTGTCGACCAATGTCGCGGTGGCGTTGGGGCCGAGGTTTGAGAGGCCCGCGCCTCTCACGGCGATGTTGTCCTTGAGGGTGGTCGACTTCAGGTTCAGGGTGGAGGTGTTCACGTTGCGGATGCCACCACCCTCAATGCCGGTGTTGCCCCTGATCGATACGGACTCCAGGGTCGCGGTGCCCAGTTGGTTCTCCAGACCGCCACCATTGCTGGTGACGGCTCGGTTCTTGATCAGGGCCCCGCCCTTCATCGTCATGGTGCCGTTGCCGGTGGGTGTGCCGTTACCGGTGTTGAGGACTCCGCCACCGAAGCTGGCCGCGGTATTGCGTTCGACGGTGGTGCGGTCGAGGTGGAGCTGTCCACCGTTGTTGGAGACGCCACCACCGGTAACCGCGAAATTATCCTTGAAGACGGTGTTGTTCAGATTCAGCGTGCCCTGCTCGTTGAGGGCTCCGCCGCCAGAGTCGCTGCTGACGCCGCCGCTGACCGTGAGCGACTTCAGGGTGAGCGTGCCACCGGACACCACATGGAAGATGCGGAAGCTGTCCGTGGCGTCCGGGTCGCGTCGGATGGTGGAACCGTTGCCGGAGATGGTGACATCACCGGTGATCTCGGGAAGCCCATCGTCCGGGTTGTCCGGCGTGGTCAGTGTGTAGGTGCAGCGGGATGCAAGCGTGATGCGACCACCGTTGGCGTTGGCCTGGTTGATCGCATTCACCAGGCCGGGGATGTCGTTGCACCGCACTCGAATGTCTTGGGCGGCACTGGCCGACCCGGTCTGCAGGACCACGAGGGAGAGCCCCGCACCGACCGCGACGGTCATGGCGCCGGACCGCGAAATGAACCTCATCGCTACGCCTTCCTCAGCGCTGGAGTGAAGCGGCGCATCACCGGCAGCAAGCAGCCACGCTGGTCAACCGGGATGGCTAGATGACGTTCTCTTTCTAACGACAGGTGATCGCGCCCTCACCTGGTGTGCCGCCAAACGGGTCCGGTCGTTGCCTCAGTGTTCGCTGCTCGTGGCGGCCTGAGGGCCCTCCGTCGGGGCAGGCTCGCCGGCGCAGCATGCGTCGGCGGTGTCGAGCGCGGCGCTCTTGCCCATCTGGTCGGCATCGCCCTTGACGACGTAGACCTCCCACGGCTCCTTACCGGGGCCGTGGACCCAGACCTTGCCCTGGAGGGCGTAGCAGCAGGAGGTGTCGTTCTCCTCGAAGGTGGCGAGCCCTGCGCCCTTGAGGCGATCGGTGGCGGCGCTGACCTGGTCGGTGGAGGTGACCTCGACGCCGAGGTGGTCCAGCCGGGTTTCCTGGCCCGCCTCGCCCTCGATCAGGACCAGCTTCAGCGGCGGCTCGGTGATCGCGAAGTTGGCGTACCCGGGGCGGCGCTTAACTGGCTCCACACCGAAGAGCCTCGAGTAGAACTCCACCGAAGCGTCGAGGTCGGGCACGTTAAGGGCGAGCTGCACGCGAGACATGACCGTCCCCCATCTCATTACATCGATGTTCTTCGATTCAAGATTGCACCTTGGATCGAAAGACGTCAACATAGAAGCATGTCGAAACAAGACCTCACGGTGGTGGGCCAGGACAGCGTCGACGGATGCTGCCCAGGACTGCTGACCGCCCCCCTGGACGAGGCGCAGTCGGTCGAGCTGGCCAAGGTGTTCAAGGCGCTGGGCGACCCGATCCGGCTCCGGCTGCTGTCGATGATCGCCTCCCGGGCCGGGGGCGAGGTGTGCGTGTGTGACCTCACTCCCGCCTTCGACCTGTCGCAGCCGACGATCTCCCATCACCTGAAGCTGCTGCGGCAGGCCGGGCTGATCGACTGCGAACGCCGGGGCACCTGGGTCTACTACTGGCTGCTGCCGGAGATGACCGACCGGCTCGCCGGCATCCTCACCCGCCCCACCGGGCAGCCGCTGCCCGACCGTGCCGGGACGGCGGTGGACGCCTGATGACCGCCGAATCCATGACGGCGCCGGTTGCCGCGCGCCTGTCCTTCGTCGACCGCTTCCTCGCGGTGTGGATCCTGCTGGCGATGGCCGCCGGTCTGGGCCTGGGACGGCTCGTTCCCGGGCTCGGTGACGCCCTGGCGAAGGTGACCGTCACCGGCGTCTCCCTGCCGATCGCGCTCGGCCTGCTGGTGATGATGTACCCGGTCCTGGCCAAGGTCCGCTACGACCGCCTCGACACGGTCACCCGGGACCGACGCCTGCTGATCCCCTCGCTCGTACTGAACTGGGTCCTCGGCCCGGCGATCATGTTCACGCTCGCCTGGCTCCTCCTGCCGGACCTGCCGGAGTACCGCACGGGCCTGATCATCGTCGGCCTGGCCCGCTGTATCGCCATGGTCATCATCTGGAACGACCTGGCCTGCGGCGACCGTGAAGCCGCCGCCGTCCTCGTCGCCCTGAACTCCGTCTTCCAGGTCATCGCCTTCTCCGCGCTCGGCTGGTTCTACCTCACCGTGCTGCCCGGCTGGCTCGGCCTGGAACAGACCGGTCTCGACGTCAGCGTGTGGGATATCGCCCGCAGCGTGCTGATCTTCCTCGGCATCCCACTGGCGGCCGGCTTCCTCACCCGGCGCCTCGGCGAGAAGGCCAAGGGCCGGGCCTGGTACGAGACCGAACTCATCCCCAGGATCGGCCCGTTCGCGCTCTACGGGCTGCTGTTCACGATCGTCGTGCTGTTCGCCCTCCAAGGGGACGCGATCACCTCCCAGCCGATGGACGTAGTCCGGATCGCGCTACCGCTCCTGATCTATTTCGCCGTGATGTGGGCCGGATCCATGGCACTGGGCAAGGCCGTGGGCCTGGACTATCCCCGCTCGACCACGCTGGCCTTCACCGCCGCGGGCAACAACTTCGAACTCGCCATCGCCGTCGCCATCGCCACCTTCGGCGCCTCCTCCGGGCAGGCCCTGGCCGGAGTCGTCGGCCCGCTCATCGAGGTCCCCGTCCTGATCGGCCTCGTCTACGTCGCCCTGGCCGCCCGCCGCCACTTCCCCCACCCCACCGCCGCGACCGCCGAGCACACGCCCAACGAGGAAGGCGCCGCCCATGTCTGACCCCTTGAAGCACGGGAAGCCGTCCGTGCTGTTCGTCTGCGTCCACAACGCGGGCCGCTCCCAGATGGCCGCCGCCTTCCTCATCCACCTCGCGGGCGACCACATCGAAGTCCGCTCCGCCGGCTCGGCACCCGCCGAGCACGTCAACCCCGCCGTGGTCGAGGCGATGGCGGAAATCGGCATCGACATCGCGGCGGAGATCCCAAAGGTCCTGACCGCCGAAGCGGTCCAAGCCTCCGATGTCGTCATCACGATGGGCTGCGGCGACGCCTGCCCGTACTTCCCCGGGAAGACCTACCTGGACTGGAACCTCGAAGACCCGGCCGGCCAGGGCGTCGCGGCGGTACGGCCGATCCGCGACGAGATCCGCACCCGCGTCCAAAGCCTGATCGGCGAGATCGTCGCCGGAGACCCCCGGTGACCGGCATACGGAGTCGACCATGAGCTGCGCACGGCCATGAGGGCCGCGGTCTCAGCCCACCCACCCTCCACGCTTGTCCGTTGCGGATGCGCTCGACGCCGGGCACCCTCACAGCCACACCGACCGCTCGCGGATATCGAACGCCCCGGACGGGAGGCCGTCCGGGGCGCAGTCCACAGCCCGTTCGAGCCGGGCCAGTGAGGGGAGTTTCATCGACTAGCCGTACCCCCTGCTACAGGCCCTGAGCTTGGGAAGCTAAGGCATTTAGGGCTGACTCCGGAGTTGACCTGCTGCGGAGGGATGCAGACGCCTGGTGGAGGGTCGGCTGATTCCCCGCTATTCCCTGTGGTTCCCCGGACGATCTGGCGCGCGTCCGGCCCGAGTCATTCGTCGTCGCACCTCTCCAGGATCAGGCTTGCTGAGCCCTCTTCAAGTCCGTTGTTCTCTTCCAAGTGGAGGTGAACGCCGTCCGGTGTGCCGTCCTGGGCGAGTGTGAGAAGGTGGCTGGCCAGGGTCTTCAGCCCAGCGGCGTTGGCCTCGATGACGATCTCTCCGCCGAGGTTGCGAACCTCGATGCGTGCGCCCTCCTCCCACCTGAAGTCTCTGGTGGTTCCATCAGCCACGACACTTACGTGAGTGGTCGTCGGCGGAACAGTGCTGAGTTCAGGGGCCATACCCAAGCATCTCGTACCTCAGCGACCCTCAGGTGCCGAGGGCGCACGCTTTCCAACTGTGGTGGTGGGGTGGCGGGGTGCGCGCGGGGGCGTTCATCTGCGTTCATGGGCGGTTGGTCGGTGTGCAGGAATGGGCCTCTGGTCTCGCCTGAACGTCCACGAACGGTGTTGAATGAGACGGAAACTGAGACCGTGGCGATCTGGCTGAGTGCTTACTCCTGCCCAGGTGGGCGTCTCCGGGATAAGATCTTCTCCCAGGTTTCTCCCAGCGACTTGGGTCCCATGATCGAGACCACAAGTGAGTCCGTCACGGCCCTTCGCGCTACGAGTAGGTCGCGACCACGATCGATATGGCGATCCCAAAAAGGACGCCTATGCCAAGCCAACGCCACCGCCCTTCCCAGTCGGGCAGAACCACCGGCGGGGGTGGGGTAACCCTTGCCTCTACGCGCCTCGCAATCTCAGCGAGCGACATGGTCACCTGCTCTAGCTTGCCCGTCTGAGGGCTGCGTCCCTTCAGATTTCCAACCCGGTGCGTTTCCTCGCTGAGCTCGCTCAGACTGCCCTCCAACCGGGTGGCAACCCTGTGCAGATTGTTGCCGCCTTGAGGGCCGAGAAGCCCTTCCAGACGCCTGACCATGTGGTCGAGCTTGTCAAGGTCGAGCTTCTTGGAGGCGCTGGACAGCTGTTCCGCGGCGAGACTCAGTTGGTAGGCGACGTCTTCGTTGATGCTCTTGCTTGCATGACCGAGTAGGCCAGCGACGTCTTCGTTGATACTCCGGGAAGCGCGCGAGATCTGGCCGGCGACGTCCTCGTTGATACTCCGGGCGGCCAATGAGAGCTGGCTTGCCGTTTCAGGGGAGATGACGCCGTCTCGCAGGGCCTGTTCGAGCATCTGGGACAGCCCAGGCGCGATCCTCCCAATTTTCGTGAGCGTGACCCTGGTTTGCGGGTCGATCTCGTGATGGATATTAATGTCACCGTGGTGGTCGCGGCCGACAAAGGCCCCGTCGCCGGAGTTGATCTGGACGTGGCGTTGTTCTGGAGGCGCCGCGTCGTCGGTGGTCATCGGCCGTCTCGGGTGTTGATGTTGATGTCGCCGTAGTGGTCGCTGCCGATGAAGGCCCCAGAACCGTGGTTGTGCTGTGAGCCGATGTTGACCGTCTTCGTCGGTGCCGTCGTTTTGAGTTCCTCGATGTCGGCTCGGGCGTCGGGGTGAGCCTGGAGAAAGGCGGCAAGCAGTTCGGTCCAGGCGTCTGTGACAGTGCGCCCCGTGATTTCATGCCGGGCCAGGGCTTCCACCTGCTCGTTCAGTACCTGTAGGGCAGCGGTCTCCTCTTGAGGGTTGCCACCGCGACGGAAGATAGCCGAGATCCGAGTGCGCAAAGCGTCGGCCTGGCCTTGGAGCAGGTAGGAGAGGACTCCGCTGGCAGCTCCTGTACTCACGGCCATGACTGCTTCTTCGTACATAAGCTGCTTCCCCCTTCGGCTGGCGGATGGCGCGCTCGTGCGGGTCGGTGCGACCTAGTTGGGGTCGTTGCGCGCGCCAGAACCGATTGACTGTACTGGCCATGCCATAGCAGGGGCTGGGCAATGCAGGGCGCTGACCGAAAACCGCTGTTGAAGGCGTGTTCGCAGCTAGACGGTTGCCCCCGGCCGCTTCGACTCCTTCGTCCCGAAGCAACTTGGGCGAGTGCTCGGCCTTGGGCTGGTGTGCCGCTTACCCGCGCTGAGGGTCCAATGGCGTTCGCGTCCGTCCGTCGTTGTCCGCTGGCGTTGTCACGCAGTTAGACCCTCACCTGAGGGCGGCGCGGACTCCCGCGGGGCCTGCCCTCAGGAACCGAGCATGTTAAGCGCGTCGAGTGTGAGGCATGCGGCACCGAAGAGGAAGAAGACTTGATCGGGCGATGTCTGACGATTGCCTGACAAGTAGGGGAGGGGTCCGGTAGATGTGTGCGGGTGAAAGACTCCACGCTCAGCGAGCCCACCTCCGAGGAAGGCGAGCCCACCTCCTTCGTCGAGAAGACGAAGAACTGGTACGGGAAGCACAGGACGACGATCCGCGCCGTGGGCGGCGCAGTCGGCGGCATGGCCGTGGCCGTGGCAATCGTGGTCGCCAGGCAGGCCATGGAGCAGAAGGACACTGAGGACACTGAGGGTGCCGAGGACATCGGGTCGGCCGCCGACTCTGTGGAGGAGGACGAGCAGCGGAAACCGCCCGTCAGGCACTCGGTGTCCGGATACACGAGGAGGCTCGCTGACGGCCGCGAAATTCCTGTTTCGGGTTATGAGCGCGGCGGCTCCTCGGAAGACGAGGACGAAAACGAGGACGAGGGCCCCGACGAAGCCGCAGCCTGAGCGCGGACGAAGGTCACACCGTCTTCGGTTGCGGCGCTGTCCACCGAGCCGTAGGTGCAAGCGATCTTGAAAACCGTCGTGGCGGCGATGTCACCGTGGGTTCAAATCCCACACCCACCGCAGGTGAGCGGCCCCTGACCAGGAACATCGGTCGGGGGCCTTCACCATGCGTGGTGCCTGCTAGTGACCGTGATCCCCCGTGAGTTCCCGGTCGATCGGGCACGGATGGGGCACGAACTTCAGTCGCCCTGGAACCACAGATAGCTGCCTGGAGTGCCGGCGCAATGCTCCAGCAACCTTGCAAGATCGTCCAAGGCAGCGAGCTGACGCTCATCGGTGCACCGTTGCCGTAGATCGGGGATCTCACCGAGAGCAGCGGCGGACTCTTGCTCGTTCATCAGAGCATCCCCGTACGGATCCACGGCGGTCAGCCGCCCAGGCACTCCGAGCAGCCGGAGCGAGCCGATCGCATCGGCCAACGCGTCCCCGCGCCCGTACGAACTCTGCAGCAGCGTCGCTCGGGACTTGCGCCAGTTACGCGTTGGCCGTGCTGAGTGCAGCTCCACGTCGATCCCCACGGGCCCATGATGCCCTGCTGCAGAGGCTCAGCATCTGATCCGTAGCTCTATGTGGATCGGTCGACTGCGGTCATACCGGTTGCGCTACGGCCGTACAGAGACGCCGTCGGCCGGAGTCGGTTGCTGTACCTGGCTGCTGTACTGCTGGTGCATCCGCCGGAGGCAAAGACCGCTTCGTCCCGAAGCAACTTGGGTGGGGGTGCCGCCTTGGGTCGGTGCGCTCCTCACCTGCGCTGACGGTCCGCAGGCATTCGCCCATGTTCGCCGCTGTTCGTGGCCCACTCCACCAGCCAGTACCTGGCTGCAACGTGCATCCGAAGGCACATCCCACCGGTGTTCCAGCCGCATGGCCGACCACCGCCCCGAATCCGGGGACTTCCGTGTTCCATCCCAGCCGCTCGTCGAAGCGCTCCACACTGTGGAACTCATCGCCCAGCCGATCCGCGTACACGGACAACAGTTCCGAGCAGACCTCTGCGAGCCCAGCAGCGTCACGGCACTCGATCGTCAGGCCTTCCATGTCACCCCTCCATGCCGCGTCCGCTGTAAAAAGTCCGCTGCCGCTGATATGCGTTGCTGTCGGCCGATCGCACGTCGCAGGTCCACGAACCTGTCCCGTACGCGTTCGCTTCGCACCCGATCATTCATGGCAGAAGCTCGGGAAACCTCCGAAACGGCTTGTTCAAGACTCGGAGGCCGACCGCCACCAGCCACCGACCCCGGGCGCATCTGAGGGTGGCACGAGTGGCTGTGACCTGCGATGTCAGGCTCAGGCTGCGGCGTGCAACGGCGAGGAACTCCGCCTTGAACGGCTCCAGGCGCTCGGCCAGGCTCGTCCCGTCGCCCTCCTGCCAGACCGCCTGGTTCAAGGCACGAGCGTAAGCGGTCGTCGATGAGTGAAGGCCGGCCGGGCACAGCAGTTGGACGCCGTTCTCGGCTATACGCAGACCGTCCATCGCTGGCCTGGCCGTCCGGTACCACTCATCACCGACCTCCCACAGGGACGGTCGTGCATGAGCCACACCTTCGGCCTCCAAGGCGAAACGAATGAACTCCAGCACGGTCCTGATCTGCTCGGCACGTCGCTCCTCCGCCAGCGCCGCAGCCCGTCGTTGTTCCTCAGCCCGGTCGGCCGCCCGCTGCGTCGTGCGCTGGGTCAGATACCTCATTGCCCCTCCCACACCCACGCCCACCATCGAAACCACCGGCGTCCACAGGTCGAACGCCGTGCCGCGCCGATATCCGTTTCCAAAGCACGCTCTAGCGGGCCAACTGGGCGCGTGGATCTGGCCGTGCTGCTACGTCGGAGTGTCCGCTGTGCGGGAGGGGGCGCCTCAGCGAGGCGGTTTGAGTTGCTGACTGCACCTGACGGGCCACTGCTTCGGATTGCGCGCCGAGTGTCACGGGGGGGCGCTGAGCGGGGCGGTAGGCAGGAGCACAGGCCCGGCCGGGGCCGGGCCGCGCGGCGGGTGCGGAGGGTCGCCGCCGGTGAGGAGAGAGCAGCCGTTAGTTCATAGGTTGGGCTCCTCCTCCGGCGTATCCAGGACGAGGCGGGCCCAGACGGTCTTGCCGATCGGGTCTCGGGGGTGGTGGCCGACTTCCTCGGACAAGGCCAGAACGAGTTCGAGGCCGCGGCCGTGCTCGTCGTCCTCGTCGGCCTTCACGCAGTGGGGCAGACGGCGACTTGCCGCGTCGGAGACCTGGACGAGGCAACTGGCGCCCTCGTCGTGGAGACGGACTTCGAAGAGGTGACCGCGCTCGTGGCCATGGCGTACGGCGTTGGTGGCCAGCTCGCTGCACACCAGGAGCAGCCGGTCGATGGCTTCCTGCGCGTAGCCCCAATCGTGGAGCGTTCTGCCTGCCTGATCACGGGCGAGGCGGACGGATCTGGGCGTGGACGGCAACTGCACCTTCCATTGCCGCGCAGCAGGCTGCTGTGGAGTACGGATGGTCATCGGGAGCATGGCGTCCCCTTGTCACGTGGTGGTTCAAGGGGGCCAGCCCACCGCAACGGAGACTACGGAAACAGGCCATGGTGATTACCCAGCGTGGGTAAAATCGTCAGCGGTTCACTGCCCGGATTGCCCGCTGTCGCGGGACGAGGAAGAGGGGCCCGAGTGCCCGATTCGCAGCCTCACCCTGCGCTTCCAGCAGCGTTGTTGGCCAGCCCGGAGTGGCAGGACGCATGCCGGAGGCGTGATTTCGCGCGTATCTTCCGGCTCGTCAAGCTGAAAGCTGGGATTTACCCTTCGCGGATCGCCGCCCGGTGCGGGATGACGCCGAGCAGGGTGGGCGAGATCATGGCCGGACGGCGCGCCTTGGCCCACATCGATGTGATCGAGCGGGTATCCGACGGGCTTCGTATCCCCGGAGGGATGTTGGGCCTCGCTCACCGACCGTGGGAGATTCCCTCCTCAGCTCCTGAACCCGCGACCGACCAGCCCGACCAGAGGCCCGAGCCGGCGTCGTGGCCCGCTGACGAACATCCGTCGGCCACCTCCACGCCCGGCGATGGCCTCGACGAGGTCCTGGCGCTGGCCGATGGGCGGGTCGGTCCCTCCACCATCGTCGCGCTGAGGTCCGCCGTGGAGGACTACTGGCGCCACGACGACGAACACGGCGGGACATCTCTACGGCCCGCCGTTCTGGGCCACCTCAGGTACGTCACCCAGATGTTGCGCTCGGCCTGCGACGCGCTGAGGCCGCAGCTTCAGACTCTCGCCGCCGAGTTGGCCCGCCTCGCGGTTATCTAGAGTTGTAAGGGATCCTGGCAGGTCAAGGCGCTGTATCGGTAGTAGGCACGTAAGTCACGTTGTGCTGTGGTCCCATGATGTTGTCACTGTGGAGGGTGAGTCTCGTCTGAGGACCACCGGTCTGCGAGGCGGCCGCCGTTGCATACGGCGCGGCAGCTGAGGACGAAGGCATCGGCGGTGTCGTCAACCGGTTGGGTGCGGGGCCAGGCGACACCGATCTGGCTGGGGCTGACGCCCGTCACGGGTCGGTAAACGACGTCGGGGCGCTGGTAGAAGCGGGCGGTCGCTTCGGGGGTGAGGCTGACGCATTGGCCGTGGGCGATCGCGTTGAGCCATTCGTCGGGGTGGTGTGCGACCGCGCCGATACGAACTGGGTGGCCTTCGCGCTCATCGGTCGCGAGCCAGTAGTCGCGCCATGCCCCCGATTCAGCGGGGGTCGCCACGAACGGTTCGTCGTACACATCCTGGAACCTGATGTGGTCCTTCGCCGCAAGGTGATGGCCTGCAGGCAAGGCGATCCAGCGTGGCTCGGTCAGCAGAACTTCGAGGTTGAGGTCGCTCTTCTCGGGCACTGGCAGGCGGAGCAGCGCCACGTCGGCCTCGCCGGTGGCCAGCCCGGCGGTGGGGTCGGTCCATTCGGCCTGCCGCATCTGGACCCGCCAACCAGGTCGGCGTCGTGCGAAGTCGGCGATGATCAGCTGGGTGTGCTCATTGGCGGCGCTGGCGACGAAGCCGACCCGTAGCGTGCGTGCGGCCCGGGTCGTGGCGGCTCGCGTGACCCGCAGAGCATGTTCCCAAGCGGTCAGCACGGCGGCGGCGTGTGCGGCTAGAGCCTCCCCGGTCTCGGTGGGGGTCATCCCGGCGCGGGAACGGACGAACAGGCCCACGCCAAGCTGGGCTTCCAGTCGCCGGATCTGCTTCGTCAGCGCGGGTTGCGAGACGTAGAGCCGTTCAGCGGCCCGCGTGAGGTTGCCTTCCTCGACCACTGCGGCGAAGTAGCGCAGCAGACGGGTGTCGATATCCATGCCGCCAGGTTATGGAAGCAGGTATTGGACGACTGCGGCGGACTGGCGGGATCGTTGATCACGCGACCGGGCAGCCGGTACAAACCCATCGGGGAGCATCCAGGTGACGACGAGTAAAGCCGTGTCCGACCCCAAGGTCGAGGCCATCAACCACTTCTTCTCTGCCTACGCGGCCAATGACGTCAAGGCGATGAGCGCGATTCTGGCTCCGGGCATCGAGTGGAGCATCCCGGGTCACCACCCGCTCTCGGGCACCAAGCGCGGACTGGACGAGGTGGTCAGCTTCTTCGACCAGCTCGGTAAGGCGGGCTTTCAGGCCGAGCCCGTGTTCCTGGGCAGCAACGGTGATTACGTCGTCGACGTCCACCGAGGTTGGACGACCCAAGGCGTGGGCCAGGTCGACACGATGTGGGCATTGGTGTGGCATTTCGACGCCGACGGCCAGGTCGATCGAGTGGTCAACCTCAGCGGTGACCAGCACCAGATGGACACCTACGTCTGGGCCAACTTCCCGCTGGCGCCCCTTCCAGCCTGCCTCGCCCGATAACGGGCGGAATCGACGTGAAGGTCATTGTTATCGGGGCGACAGGCACCATCGGCCGCGCGGTCGCCGACGCGTTGGAGACCAAGCATGAGGTGATACGGGCTTCACGCAACGGCAGCACACGGGTAGACCTGGAAATACCGGGCTCCATCGACACCCTCTTCGACACTGTCGGCGAGGTGGACGCGGTCATCTGCTGCGCGGCCAGCGGTCAGCTGACGCCGCTCGCATCCCCTTCCGACGAAGAGTTCACTCTCGGTCTGAAAGGCAAGCTGCTGGGGCAGGTGATGCTGCTGCGCCGGGCTTTGAACCACTTGCGGGATGGCGGTTCCGTCACACTCACCAGCGGCGTCTTCAAGGAGCCGACGCGAGGCGGCTCGTTCGGTGCTCTCGTCAATGCCGGCTTGGAGGCCTTCGTCCAGGCTGCGGCCATCGAGATGCCCCGCGGGCTGAGAGTGAACGTCGTCAGCCCAGGCTGGGTTAAGGAGACCCTCGAGAAGCTCGGCATGGACAGCCAGGGAGGCACGCTGCTGAGCGATGTCGTCCATGCCTATCTCCAGGTGGTCACAGGATCGATGCAGGGGCAGACCTTGACCCCGTCGCCCCGCTGACACTCGGAGAGTCGGCAGTCAAAGGTGACGTCGCTACCGACGCTCAGGAGGTCCCCGCCCCATGAGCAGGGCAGTTAGGACAAGGCCTCCGGGGGCGAGACGGATGGTGCGCGGTTGCCGTGTCCGGAGGCGTGTGGGCCTGGGCTTGTTGTCCGTCGCGGCCTGTTCGACGGGATGCGGTGCGGCACGCGGTGGCCGGGGCCTGACCAGCATGGAAAGCTGCTGGCCAGGCCCCGGCGCAGAGGCGGATGTGTGGGTCAGGCGTTCTCCGCGCGGATCATTTTGCGCAGACTGCTGCGGGCAGCTGCCAGGTCCTTCGCGAGTTCGTCGACTCGCTCCTGCAACGGCTGAAGCTGGGCGATCTCCTGTTCAAGTCGCCTGTTGGTACTGGTGAGTTCGGAGATGCGCGCGGTCAGCTGCTGGTTGCCGACCTGGTCGAGTTGCCGACCGAGTTGCTGGCGGACGGCTTCGCGAAGGCGGTCACGTTCCTGGCGGAGGGCGGTGATCTCCTCGCGGGCCATGAGCAGGTCGGACTTCAGGCTGGCCGGGCTGGCCTGGCGACCGTCTGATCGTGCGACGACAGGTTCGTGTTCCTGCTGGCGGATGGCCGCTTCAACGTGCTCGCGCACGCCTTCGGCATAGACGAGCCAGGTGGAGACCTTCGCGGTGCGGGCGACTGTGGTGAAGGTGATGGGCTCGCCGTCGGCGAGCATTCTCTGGACGACGTCCAGGGCTCGCTGCCGTTTTTGGAGGCTGTCGGCCCTGCGGGAAGCCGCGAGGACCTCGGTCGGGGTACGTGCTGCGGCGCTCACTTCTTGCCCTGCTGAATCACGGTGAGGGGCAGCAACTTGCGGCTTTCGCCTGCCCGCAGACGACGCAGGACCGCGGCCGCTTCTTCCAGTTCTGCGCGTTCTTCGTCCGGCATGCTCGCCATCCGCTGGCGCATCCTCTCCGTGACCTCCTCGTAGGAGACGATCTGGGCGGTGAGGTTGTCGACGACGAAGTCGGCCGCGTCCATGGCCAGCGCGGTCTCGCGGTCGGCTCGCAGGCTGTTGATGTGGTCCTCGATGGTCGGGAGGTAGGACGGGTCGGGGCGGTAGAACCCGCAGCCAGAGCACTGGAAACGGATCGGGCATGCCTGGCCGCCGGCCTTGACATTGGATGGCTCGGTGCAGCCGCCGAACGGGACGGCCACCGATCTTTGTTCATAGGCCAGCGGCGAGCACGGAGAGGCGGCTCCGCGCCGGTCGACGACCTGGAGGCTGAGTGTCTTGACGGCCTCGCGCTTCCGCTTCAGGGAGACGCGGTAGTAGCCGAGCGTGGTGCGGGGATCGTCGTGATCCATGAGGTCCCGCAGCACGTCGAGCGGGGTGCCGGCGTCCGCGTGCCGTTGGGCGAACGAGTGCCGGAACGCGTAGGGAAAGATCAGCGATTTGTCGAACGGCAGCGGATTGCCGTCGGTGTCGAAGGTTCCGCTGCCCAACTCGGGCAGCGAGTCGACCCACTTGCGCAACGTCGCTCCCAGAGTGATCCAGCTCAGGTGCGGCAGACCGGCCACGTCGGTGGCCGCCGGGAAAAGGTGGGCTTCGCTGTGGGAAGGTGCGTCGACCTGGTCGCGGATCTTCTGCCATCGCTCGATCGTCTGCACTGTCTCAGTGACGATCGGCAGGCGCCGTCGCATCCGGCGGCCCTTGTTGTTGTTCCAGATCAAGGACACCTCATCGCCCTCGCGCTCCAGGCAGTTCCTGGGCAGGGAGGCCACTTCGGTCGGGCGGCGGCCGCAGTCACGCAGGACGACGTAGACGGCGCGGAACATCGCCCGCACCTCTTCGGGATCAAGGTCTCCGTAGTGGGCGTCGACGGGGAAGGAGTCGAGCTGGGCGTCGAGCTGGCGGATGACGTGCTCCGGGATGGCCCGGCCGATCTCGTCTTCGTTGGTGTCCTCCTGGGGGATACGGTGCGAGGAGTGGCGGGCGAACATCCCCGGAGCTTCTTCGAGTTGACCCGTGAGCCGACCGAAGTCCAGCAAGGCGAAGAAGCAGCTGAGCATCTTGGTGCGGTAGCTGGTCGCGCAAAGCTTTCCGGTCCTGCTGTTGCGGGCCGCCGCGATCTCCTCGAAGGCGGCCTGGATGTGGGTGAAGTCGAGTTCGGAAATTTCGGCTCCGCCGCCGGGCAGTCGGTTCATGCCCTGGGCGGCCAGCACGGTACCTCGATGCCATCGGTTGAACTCGTTGCTGGAAGGGCGCTCGGCCTCGGTCCACCGTCGTAGCAGTTGCCGCAGCCATCCCTGCGGGATTCCGGTCAGATCAGCGGTCCCGGCCTGCTTCCGGCGCCCGGTCCTGGTCCGCGATTTCAGCCCTGCGGCCCGCAGGTCGATGACGGTGTCTGCCCACGGGTCGTCGCCGGAGAAGGCGACGAAGCCGCGGCGGACCGACCAGGCCAGCTGACGGAACACCGCGTGCGGGCTGAGCTGTGTCTCGTAGAGGCCGCCGAGATGGTCATCGCGGAGCACCAGACTGGTGTCTCTGATGACCAGACCGGCAACGATCTGGCGAATGGTGCGGGGATCGAGGTTGTGCCCCAACTCGTCCCGGTGCTGCATCGCGTAGGCGATCTCCAGCCGTAGCAGCGGCGGCAGCTCGATCAGCGAGAAGCGGTGGGAACTCAGAAACGGTGGCTGGTTCGCGGACCAGGCCAGCATCTCGCGTGTGGCGGTGTTCCCGAGGCCGCTTGCCTTCTTCCAGCGGCGTAGGTGGTAGATGCACAAGGGTGTCCGTTCATGCAGGGCCTTGTTGCCGCAAGCCCCCACCGAGCAGGATGGCGGAACGGGAAAGGGAGTGGCGCCGCCCTGGCGCCCCCAGTCAATGGCGCTGTCCCACCCCTTGGGTCGGTAGACGTCACGCCAGAGTTGCAGATGGGTCAGGCAGACGCCGTTCGACAGCGCCGTGCGTCCACACCGCTCGCCGTCCCGCGTGACAGCGCAGTCCTCGGGATCGTCGCCGCGGCGCTGGCCGCGCTCGGGAATGAACGAAGCGTCGAACTCGTCCCAGCTTTGCCCGCTGGCGCGGTGGTCGCGTGTGCAGGGTGCGCAGCGGCTGCGTCGTCCGTAGAGACCGCTGGGGCAGGCCGGCGTGAGGCACTTCCAGACCGTGGTCCGCGGGTTGGCGAAGTCCCCGGTGAACAACCACTGTTGCGCATTCCACTCCCCGGGGCGCCAGTGAGGATCAAGCTGATCGCCCAACCAACGTCGCCAGCCGACCCAGTCGACGGAGAACGGCAGCGGACGGGACGCGTGGACATCCGTTACGGAGCCGATCGGGGCGGCGGTCATCGCGCTCCCGCCGCAACGCGTTCGACGGCTTCCCGCTTCCGCTTGTCGCTGGTGTGCAGGTAGGGCTTGAGCGAAGACGGTGAGACCTGACCAAGGAGGGCCTGTACGACGTCGGGCGGGACGCCTTCGGCGACCCATTCAGTCGCTGCCGTGTGACGGAGCATGTGCGGCCTGGCGACGATCTCAGCCCATTTGCCCAGCCGGTCGAACATCTGCTTCGCATTGGGGTAGCTCATCGGCCGGCCCAGCGGGGCCCGGTAGAGGTTCACGAAGACCATGTCGCTCTCGGCGGCGGCCTCCCCGACGCCGTCGCGTTCCCACTGGTATTCGCGGTAATGGTCGGCAACCTCGTCCGTGACGGGGATGACTCGTGACCTGTGCGACTTGGCGAGTGCCCCGTTGACGTTGTCGCGGCGTCGATGGACATGAACGTGCGGACCGCGAACGTGGCAGCCCAGCACGCGGGAGTCGGCCAGCAGATGGATGTCCTCGCGGCGCATGCCGAGGGTCTCGCCGATGCGCATTCCTGTCGCGCGCATCAGCACGACCATGAACCGGTCCCGGGCATTGCGCGCCAGCCGGATCATCAGTTGGACCTGTTCGGGAGTAAAGCACTCGATGCCCGGATCGGCGGTCTTGAACCTCAGCGTTCGCGTCTGGACCTGGCGGAAGCGCCCGCCCTCGCCCGTCTCGAAGTCGGCCGGGAGAAACCGCAGACGACGCGGCTGGGACAGCGAATCGGCGACCCCCGCCGGCACCCAGTTCCGACCGACACCGAAGCGGAGGAACTCCGTCATCGTGACAAGTACGGCGTCCGCGCTGGAGTCCTTGCGGAACCGGGGACGGACTGGGGGTTTCGCTCCACGAGGCGGAAGCGGGGTGCTGACAAGCCAGTCCCGGAATCTCAGCAGATTCTCGAATCCCGGGTCGGCCCAGTCCAGTCCTCGCTCGTCGCACCAGGTCAGGTACAGGGCAAGGCGGCTGGCGTAGGTGCGTTCGGTGTTCACCGAGCGGCTCTGCCCCCGTAGAGCCTCCAGGTAGGTACTCGCCTCCTCTTGCAGTTGATACAGCTCATCGACGACCACCCAGGCCACTCCAGGTACAGCTCCGGGCAGCACGGCCTTCTCCGCATGAAACTTCACGGACGGCCTAACGAGCCAGACGTACCAACGACCTATCAGATATTGATGAGCCACACGGAAGAGTGAGTCCTGCCCGAATGTCCCTCACGCCAAGACCCACCTCTAGATAACCGCGAGCTGGGCGTACTTCGATGCGCGTCAGTACAGCACCGCCCGGCTCTACTTCGCCCAAGCTCTGACGCTCTCCCACGGGCAGGAGGATCGCCTTTTCATGGCGAACGTACTCTCCTGCATGAGCTTGCAGGCGACCTACGACGGCAACCCCCTGGATGCGGTGGCCCTGGCGTGCAGGGCTCAGGACGCCGTGCGAGCCGTTGGTGACCAGCCGTTGGTGATGTCTATGCTCCACATGCGCGAGGCGTTCGGCCACGCGGCCCTGGACGACGCCGCCGCCTGCCACGAGGCGATCGGCCGCTCCCGCGCCGCGTACGAGCTCGCCCGGGGCTGTGAAGACGAAGCGCCCTCCTGGGTTCAGTACTTCGACGAAGCCAAACTTCTGGTTGACGCGGGTATCGCCCTGGCCCGGCTCGGCGAGGCACAGCAAGCCGAACCTCTGATCGCCGAGGGGCTGCGCCGGGAGACGGCGTCCCGGCAGCGCGGCCGGGCGCTCCACGCTTTCTGGCTGGCCAGCGCTCAGCTCCAGCAGGGAAAGCTCGACGACGCCTGCGGCAGCGCGGGGCTCGCGCTCGACCTCACCGCCGTCATCGACTCACCCCGGGTCGTGCGACACATCCACGAGTTCCACCGTCGGCTGACGCCCTACTCCCGCGAAACATCGGTCATCAGGTTCGAGCAGCGCATGCGTGAGGTGCTGGGCTAGACAGCGGGCTGGGTGGCCTCGTCCAGGAGCAGGTACAGCAGGCCGACCAGGCTGCCGCTGCTGACGATCTCGCGGCGGTCGATCATTCCGCGGATCTCCGAGAGCGGGATCCACTCGATGCGGTCCGATTCGTTTTGCTCGGTCGGCGGGCCGATGTACGTCGCGCCGTCGGCGCGAAAGACGTGGTGTTCGGAGTCGGTGATGCCGTTCGCGGGCTGGGCGTACACCAATGGCTTGACCGCCTCCACCCGCCAGCCCGTCTCCTCCTCGACCTCGCGCGCGGCAGCCTGCTCCGGAGTCTCGCCGGGCTCGATGAGGCCCATGGGCAGTTCCCAGCCCCAGGCGTCGGTGATGAAGCGATGCCGCCACATCATCAGCACCCGCTTGTGCTCATCGACCACAGCGGCGACGGCCAGGTGCCGCATCCGCACCACGTGGTGCTCCCAGCGCCGCCCATCGGGCTGCTGGACGTCCACGAGCCACAGGTTCACCCACGGGTTGCTGTAGATCTGCCGCTCGCCATGGACAGTCCACCGCATGAGCCCACCCCTCTTCGACGACACAGGGCTCAGCATGTCACCGCCGCTGATGTCGGCTGGAAATGTCAGAAGCCCCGGACGGGAGGCCGTCCGGGGCGTTCGCGCAGCTCTCGCGCAGAGCCGACTGTCGGGTTCGAACCGACGACCTTCGCTTTACAAGAGCGGTGCTCTACCAGCTGAGCTAAGTCGGCGTCCCCAGCAGTGTACCCACCACACCGGGGTGCTCCGTTCGAAAATTGTGGTGTCCGGAGTAGAGACAGGGTGGGGGTGGGCGGTATAGCGTCACGCCAATCCACTTCAAGTGGACTAGACCCCTACCTTTACTCGGATCGTCCGGCACGTTCCTGCCGGTGAAGGGACCAGATCACCATGGCCACTGTCACGTACGACAAGGCGACCCGGATCTACCCGGGCACCGAGAAGCCCGCTGTCGATCAGCTCGACATCGCCATCGAGGACGGGGAGTTCCTCGTACTCGTCGGTCCCTCCGGGTGTGGGAAGTCCACGTCGCTGCGGATGCTCGCGGGGCTGGAGGACGTCAACGGCGGGGCGATCCGGATCGGGGACCGGGACGTGACGCACCTGCCGCCGAAGGACCGGGACATCGCCATGGTGTTCCAGAACTACGCGCTGTACCCGCACATGACCGTCGCGCAGAACATGGGCTTCGCGCTCAAGATCGCCGGGGTCAACAAGACCGAGATCCGGCAGAAGGTCGAGGACGCGGCGAAGATCCTGGACCTCACCGAGTACCTGGAGCGCAAGCCGAAGGCGCTGTCCGGTGGTCAGCGGCAGCGGGTGGCGATGGGGCGGGCCATCGTACGGGAGCCGCAGGTGTTCCTCATGGACGAGCCGCTGTCGAACCTGGACGCCAAGCTGCGTGTGCAGACCCGTACGCAGATCGCGAGCCTGCAGCGGCGGCTGGGGATCACGACGGTGTACGTCACGCACGACCAGGTCGAGGCCATGACCATGGGCGACCGGGTGGCCGTCCTCAAGGACGGGCTGCTGCAGCAGGTCGACACGCCGCGCAACATGTACGACCGGCCGGCGAACCTCTTCGTGGCGGGCTTCATCGGGTCCCCCGCGATGAACCTGGTCGAGGTGCCGATCATCGACGGCGGTGTGAAGTTCGGCAACAGCGTGGTGCCGGTGAACCGGGACGCGCTGTCCGCCGCGGCCGACAAGGGAGACCGTACGGTCACCGTGGGTGTCCGGCCCGAGCACTTCGACGTGGTGGAGGCGGGTGGCGGCGCGGCGAAGACGCTGTCCAAGGCCGCCGACGACGCCCCGGCCGGTCTCGCGATCACCGTCAACGTGGTCGAGGAGACGGGCGCGGACGCGTACGTCTTCGGTTCGGCCGAGGTCGGCGGCGAGAGCAAGGACCTGGTGATCCGGGTCGGCAGCCGCCAGGTGCCGGAGAAGGGCGCGCAGCTGCACGTCGTGCCGCAGCCGGGTGAGGCCCACGTCTTCTCCACCTCCACCGGGGAGCGGCTCAGCGACTGAGCCGGGGCTTGAGGGAAGGCGTCGTCCACCGCGGTGTGCGGGGGCGGCGCCTTTCTCGTGCGGGGAAGCCAGACACATGGCGTTGTGGTGTTGTCGATAAATTCCTCGACATTTCGGTCTTTTCGATCGTGTTCGTCAACACGTCTGCGACCGACTACGGGTTTCCATCACCCGGCACGGTGACTCAATGTCGCCAAATCATCGCTCCTCGCTACGATCCCTCCCGTGAACACCGCAGCCCGCCGTATCGGCAGAACCCTCGCGCTCGTCCTCCCCGTCGTGCTCGTCCTCTCCGGAACGCTCGCCGTCACCCGCGTCCCGTGGGCCTCGCCGAGCGCCGAGTCGCAGATCCTCACCGCCTCCTCCGACCGCGCCTCCACCCGCGCCGTCCACCGCGCCCCGCACGAGCTGCTGCGCGACCGGCTGCTCGCGGAGTTGCAGGAGAAGGACCCGGCGGTGGCCCTCACCCACCTCCAGGTCGCCACGAACGAACGGCCCTCGCTGGCCAGGCACTGCGCGGACATCGCCCGTGCGCTCGGCCGCGCCGCGGTCGCCAAGTACGGGGGGACGAAGCAGGCGCAGGCGTACGCCCGTCCCGTCTGCGACACCTCGTTCGCGTCCGGCATCACCCAGGCGTACCGCTGACCAGACCGCCGGGCACCGGATCACCGCGCACCACACCTCCGCCGGCCACACCCGGCTCCACTCCCCGTGCGGTCACCGCGCCACCGCATATGGTGCGATCCATGACCGATGACCTCCACAGGCCGGGGCACCACGCTCACCACCCGCACCCCCCGCGCCCCACACAGGCCGTCGTCCTGGCCGGAGGCCAGGGCTCGCGGCTGCGTCCGTACACCGACGACCGCCCCAAGCCGATGGTCGAGATCCCGGGCACCGGGACCCCGATCATCGGCCATCAGCTGGCCTGGCTGGCCGCCGAGGGGGTCACCGACGCCGTCGTCTCCTGCGGCCATCTCGCCGCCGTCCTCCAGGACTGGCTGGAGTCGGCGGAGCTGCCGCTGCGCGTCACGACCGTCGTCGAGAAGGAACCGCTCGGCCGCGGCGGTGGCCTGAAGTTCGCCGCCGCCCGGCTCCCTCACCCCGATCAGCCCTGGTACGCCACCAACGGCGACATCTGGACCCGCTTCTCGCTGCGCGAGATGGCCGACTTCCACCATGAGCGCGACGCCGTCGCGACGCTCGCGCTGGCCCGGCCGCGCATCCCCTGGGGGGCGGTGGAGACGGACGAGTTCGGTCACGTCCTCGACTTCATCGAGTCGCCGCCCTCCCCGTACCTCATCAACGCGGGCGTGTACGTCTTCTCCGCCACCTTCACCGGACTGCTGCCGGGGCGCGGCGACCATGAGCGGACGACGTTCCCGCGGCTCGCCCGGGAGCGGCGGCTGGCCGGGTTTCCGCTGCCCCACGGGGCGTACTGGCGGGCCATCGACACCGCCAAGGACCTCACCGAGGCCGCCAAGGAACTCTCCGCCGGCCCTCCCCCGACCGGTCGCGGCTCGCTGGAATCAACACCGGTCAAGCCGCTGCACGATTGAGCCCCCGTACGTCACGTACGGGAAAGGGCCCTCCGCGCGGAGGGCCCTTTCGCGTACGCAGCGTACGGCCGTCAGCCGAGGAGGCCGCCCAACGCCGCCTCCTCCTGGGCCGGTTCGCCCTCGTCGTAGGAGTCGGCCGCCGGGGCGCCACCGCCCAGACCGCCACCCTCCGAACTCGTACCGCCCAGGCCGACGCCCGTGCCGTCGAGGTCCGGGCCGCCCGGGGTCGTCATCGGGGCGGCGGGCCGGTTCGGGGTACGGGGGGCCGTACGGTGGCCGCGCCTCGACTCACCGGGGCTGCCGGAGCCGCTCGCCGGGCCCGTCGCGCTGGGGCTGCCGGAGGTGGCGGAGGCCGACGGGGAGGCGGAGTGGGTCGGACGGCCCAACGGGGCGCGGTGCGAGGGGGTTCCGGGGGTGTCCACCGCGCCGCCCACCCCGCCGCGCGGGCTGGTCTCGGGCTTCCGGGGCAGCGGCGAGCCGGGGAGGCTGTTCCTCGGCACCTCGCGCGGCTCGGGCGCGCGCACCGTCTCCGAGGACCGTACGGCGCCGCCGATCATCGAGCCGAGCAGCAGGGTGAGACCGGCCACCACCATCGCCATGACGGTGCCCCGGCGCAGCACCCGCCGCCGCAGCGCCCAGAGTTCGACGCGCGGGCCGAGCCGCCGCCAGGCCTCGCCCGCGAGGCGGGCGTCGGCCGAGTAGACGGGGGCGCCCGCGATGATCAGCGGACTCCAGGCGGCGAGGTAGATGATGTCGGGCGCGTCGTAGACGGGTACGGTGCGCCAGCTCACGGTGAGGATCAGCGCGGCGGACAGCACCGCGCCGACGCAGGCCGCGAGCCGCTGCCACAGCCCGAGGACGGTGAGCACGCCGACCACGATCTGCAGGAACGCCACGGTCAGCCCGGCGCCCACCGGATGTTCCAGGGCGAGGTCGCGCAGCGGCTCGGCGATCGGCCAGGGGTGCAGGGACTGCAGCCAGGTGACCATCGAGCCGCGCTCGCCGCCGTCGAAGTAGACCGGGTCGGAGAGCTTGCCCATGCCCGCGTAGACGGAGATGAAGCCGAGGAAGACACGGAGCGGGAGGAGGACGACGCCCAGGTTCATCCGGCGGTCGGGGTAGTACGCGTGCCGCACCTGCTCGGAGGGGCGCCGGGGGCGCGGGACCTGGGGGGTCCGGTGGGGGTGGGGAGTTCGGTGGGCCGGCTGCGGCATCCGGCGGGCCGGCTGGGCCGCGTGGGGCCGGGGGACGCGTGGCGTCGGGCCGGTGCGGTGCGTGGCGTCCGACTCCCGCGGCCTCGGCGGCCGTCCGGTCTCCCCCGGCCTCGGCGGCCGTCCGGTCTCCGGCGCCGGGTCCCGGCGCGGGCTGCGCGGCCCGATGACCGTGGGCGGGCCGTCGTCGAAGGTGACCCGCGGCAGCACCTGCGTGGTGCCCACGTCCTCGGGGCCGTCCACGGTTTCGGAGTACCGCACGGCCTGCAGCAGTCGGGTCGCCGCCGTGTCCCCGCCGGGCCGGGTGCGGCCGCTCCACACCACGGGCGGGCGGCGCCGGGGCACGGCCCCGGTCCCGATACCGGCGTGCCGGGCCGTGTCCGCCAGCGCGCTGCTCACGACCGGGGAGGCGAGCTGCACCCGGAAGCTGGGGGGATTGACGGCGACCTTCGCAGGATCACACGGCACCTTGGCCATGGTCAGCTGCGGTTCGTCGTCGAATCCCGGCGCGCGTCCCGCCAGGGGCGTGCGGAATTTTCTGGTCTCCACGCTCAACTAACCGAGTGACCGGCGGGAAAGACACTGCCGGGGACGGTGTGATCTGTCGGGGGACCGTCAAGATCGTCCGGAGTGGGGGCTGGTGGGGACGTACGCCTCGCCCGGCGTACGCCTCACACCGCCCGACGCACGCCCCTCCCCGCCCGGCGTACGCCTCACACCCGCCCGATCACAGCGGAACGGGCGGGGCGAGGCCGGCCACGCCGTTACGACCGGCGCCGCGACGCCTCGTACAGCACCACGCCCGCCGCGACACCCGCGTTGAGCGACTCCGCGCCGCCCGGCATCGGGATGCGGACCCGGAAGTCGCAGGTCTCGCCGACCAGTCGGGACAGGCCCTTGCCCTCGCTGCCGACGACGATCACGACCGGGCCGTCCAGCGCCTCCAGGTCCTGCAGCTCCGTCTCGCCGTCCGCCGCGAGGCCGACGACCGTGAGGCCCGCCTTCTGGTAGGACTCCAGCGCCCGGGTCAGGTTGGTGGCGCGCGCCACCGGGGTGCGGGCGGCGGTGCCGGCGGAGGTCTTCCAGGCGCCGGCGGTCATCCCGGCCGCGCGCCGCTCCGGTACGACCACGCCGTGGCCGCCGAAGGCGGAGACGGACCGCACCACGGCGCCCAGGTTGCGCGGGTCGGTGACGCCGTCGAGGGCGACGATCAGCGGGTCCTCGCCCTCGTCGAAGGCGGCCGCGCTCAGGTCCTCGGGGTGGGCGTAGTCGTACGGCGGGACCTGGAGGACGAGGCCCTGGTGGTTGAGCCCGTTCGTCATCCGGTCCAGCTCGGCCTTCGGGGCCTCCATGAGGTGGATGCCACCGCGGTCGGTGGCGATCTTCAGCGCCTCGCGCACCCGGTCGTCGCTGTCGATGAACTGCTGCACGTACAGCGTGTTCGCCGGGACGCCCTCGCGCAGCGCCTCGACCACCGGGTTACGGCCCACCACCAGCTCGTTCGTGCCCTTGGCGCCGCCGCGGCGCGGGACCGGGCGCTTGGCGGCCTGCCGGGTACGGGCATTGGCGATGCGCTGCTTGGCGTGTCCCTTGCGCGCCTCGGCGGGCGGGGTCGGGCCCTTGCCCTCCAGGCCCCGGCGCCGCTTGCCGCCGCTGCCGACCGTCGCGCCCTTCTTGTTGCTGGTACGGCGGTTCCTGCGCTGGCTGTTGCCGGCCATGAATGTCACCTATCTCTTCACTGCTCAGCGCTGCTCGGCAAACGGCAAACGTCGAACGCCACACGCGTCTATGGTCTACGGTCACATATTCGGTCACCAGTGTGCCGCCCGGCTCGGCGGACGGCACAAGTGTCCACAAAGGACGAGGTCAGCGGGTGCCCAGCTCCCAGCGCGGGCCGGACGGGGTGTCCTCGATGACCAGCCCGGACTGCTGCAGCTGGTCGCGGATGGCGTCCGCCGTCGCGTAGTCCTTGCGGCCCCGCGCGGCCTGCCGCTGCTCCAGGACCAGCCGCACGAGCGAGTCGACCACGCCGTGCAGATCCTCGCCCCGGTCCGAACCGCCCGACCAGTGCTCGTCGAGCGGGTCCAGGCCCAGCACGCCGAGCATGGCGCGCAGCTCGGCCAGCCGCGCGACGGCCGCCTCCTTGTCGTCGGCGGTGAGCGCGGAGTTGCCCTGGCGGACGGTGGTGTGGACGACCGCGAGCGCCTGCGGCACCCCGAGGTCGTCGTCCATCGCCTCCGCGAAGGCGGGCGGCACATCGGCCGCCGGCTCGACGTGCCCGGCCTTCTCCACGACCCGCTGGATGAAGCCCTCGATGCGCGCGAAGGCGGACTCCGCCTCGCGCAGCGCCTCCTCGCTGTACTCGATCATGGAGCGGTAGTGCGGGGTGCCCAGGTAGTAGCGGAGCACGATGGGGCGCCAGCGCTTGACCATCTCCGAGACCAGCACCGAGTTGCCGAGCGACTTGCTCATCTTCTCGCCGCTCATGGTGACCCACGCGTTGTGCGCCCAGTACGTGGCGAAGTCGTCGCCGAACCCCTTGGCCTGCGCGATCTCGTTCTCGTGGTGCGGGAAGATCAGGTCGACGCCGCCGCCGTGGATGTCGAAGGCGCTGCCCAGGTACTTGTGCGCCATCGCCGAGCACTCCAGGTGCCAGCCGGGGCGGCCGCGCCCCCAGGGGGTCTCCCAGCTCGGCTCGCCGGGCTTGGCCGCCTTCCACATGGCGAAGTCGCGCGGATCGCGCTTGCCGGTCTCGCCCTCGCCGCTGGGCTGGCGCAGCCCGTCCAGATCCTGGTTGGAGAGCCGGAGGTACTCGGGGTACGAGCGCACGTCGAAGTAGACGTTGCCCTCGGCCGCGTACGCGTGACCCCGGTCGATCAGGCCCCGCATCATCTCGATCATCTCGGGGATGTGACCGGTCGCCCGCGGCTCATAGGTCGGCGGCAGGCAGCCGAGGACGTCGTACGCGGTGGTGAAGGCGCGCTCGTTCGCGTAGCCGATCGACCACCACGGGCGGCCCTGCTCGGCCGACTTGGCGATGATCTTGTCGTCGATGTCCGTGACATTACGGACAAACGTGACGTCGTAGCCGCGGTGCGCGAACCAGCGGCGCATGATGTCGAAGTTGAGCCCCGACCTGATGTGCCCGATGTGCGGGGCAGCCTGCACGGTCGCGCCGCACAGGTAGATCGAGACGCAGCCCGGCGTGAGCGGGGAGAAGTCACGGATCTGCCGGGCACCGGTGTCGTACAGGCGAATAGTCACGCGTCAAGGGTAGTCGGAACCCGGCAGTGCCCCGCGACCCGTCGGCCGCAGGGACACAGAAGCGTGACACTTCTCCGTGACGCTTGCTTCTCCGTGGCACGTCTCCTCAGAGGCTGCCGACGACCTTGCGGGGAGCGATCCGTACGACGATGCGCTCGCTGTCCTGGTCGGCGGCCGGGTTGAACTCGGCGTACTTCTTGCCCGCGTACTTCAGCGACAGCTCGTCGATCAGGTCCTGGCCGCCCTCGGTGGTGTAGCTCGCCGTGCCGCGGATCTCGGCGTACGTGTACGGCGAGTCCGCGGGCTGGACCAGGACCGTGACGCGGGGGTCGCGCTCGATGTTCTTCTGCTTCCGCCGGCCCATGGTGGTCGAGAACAGCAGCTCGTCGCCGTCGCGCTTCACCCACACCGGTGACAGCTGAGGGCTGCCGTCGGGCTGGGTGGTGCCGATGATGACGAAGACCCGGGTGTCGAGGACGCGCTTGAGGTCGTCGGAGAGTGTGGTGGCCACGGGGTGCTTCCTTTCCTCGCGCCAGCCGGGCGGTGGTGCGGCTGAGCGGTGGTACGGATGGGGTACGGGTTACCCGATCCGTACCCCACACACCGTCAGGGCATTTCGGTTCCGGGCGCGGAACGGCCCGTACGGCGGAGAACCAGCGCCGCACCACCAGCGCGTCAGCCCCGCACCACCAGCGCGGTCGCCACCGCCGCCAGGCCCTCGGCCCGGCCGGTCAGGCCCAGCCCGACCGCCCGTACAGCGGAGAACTCAGCGCCGCACCACCAGGGCGGTCGCCACCGCCGCCAGGCCCTCGGCCCGGCCGGTCAGGCCCAGCCCGTCCGTCGTCGTACCGGAGACCGAGACCGGGGCGTCGATCGCCGACGAGAGCGCCTTCACCGCCTCGTCGCGGCGCTTGCCGATCTTGGGGCGGACGCCGATCACCTGGATCGCCACATTGCCGATCTCGAAACCGGCCGCCCGCACGATCCGGGCCGCCTCCGCCAGCAGCGTCACCCCGGACGCGCCGGACCACTCGGGGCGGTCGGTGCCGAAGTGGGCGCCGAGGTCGCCGAGGCCCGCGGCGGAGAAGAGCGCGTCACAGGCGGCGTGAGCGGCCACGTCGCCGTCGGAGTGCCCGGCCAGGCCGTACGCCTCGCCCTCCCACAGCAGACCGGCGCACCACAGCTCGCGGCCCTCCTCGAACGCGTGCACATCCGTGCCGATGCCCACCAGGGGGAGCGCCGCCTGAGCGTCAGAAGCCATCGTTCGCCCTCCTGCGCGCGAGGACCGCCTCGGCCAGCACCAGATCCAGGGGCCGGGTCACCTTGAACGCCTCCTCGTGGCCGGGCACGACCACGACCTCGACGCCCATCCGCTCGACCATGCCCGCGTCGTCCGTCGCGCCGTCGCCCTCCAGGACGATCTTCTCGTGCGCGGCGGCCAGCGTGGCCCGGTCGAAGCCCTGCGGGGTCTGCACGGCGCGCAGCAGGGCGCGCTCGGGGGTGCCGACCACCGGCTCGGGCTCTCCGGCCCGGTCGCCGGTGCGCGGCTCGACCCGCTTGACGGTGTCGGTGACCGGCAGGGCCGGGACGACGGCGGGCGACCCGTCCCGTACGGCGGCGACGACCGCGTCCACGGTGTCCACGGGGACGAGCGGGCGCGCCGCGTCGTGCACCAGCACCGTCGTGACGGTGTCGGGGACGGCGGCCAGGCCCAGGCGCACCGACTCCTGGCGGGTCTCACCGCCGGGGACGACGACGACCTCCGTGGTCCCGGTGAGCGGGTACGCGTCGAGCAGCCTGCGGACCTCGTCGGCACCGTCCGGCGGGGCGACCACGACCACCAGGGAAACGGCGCGGGATCCGGCCATCGCCCGAACGGCGTGGACGAGCATCGGCGTACCGCTCAGCGGGCGCAGCGCCTTGGGGGCGCCCGGGCCCAGCCGCACGCCACGACCCGCCGCGGGGATCACGGCGGCGGTGCGGGCGGGACGCTCGGGGTCACCGGCAGGCGGGGTTACGGACATTGCGTTGGCGTTCAGGTTTGCTTCCTCGGCCGAAATGGGTATGGCCACAGCGTGCCGGGCGCGATGCCCCGACCGGCCCCTTCCGTGACGACTGGTCGAGCCAGCTGCCCGGGCCCGGCACACTTTGCACCACAACAGCGACACCACAAACGGTCTTGCGCCATGGGCTTCGATGTGGTGGGCTGAGGTGCCTGTGTGCGAACATGCCGCAGCGCCCGGCGAACAGACTTACAGGGAGCAGGTCTGAATCACTCGGGCACCGCGGCATCTATGCGTCAGGACGCGAGTACCTCATCCAGCAGGGCCTCGGCCTTGTCCTCGTTGGTGCTCTCGGCGAGGGCGAGCTCGCTCACGAGGATCTGGCGCGCCTTGGCGAGCATGCGCTTCTCGCCGGCGGACAGTCCGCGCTCCCGCTCTCGGCGCCACAGATCACGCACGACCTCGGCAACCTTGATCACATCACCGGAGGCGAGCTTCTCGAGATTTGCCTTGTAGCGACGGGACCAGTTCGTGGGCTCTTCCGCGTACGGTGCACGCAGCACCTCGAAGACTCGGTCCAGCCCGTCCTGGCCGACCACATCACGCACACCGACGAACTCCGCATTGTCCGCCGGTACACGAACCGTCAGGTCACCCTGAGCGACCTTCAGCACCAAGTAGGTCTTGTCCACGCCTTTGATCTGACGAGTTTCGATGGCCTCGATCAGCGCGGCCCCGTGATGGGGATAGACCACGGTGTCGCCTACCTTGAACGTCATGTGACAGGTACCCCTTCCGTGGCTATCCAGGGTAACACGTGAACGCCTTCTTCTGAATGGCGTTTTCGCAGGTCAGGGCATATCTCGGGGCTTGACAACAGCGGCTGGGACGTGCTGGGCACGGTGGGCGGAACCGGGTATTCGCAGGTGGGAGCGGTTGTCCGGGCGGCGCGAAACCGGCCCGTTACGTGCCCCGAGAACATCATGCGGGTGGCCGTACGTCCCGTTTTGCCGGAGTCCGGTCGATGGACTTCCGCTACTCCGTTCGGCCGAGGAGCGACAGATCCGGCCCCGATTCCCGAATTGATCACGGCCGTGCTGATCATGTCTGTGAGACATCCGTGGTCAAGTGCGTGATCAATTCTCCGGACGTCCACGGATTCCTTACCGATAATCTCCCCGATCTGTCACCGAACCGATATTCAGGGTGGTCGGGAGGGTCGTCGCGGAAGCGCGGTGAGGGGCGCACGGGGCGGCTGCGCCCCCAGGAGGCGGGTCGGGTGCGGGGCCAGAAGGGCGGATCGGTAACCTAAGCGCGCTGATCCAACTTTTACCTCGTCCTAGGAGATGCCGCCGCCGTGAGCAGCAGCCTTCGACGCGGCGCCCTCGCCGCAGCCGCCATCGTGGTCTCGGTCGCCCCGCTCTCCGCCTGTGGAGCCGGGAACGACGCGCAGACGCTGGAGGTCAAGCCCGACAACGCCGCGACGTCCGTCGGCGATATCAAGATCCAGAACGCCAGCGTGGTGACCCAGCCGGACCGGACGGCGAAGGGCCCGGCCGTCGTCACGGCCCGGATCTTCAACAACGGCGACCGGGACGAGACGCTCACCGCCATCACGCTGCCCGACGCGCACGGTGCGAAGGCGAAGCTGCACCCGGCCGGCAAGGCCGCGGGCAAGGTCGTCGTCCCGGCCGGCGGCTCCGTCATCCTCGGCGGCAAGGGCAACGCCTCCGCCGTCCTCACCGACGGCCGCGAGGCCGCCAAGGACGGCGACGCCCAGCGGGTCGTCTTCGACCTCAGCTCGACCGGCGACGTGCCGATCACGGCCTTCGTCGTGCCCGCGACGAGCTACTTCGAGGGCTGGGGCCCGTCCAAGGTGCCGGCCCCGTCCTCGCCGGCGACGCCGGGCGGTACGCCCTCCGGCAGCCAGACGGCGAAGCCGGGCGACCAGCAGCCGAGCGGCAAGCCGTCGGACGGCGCCTCCGGCGCGGCGAGCAACAAGCCGGGCGGCGGCCAGAGCAACGGCATCGCCTCCGGCGAGCCGACGCCGAACCACTGAGCACGCGCTGAGCACACGCTGACCACACGCGAGGGCGGCCCCGGAGTTCCGGGGCCGCCCTCGCGTGGTGTTGCGAGCCGTGAGTTCACGGCTCGGACTTGTCACGGGCTTCGGCGCGCTGCGCCGGACTCCGTCCGGCGAACCCCGGCCCGAGGCCCGTTCGGTTTACGGTTCGAACTTGTAGCCCAGGCCGCGCACCGTCACCAGGTAGCGCGGCGCACCCGGATCGGGCTCGATCTTGGCTCGCAGCCGCTTGACGTGGACGTCGAGGGTCTTCGTATCGCCCACGTAGTCCGCGCCCCACACCCGGTCGATCAGCTGCATCCGGGTCAGCACCCGGCCCGCGTTGCGCAGCAGCATCTCCAGCAGGTCGAACTCCTTCAGCGGGAGGTCCACCTTGCCGCCGCCGACCGTGACCACGTGCCGGTCCACGTCCATCCGGACCGGGCCCGCCTCCAGGGCCGCGGGCGTGACCTCCTCCGGCTCGCCGCGGCGGCGCAGGACGGCCCGGATCCGGGCCACCAGCTCACGCGACGAGAAGGGCTTGGTCACGTAGTCGTCGGCACCTATTTCCAGGCCGACGACCTTGTCGATCTCGCTGTCCTTGGCGGTGACCATGATCACCGGGACGTTGGAGCGGCCGCGCAGCTGGCGGCACACCTCCGTACCGGGCAGTCCCGGCAGCATCAGGTCGAGCAGCACCAGATCGGCGCCGTTCCGCTCGAACTCGTCGAGCCCCTCGGGTCCCGTTGCCGCGATGGCGACCTCGAATCCCTCCTTGCGGAGCATGTACGACAGCGCGTCGCTGAACGATTCCTCGTCCTCGACGACCAGAACTCGGGTCACGGAAGGACCTCCGGGGCAGAAAGTTGATCGTTGGTGAAGGTCTCGTACGGTCGGTCGCCGTCCTCCCCATCGAGGTCGGATCCTGAATCGTACGGCTCGCGCGGCCCGCCGGCCGAGCTATCCCGGTCCCGCGCCGCACCGGCCTCCGGGAGCCTCAGGGTGAACGTGGAGCCCTGTCCCTCGGCGCTCCACACCGTGACCTCCCCGCCGTGCGAGGCGGCCACGTGCTTGACGATGGCGAGACCGAGGCCGGTCCCGCCGGTCTGCCGCGAGCGGGCCGGGTCGACCCGGTAGAACCGCTCGAAGATCCGCTCGCGGTCCTTCTCCGAGATGCCGATGCCCTGGTCGGTGACGGCGACCTCGATCAGATCGCCGCCCGTCGCGGGGATGCGGCGGGCCGCGATGCCGACGCGGGTGCGGGCCGGGCTGTAGTTGACCGCGTTCTCGACGAGGTTGCCGAGGGCGGCGGCCAGCTGGCCGCGGTTGCCCCACACCCGCAGATCGGCGGTGCCGCCGGCGGCCATCGTGATCTGCTTGGTGCCCGCCTGGTGGCGGCAGCGGTCGATGGCCTCGGCGACCAGCTCGTCCACCCGGACCGGCTCGGCGTCCTCCAGCGGGTCGTCGTTCTGGACCCGGGAGAGGTCGATGAGCTCCTGGACGAGGCTGGACAGCCGGGTCGCCTCGACCTGCATCCGGCCCGCGAAGCGGCTGACCGCCTCCGGGTCGTCCGACGCGTCCATGACGGCCTCGGAGAGCAGGGAGAGCGCGCCGACCGGGGTCTTCAGCTCATGGCTGACGTTCGCGACGAAGTCGCGCCGTACGGCCTCGATCCGGCGGGCCTCGGTGAGGTCCTCGACCAGCAGCAGGACCAGCCGGGAGCCGAGCGGAGCCACTCTGGCGGACACGGCGAGGGCGTCGCCCCGGCCGGTGCCGCGCCGCGGCAGGTCCAGCTCGATCTGCCGGATCTCGCCGTCCCGCCGGGTGTCGCGGGCCATGGCCAGCATGGGTTCGACGGCGAGCTTGCCGCCGCGCACCAGGCCCAGCGCGTACGCGGCCGAGCTGGCCTTGACGACGGCGTCCGCCTCGTCGAGGACGACGGCCGAGGAACGCAGTACCGAGAGCACGGTGTCCACGCCGGGCGGCAGGGCGGCATCGGTGTGCAGCGATGAGCGCGTAGGCTTCGCCTGTTCGCGCTCGCTCCAGCGGAACGCCAGCATGGCGATGACACCGGTGCACAACCCGGCGAGCGCCGCCACTGCGGCGATCGCCGCGTTCACGTTCATGCGTCCAAGGTTATGCGGGCGGGGAGCGGCCTCCACAGCCCCGCACGGGATCCCTCGAACAGACGTTGCCGAGAGTTCACCGGTGGGTTGGCGCCGGTTCACCCCCGGCGCCGCGGCGACCGGCCGCCGCACGGGGTGGCGTGGGGGACGTTGCCGAGAGTTCACCTCGACGTCCGGGGCGGTTAACCGAGGGGCGCCGAGCCGGACGCGTTCCGATCCGAACGTGGCAGGGTGGGTCACACGAGTCCACGAAGATCCGTCAGCGAGAGTCAGTGAGAGAAGGTCAGTGATGCGCGACGCGTACCACGAGGAGCTGGATTCGATCGGGGAGGGCCTGGTCGACATGGCCCGGCTCGTCGGTTCCGCCATCGGCCGCGCCACCACATCCATCCTGGACGCGGACCTGAAGCTCGCCGAGAGCGTCATAGCCGCCGATGAGAAGGTCGACGACCTCCAGCGCGACCTGGAGAACCGCGCGATAGCGCTGCTCGCCCGGCAGCAGCCGGTCGCCACCGATCTGCGGATCGTCGTCACCAGCCTGCGCATGAGCGCCGACCTCGAACGCTCCGGTGACCTGGCGCAGCACGTCGCCAAGCTCACCCGGCTCCGCTTCCCGGACAACGCCGTACCGCACGACCTGCACGCCACCATCCTGGAGATGGGCCAGCTGGCGCAGCGGCTGATGGCGAAGGCGGCCGAGGTCATCGTCACCAAGGACGTCGACCTCGCCGCGCAGCTGGAGCAGGACGACGACGCGATGGACCTGCTGCACCGCACCCTCTTCCAGCACCTGATGGACGACCGCTGGAAGCACGGCATCGAGACGGCCGTCGACGTCACCCTGCTGGGCCGCTACTACGAGCGGTTCGCGGACCACGCGGTGTCGGTGGCCAAGCGCGTCATCTACCTGGTCACCGGTGAGCACGCGGACGAGATCGGCGCGTCGACCAGCCAGGAAGCCTGAGGCGGGCGTGGCGGCATCACGGCGGCGTGCCTCCGCGCGCCGTCGATGCGCCCCTGTGGGCGGGCCGTGGACCGGGACCATGAGCAGCAGGTGTTCCCTCCCGAGGAGACGACTCATGGCGGACATCACCCGTCCCGAACCCCACCCCACCCACCCCGTCGGCGCCTGCGGCTGCGGCTCGGGCTGCGGCTGCGGCTGCCAGTCCGGCGGCTCCTGCTCGTGCGGCGGCAACTGCGGCTGACGCGGCGGCGCGGCCACGAACGACCGGGGCCCGGGACCGGTGATTCGGTCCCGGGCCCCGGTCGTCATCTCCAAGGTGCGGGCGGCGGCCACTGCGGCGAATCTGGTCGTATGAACGATGAGACCCCCGCCCGCCCCCGCGTGGTCGTCGAGGAACCCCTCGACGGCCGCCGTCGCGTACGGGTCGACGGCAAGGACGTGGGAGTCGTGGTCACCCCGGACGAACTCCGCCGCCTCCTGACCCGCGCGGGCCTGACGGACGAAGCCGCCCCCATCGACGACCCGAACCTGATCGACTGGCAGGGCGGCGGCCCCGACGACTGGCCCGCGGCGTAGGGCTGCCGCGGAGGGCTGACGCGGACGACTAAACGGTGGGAACCGCCGTCGGGGCCGGGTCCTTCTCCTCGACGGGGGAGCCGGCCGCGCGGCGGTGAGCCGCCAGTTCCTCTTTCAGCCGCTGGATGTGGTAGTGCTGAACCCGTGCCGTGCGCTGCAGGGCCATCACCGCGGTGAGGAACTGATCCATCTCGGCGGCCCGGGTGAGGATGTCGTCGGGCACGTGGTCGTCGTCCCGCAGGCAGGCTTCCGCCTTCTGGCTGAGGACGGCCCCCGCCCAGCCACGGGTGATCGGCTTGAACAGGCCCGGGTGGTTGGCCACGATCCGCGCCCGGATGGCCAGGTCGTTCTCGGCGGCCTCCACGTGCAGTCCCGTGTCCTTGTTGCGCGCTCCGAACAGCGGCTCATGGATGTGGTGGGCGTCGAAGCCGTGCTCGACGCAGCCGACCCAGAAGTCCCAGTCCTCTCCGGCCCGCATGCTCTCGTCGTAACCGCCCACGGTCCGCCACACCTCCCGGCGGTACAGCGAGCAGTAGAACATGATCAGCCGCTGGAGCATCAGTTCGCGGCTGTAGGCGGGGAGGGACATCGCCTGCGGGGGCAGATCGTCGTCGGTGAAGGTGAACACGTCAGTGGAGGCGATCGCGATGCCGGGGTTGCCGTCCAGGACCGCGACGGTCTTCTCGAGCATCGTGGGAGCGATCACGTCGTCGGCGTCCAGCGGAAGGACGTAGCGGCCGGTGGCCGCGTCGATCCCGGTGTTGCGGGCGGCCGAGACGCCGCCGTTCGCCCGCTGGACGAGCCTGATGCGCCGGTCGGGGTGGCGGGCGATCAGGGACCGGGTCACCTCGACGGTGTTGTCGGTGCTGCCGTCGTCGACGACGAGGAGTTCCCAGTCCTGGAAGGTCTGGGCGAGGACGCTGGACACGGCCTCGGGCAGATAGCGGGCGTAGTCATGGCAGGGGATGACCACCGAAACCACGGGCTCGGGATTGTGGCGCATGCTCGGTCTTTCGGTTCGGGACGGGCACGGGCGGGTGAGTGGTGATCGGGCGGGCCGGAATCCGGTGCGCCGGGCGCCGGCCGTCCCCCCGGGGCCACATCCGCGGCCCACGGCCGGGCGCAGCGACCGACCCCGTGCTAGCTGTGCGCGCGCTCCCCGCGCTGGGGGCCGTAGGCGTCGTCCCCGTACTCGCGGTGGTGGCCGATCCCGTGCTCGCGCCCGGGGTCGTCATCGACCCGGCAGAACCATCCGTAGTCGGGCATGGTGACGTTGCCGACGTTGCAGCAGTGCCCGTAGTCGGTGATGGTGATGTTGCTGACGGGCGGGCAGCAGTGCCCGTAGTCGGTGATCGTGACGTTGCCTATCGGCTCGCAGGGGTGACTGGTCCCGGGCGTGAGGGTGACGTCACCGCTCACCGGGTGTGCTGGGTACCCGTACGTCGCCGTCGCCGCCTGGGTGTCCGGAGCGATGGCGGCGTAGGCCGCCTCCGCGGTGCTGAGCAGTCCGGCCGTGGCCAGCGCGGCAGGCAGCGCAAGTGAGGTCATGACACGGGATTTCACGGTGGCACCTTTCCTTTGGGTGCGGGGGAGCTGCCCCGGAACGCCGGTGTACGGCGCGGCGCGGGCAGTAAAGCCACCGTAAATTCGGTCACTCAATGCGGCAACACGATTACCTACCGTGCGTGACGGTCGGAGTGGCGGCCTCCGGCTGTGGTGCGCCGTGGTGCGGATGCACCACTTCCAGATCGGGCAGCGCCCAGCAGGCGGTTCCCATGTCCAGGGCCATCGCGGCCAGCCCCTCGGTCTCGATGACCTGCCGGTAGGGGAAGGACGGGAAGGTGAGGCCGTCGCGGTGCAACTCCGCACGGACGAGCAACGCGGTGCCGCCGACCGAGTCGACGCGGACGAGTCCGCGTCCGCGCAACTCGTCGAGGTACGTCCGGCCGAAACCCCGGGGAGGCTGAAGGATGCCGTCGCGCAGCCACTGGTCCCAGTTGAGCCTGCCGGCTCCGGGCTTGAGGACGAAGGTGTTGAGGTCGTACGTCGGCCCGCCGGGCGCGGTGGCGCAGTGCGGGACGACGATGTCCTTGCGGGCGCCGAGCAGGCGCTGGACGAGGTCCGCCGGGTAGCCGGTGACATCGACGTCGAGCCACAGCACCCACTCCTCGTCGGCCAGGGCCCGGGCGAGCAGATGGTTGCGCACCTTGGCCAGCACCGCCCGGCGCCTGCGCTGGATGCCCGGCGCCCAGCGGGGTCCGGCCAGCTGGAGGCCGAAGTCACGGTGCACGAGGGTCACCCGCCGGAACTCCGACTCGATGCCGGGCAGGACCTGCCGGAGCAGTTCCGGGGTCGAGTCCCTGCTGTCGCCCTCCAGCAGGCCCAGCGAGATCGCCTCGCGCGGGTAGTCCAGCGTGCGCAGGCGGTCCAGATAGCCCGGCAGGAACGCGGCCGCGTCCTTGAGCGGCGTGAGCACCAGCACCGGGGGCCGCTCGCTCGCCGGCGCCGGGGCGGGCTCGGGGGCCGGCCGCGGCTTCCGCTCGTACGTGCGCGCGGCGGCGGCCTCATTCCCGGTCCCGGTCTCGGCCTCGGTCTCGGTCCCGGCCTCGGTCTCGGTCTCGGCGTGCGCGATGTCTGCCGGCTCGAGCGGCAGCCGGGCCGCCATGGCGAGCAACTGCCCGACGTAGGCGCCGGGTTCGGCCCATGCCTGGGTCGCCACCTCGAAGTGCTCCGCGAAATGCGACTCGTCGAAGGTGTTGTTCCCGTGGCACACGTAGGTGTACAGGTCGGGCGCGTCGATCGAGACGACCCGGCAGCTTCGGACGATCTCCTCGGCCACCGGGGTGTCCTCGCCACGGCGCTCGGCCGGATAGCGCGGGAGCCGGCCCTTCGCGCACACCATCGACCCTTCCCAGACCCGCGCGCAGGAGATGGCCAGCTTGCGGCGGGCGGGCCACCACAGCCGCTCACGGGCGAGGAAGCACGCGTCGGCACCGAGCGCGAGGATCGCCGCCATCTGGCTCTCCACCCGCTCCGGGTCGTACAGGTCGTCGTCGTCCCACTGGCACACGTACGCCCCGGTGGCCCGGTCCACCGCCTCGTTGCGCAGCTCCCCCAAGGTCCGTCGCTCCGGGGGGAGCCGGTGATGGCGGATCCGCGGGTCGCCCAGGTCACGGATGTGCCGCTCGAGCGCGTCATCCGTGCCGTCCTCCAGGACGACCAGCTCCAGGTCCGGGTAGGTCTGAGCGGTGAAGCACCTGATCGCGCGGCGTGCCGTGGCCGACCGGTCCTTGGTCACCATCAGACAGGACACGGTCGGCGTCGGCACGCCCGACGCCCAACGGCGCCGCTGCGCCTCCAGATTGAGCAGACCGTCGGCGACCGGCTGCCGCTCCTGGCTCACCCAGAACGGGAACCGTCTGCCCGCCGAGACCCTCGGCGCGCTCGCGGTGTCGCAGGCCCAGCTGCCCGACCAGTGGTGCACGGCGTAGGCACGGTCGTAATCGGCCTCCTGCGGGCCGAACAGCTCCGTCGCGTGCGGACTCACCTCCGGGTACAGGACCTCCGGGCCGACCACCGTGATCGAGTCCGGCTCCGGGGCGCTGTCGACCGCCCTGGTGAGGAAGAACGGACCGGTCGCATCGAGCGTGCCCGGCAGCTTGTGGGCGCCGACCAGCCGACGGTGCACATGGGCCGCCCAGAAGGGGTGTCCCGGCCGTGAGGCGATGAACGCGTTGCCGACGATGCGGGTGAATCCGCGCTGCCGGGCCAGCGACAAGCGGGTGTGCGCCTCGGGTTCGCAGCCGAGGACGAGTTCGCGCCCGTCGAGGAGATCGGTGACCGGTTTCAGGCACTCGAAATCCAGATCCACGTAGAGGCCGCCGAAATGGTCGAGCAGGAAATAGCGGATCGCGTCGGCCCGCATGATCGGTTCGGGGTAGCCGTCGTAGACCGGCAGGAACCACGGATAGTGCTCCTGCAGAAAGGCGCGATTGTCCGCGTCCGTCCACAACCGGTAGCCCCAGCCGGGGTGGTGCAGCCGCCAGGACTCGGCCCACTTCTGCCACGCCGGAGGGAGGTCGGCGTCCTTCCATGTCTGGTGAATCAAGGGGGGAATTGTCTTCTGTGTATCCATTCACGCAGTATGTCGGGCTGCCCGGCGGCCCGGATATCCGGTGATGCCCGTCGCCGGAGCAATCACCCGAACGGTGGGCTACCTCCCGTGACGGGCCACCGGTCGGCCGGCTGCTCCCGGCAAGTGATGATCAGCGAGCGAGCCGTCTGAACTCGCCGCTTTTTCGATTGTGGGGCTGGAGGGCCACAGGAAATCCTGGGCGCATGACTCCTGGATTACGCCGCATGACTGGCGTAGCAATCGTGCTGGTCGGCGCCGCTGTTGCCCTCTGGCTGGCCTTCGGTCCTCCTGAAGACTGGGAGGGCGGCATGAGGTGGCTACGTCACGGCCTGGCATGGGGGTCCCTGGGGGCGATCATCTTCGCCGCCCGGCTGATATGTGCTGACCCTCAGGAAGGCACCACGGACAGTGAGTCCGACTAGGTCCCATAAGCTTCCGGCGCATCGGGGAGCATGCGCACCTGCCCCCGAGGGGCACGACGCTGACGGCCCAGAGACGGCCCAGGCCGCAGGGCCTCGAGCGGACCGTGTGGCCGGGGACCACACACCGAACCATTGCTCGGCGCCGTAGTCCTGGAACCGCTCCACCTCGGTGAACCCCGGCTTTGCCGCGAGGCGCATCGAGCGCTCGTTGGCGGTCTGGGTGCGCAGCACCACCGGCTCGCCGGGAAGCGCGTCGGCGAACCAGTCGAGTGCCGCCGCGCACGCTTCGGCACCGTACCCGCGTCCCCACGTCTCCGGCAGGAACAAGTAGCCGAGTTCGGCCTTCCCGACATCCGGACGGATGCGTCCCGGAGTCTCCGCGTCGTGCCGATCGAGCTTGACCGTGCCGATCATCGCTCCGTCGAGATCGATCACGAAAAGGCTAGGCCGCCGTTTGGATATTTCGGGCACCTCGCGTTCGAGCTCATCACGCGGTCCAGGGCCACCGAGGTAGGTGTGCACCTCCGGTGAGGCGAGCAGCTCGGGTGAACGCCGCACGGTCCCGAGCCTCGGGCTCACAGAGCGCGAACCGCTCAGTTCTGATCGGGGCGAGTGGCCAGGCGACGGGACCGAGTTGCGTCTCTGTGAAGTTGATGCGAAAGAAGTCCCGATCCGCGCCATACGCGCGGGTCGGGGGCCTGATCACAAGGGCTACTTCTTCTTGCCCTGGGTCTTGGCAGGAATCTTGGTGAGCTGGGTTTTTGCTGGTGAGAGGGCTGATCATCCCGCCCTTAGCGGCCATCATCGGTCGTTGTCGGCCACTGTCGAGCGGCCTCGGACGGCCCAGAGACGGCCCAGCAACGAGGGAACCGCTTGCCAAGCCGGGCTATCTTGCTGCCGTGACAAGCGCGACCGAGCGTCCCCTTCTCTTCCTCGACGTCGACGGTCCACTCATCCCGTTCGGTTCATCGTCCTGCTACCCGCAGACCGCTGCCGCCGACTCCTCCACGTTTCCCGATCAGGGGAACCCACTACTGGAGCGGCTCGACCCTGGGCTCGGATCGCGTCTCACGGCCCTGGGCTGCCATCTCGTGTGGGCGACGACCTGGATGGAGGAGGCGAACGAGGCTGTCTCCCCACGAATCGGACTGCCGAGGCTGCCCGTGGTGGAGTGGCCGGCCCCTTGTGCCGACGAAAGCCCTCGCGGCCTGCACTGGAAGACTCGGCACCTTGTCGAGTGGGCAGACGGCCAGCCGTTCATCTGGGTCGATGACGAGATCAGCGCCATAGGCCGCCTGTGGGTCGATGCCAGTCACCTCGGGCCGTCATTGCTCCATCGCGTCGACCCGACCAAGGGCCTCGTGGACGCCGACTTCTCCGCGCTCGCCGACTGGCTCCGTTCCGTCATGCTGAGATGAGCGCCGCATTAGGAGTTCGATCTCCCCTTCGCCTGGCTTGCGGCCTGCCTCGTGCTCCCGTGCCACATGTGGTTGCTGCCTGTCGCCGTTGTCCGTGGTCGTTGATGTCAGCGTTGGGTGTCAGTGAACAGTCCCGGCACTGGGCAAACCACCAAAGGCTCATCCAGCCGATCGGCCCAGCCCCACCGAACATGCTGACCGGTGCACTTCCATAGCGTCAGGCAGGTCCGTCGGACATCATCCTCCCACCTGGACAGAGGGAAGCTGGCGGACTTCATGGGCTTGCTGCACTTGGGACAGCCGGACGGGGATCACCATCGGCTGGCCAGTTCCTCGTCCTCGATGCGGCGCCGACAGTCGCCGCACAGCATCTGTGCAGTCCCATCATCGGCGCCTTCGTACGGCCACAGGCATCCGCACCCCCCGCAGTTTGCCAATTCTTCCAATTTGTAGCGGGCTTGGCAGGTGAAGCAGTAATACAACTCCTCGCCAGCGCCGTCCATGAAGGCGAAGCAGGCCAGGGTCGGGTTGCAGCACCGGGGGCATTCGTTGGCCGGATGTCCAGGCTCGAACTCTTGGAAGACCAGAGCCAGGGCCTCGGCGCTTTCCGTGACGCCGCAGAAGTGGCAGTGAGCACCGTTCTGAATGACAGCGAGAGCCCACTGCCCGCACACGGAGCAGGGCAGCAGTGAGTCAGTCGTTCCCTTGAGTTCGTTACCGCGCAGTCGGTTCATGCGTTCGACGACGAACGCCTCGATGGTGTTCAGGCCGCTGCGCACTCGCGACATGTCTTCCTTGATGCTGTCGCGCTCCTGCGCGTCGAGCAGCGGTAGCAGTTCGGCGTCGAGGAAGCGGAGTAGGAAGTCGAGCACCGCGCCGGCTCGTGACTCCACGGCTTCTGCGCTGTGGGTTAGCCCGTAGTGCTGCAGAGCGTTGCGGTCCTTGCCAAGGTCCTTGAGGGCCGCGACGTCCTTCTTGCTGAAGTCAAGACCGCAGATGTTCTTCAGCCGTTCCACGGCGGCGTCCGTTCCGCAGCTGTTGAAGTCGGAGGCTGAGAACTTCTCGGACGTGGCCCTGGCGGGGTCGCTGAACACCAGGCTCCAGTGTTCCCGCAGCAGGCGCGACTTCAGTAGGACCTCGGCGGCGGCCTGGAGGTGCAGGACGGCGTACTTGAGTTCGCGGGGGCCTGTGTCGGCGTTCAGGTGTTCCACGACGCTGACGAGGTAGTCAATACCGTTGCGAACGGGCGGGAAGTCGACTTGAGAGGGAGCAGTCCTGCGCCATTGCAGCCGGGACCACTGGCGAGAAGCTATAACGCCAGATTCTTCGGACACCACTCAACCCCCGTCCTCGCTGGCTAGCACTTGACGTTACGCCAGCGATCTTCCTCGCAGGCTACAGGAAAGCCGATGATTTTTTAGGCGAAAGGGAACATCGTGTGCAAGTTTGACTTGCCGCTCGCGGCTGTAACCCTCACGCTGCCTGACCTGCCTGTCACACACTGGAGATGTACAAGGGAGCGACCGCTTTCGTCCCGAGCTACGGGCGGGACGGTCGTTGAGGTCTGCCCGGCTGGTCAGCCGGTCGACTGGGGCCGGAGACGGTCGACTGTGGTTGCTGTACTTCCCTGCTGTACCCGCTGACCAGCGAGGTTCGGCGATCACACCCTTGGCCTGCGCAGTCGCTCGTCCTGCGACGGGTCGGCATGATGTCTTTGTGGAGATAGCTAAGTTAGTGCTTGAGTTTCTCAAGGTGCTGGTCTGGCCTGCGGTGACGCTGTTCGTCCTCGTGTTCTTCCGAGCGGAGACTCGGGACCTGTTCCAACGTCTCCGCTCCCTCAGGGGCGGCATAGCTGAAGCTGAGTTCGCGGAGCAAGCTGCACAAGCCCGGGAAGAGTCCGAGCTTGCTGTCGCGGGTGCAGCCCCGAGCACGGACGTAGTTCTTCCCTTTCGCGATGAACTGCTGAGCGCCGCTCGAAGCAAACCAGAAGGAGCGGTGCGGCAGGCTTGGCAGACACTTGAGCGACAGCTTGAGGACGTTGTCTTCGCTCTCGGACTCAAGCGTCGGGCAAGAGGGCACATTGGACCGCTGAACGTCGACTACGTTGCCAGTCGCCTCGTGGCTCTTGGACTACCCCAATCAGCGGGCAGCGCTCTCGTGGACTTGCGCCGAGCTCGCGCCCAGATATACGAACTCGGTGCGAGCTCGGAGGGCGCGCGTGACTTCATCGAGGCCTGCAACAACATCTACCGTCAGGTTGCGGAGTTCTTGGCCTCTCAGGAAAAGGCTGCTTGAGGTACTCGCCTGGGCGGGGTGTCGGACTTGACTGCACTGACAGCTGTGCGGGCTCTTGAAACGGGCACCCACCACTTTCCCCAGCTCCCATCCCGTCTGCCGTCGACCCACACACCGTGGAGCGGGCGTGGGCCCTGGCGCCCAGGTGGAGCGCGCCACTGTACGAACGACCTGGACGCCAGGGGCCGCGTCTGCTCGGCTCTGCCTGGGTCGACGGCAGGCGGGATGGGAGCTCCCCGCGCGCCACATTCGGCCGGCACTCGCGTACGGCGCCCCATCCATCCCGGAGTCGGAGCGCCCCCGCCGGAGGCATCGTCTTTGACGGTCATTGCCGCCGCTTGTCGCACGCGGCACCCGGGCGGGCCGGGCGCCGGAGCGGGACGTAGGCAGGAGCGGCGGCGCGTGGGCCGGGCGGGTGCCGCGCCGCGCTTGCGCGGCGCCTTGAATCCGTAGAGAACGTTGTAACTCGCCGTCGGACATTCGGCGTGTCCGATCCCGGTAGATGCTTGACACTTCGATCCCAGCTGATGGTTGACGGTGGCCGTGATCGGCTTTGCTGTGCGCGTCGTTGCGGCGCGTGTGGGGAGGCCGGGATTGGCTCTGGTGGAGTTGTCGGTTGTCGAGCAGAGATACCGGGCTGTGCTTGCGTTGCTGGCGGGTGCAGCGGCGGGTCAGCGCGGTCGGCACGGTCATGGTCTGCCGGCAGGTCGTGTCCCTCGGCCGCCCGTACGCAGGCCAGACCGTGACCGTGCACGTGTCGGACACCACGATCACCGTCGAGCTGGACGGACAGATCCGGGTCATCCGCCGCACGACCGACGTTCCGGTCCGTAACGTGAAAGCGAACAAGCCCCCACGGTGCTTCCGATGTTGTCTAGGCCCACCGACAAGCATCAGTTGGGATCCAACAGTCGGACATTCGGCGCTGTCCTGCCGTGTCTGGTTTTCGGGCCGGGCAAGGGGGCTTTCGTCATGCCCGGCGGGATGCGCCGTTCGGCCAGATGACGTCCACCGGGATGTCTGCCTCGCGCGCCTGGTGCACCACGTCCGCCGTGCCGCCGCCCTTGCCGGTGGGCGGCTGGCCATTCCATACCGCCACCAGGCGGTCGGCACGGTCCAGCAGTACCGCGTTCGCCCCTTCGTACGCCTGCCGGTTCGCCGTCTCGTGCGGCATTACAAGTACCTCGTCAGCCGCCTCCACGAGCCGGTCGAAGGTCTCGGCGTGGTCCGGCTTCACCTTCGCCTGCCGGTAATCCTGCGACGGAATCACCACGACCAAGCGTCCCCCGGCCGCCAGGACCGCCTCGGCGAACAGGCTGTCGCTGCCCTTCGCGATGCATGACACACCGACCAGCCCGGAGGGCTCGTAGGCAGCAAGGACCTTGTCCAGTTCGGCTCGTACCAGCGGGACCGACTCGTCGGTGAGGTCCATGTGCCCGGTCACGGAGATCGTCGTCATCGCGGCTTCCTCGTCATGTGGTGAGCAGGGTGCGGATGCTATCGCGCACGTCGGCGACGGCCCGGGGCACGCTTTCCCCCACCGTGTATGGGTAGAGCTGCGCCAGTCGAGTGCGCACGCGCCCGGAGTGGAGGCCGTACGCGACCTCGACAGCTCGGTGTGAGTGGTCGGCGGCACTGGTGATGTCGCCGAGCAGGAAGGCGCATTCGGCGAGCCCGATGCAGTCCAGAGCGTGGCCGCGACCACGCTCCGGACTGCGCTGGTCCAAAGCGGTACGGATGTGGTCGGCGGCTTGGTCGGCGTAGGCGCGCGGGTCCGAGCGAGCCATGTCCAAGAGTCTGCCGCCGGTGACGCCTGCGAGTTCGGCGTCGTCGAAGTAGCCGATCCAGTAGGGCTCATCGAGTCGGCCAGCGTCGCTGAGGGCCTCGGCGGCCTGTCCGGTTGCGCGGCGGAAGCTGGACGGCCGGTTCATGCGGGCCAGGGCCCACGCTTCCCGTGTGTGGAGCATCGCCCGCAGGCGCGGGCCCGCTGTGTGCCGGGCTCCGTCCTGGGCGAGCCGGACCAGTTCGAGAGCGTCCTGCGGGCGGTCGTTGTAGAGCATTTGCCGGGCCATACCGGCCAGCACGTTGGCGCCGAATCGAGTGTCGCCACCTGCGTGCGCTGCGCGGAGCGCCAGCCGGTAGTAGTCCTGAGCGCGGCGCTGCTGGCCGACGTCCCACGCCATCGAGGCTGCCGTTCCAGCGAGTTGGGCCATGACTCCGTAGAGGCGCCGTTCAATGGCCGGGGCCTGGTGCTCGTCAAGAACGGCCGCTACCTCGGCGAGCTGCCCTGCAACGGCCTTTCTGCGAAGCCCGCCTCCGCCGGTTCGGCCCCACTGGCGGAAGGCACGGGCGGTTGCCTCTAGTTCCTCCACTTCACGCGTGCCTAAGCGGCCGGGGCGGCGGGCTCGGCCGTCGTCGGCGGAGGGTGCGTGCCACCCGTCGAGGGCATCGAGGAGTGGGGCGCCGGTGACGGCGGCGCCTGCAAGGGCGCGCGTCGCGGCTCGGCGGTCCATCACGAGGTCACTCCTGGTCAGGTCGGCGGCCATGCCGGTGGTGGCGTCCGGCCGCCACGGTACGGCGTCTGTATCTGCTGGTCCGGTGTGGGGTTTGGACGTCTGCGGTGCTGGTGGTGCGGAGGGCGCTCTTTCCCAGGGGCGGGGCGCAAGGCCGACCAGGTGCCCTGGGATGCGGAGTCCGTCTGCGATCCGGCGGATGACCTCCATGGAGGTGACCCGGCTGGCCCCCGTCATGATCGTGCTGACCTTGCCGGGGGTGAGCTGACAGGCCGCGGCGATCCGGTTCTGTGACAGACCGCCCCACTTCTTGATCAGCGAAAAAGCTGCGGCGAAGTCGTGCTCTTCCAGGGCTCGACGCAGGTCGTCTCTGTCGAGGACGTCTGGGGCGAGCGGGCCGGGGGTGGTGGCGTCCATGGGGCCAACTTCCAGTTGATCGTAGGCGCACCGATGTTGTGTACCGAACCAACAACGAGCCTATTACCGCCTTGGTAACACCTGTCGGTTATGCCGTGATTGCGGTCGCACGGCCAATCTCGACGTTGTGCTCGAGAACTACGCCGATGAGTCCGGGGGCTGATGTGCCAGAGAAATCTGAAGTCCTGAAGTGGACACCACCGACCGGGCCGGATCCCGAAGCCTTACCGACAGGCAGGTGGTGGGATGCGGTCCGCGCGGCAGAGGGTGTCGGCGAACGCGCCCTCGCCGTCCTCGGCACCCAGTCCGGCGCCGTCATCAAGGACCGCTGCAACACGCTCTACTGGCTCATCGCACCGGGCACGGCTACGTCCTGGAACCTGCGCGGAGTCAACGTCCTCACCCAAACCGAAGGCGTCGCCACCTACCTCGGCGTGCCCCCGGCCGACCGGCTGACCCGGCCCGGCTCGTACTGGCGTGTCCCGTTCACCCGCGGCCGCTACCTCACCGACCCGCACCTCCTGTACAAGGCGCTGGTCAGCGTCCTGCTGGCAGACCCCGGCGAGGGACAGGAGGGCGACCGGTGATGCCTCAGGTCTGCGCCCGCTGCCAGACGACCACCCGCGAGCCGGTCGTGGTCGCGATCGAGCACGGCGCCAGCGTCGGCGGCCGCACCCTCTACGCCTGCCCCACCTGCGCGCCCACTTTCCCGAAGCAGCGCTGCCCGTTCGACGGCAGTCTCCTCGATCGGTACGAGCCCGTCAGGCGGCAGCCATGAGAGCCCCCTGGGTGGAGGGGCGCCGTAAGGCCTCAGCACACCGCGCTCAGTCAACGGCATGGAGCCGCTTCCTGGACCACGCCGTGGAGTGCGTCATCTGCCGGACCGGCGAGCAGTGCGCCTTCGGAGACCAGCTGCACCGCGCGGTAAGGGCAGCCCTCGCCGCCGCCCCATAGGCCGGGGCCCTGTCCCGCGCCCCCTCTGCCCCTCTGGTCGGCTGCGCGGACGTCGGAGGGCCACAGGGAGACGGGACTTCGACACCGGCCAGGCACCCAGCCCGGAGTCCCGTCAACACCACTCCTCGATATCCCCTGGAGACACCGTGAGCGACTACAGCGAGTACCAGGACAAGGCCGCTGGCATCAGCAAGGGCAAGCACAGCAAGAACAACAACGCCGGCCGTCACCGCGAGCCGCCCCCGGGCGGCGATCAGGGCGTGGCTGGCGGGTCGAGCGGCTGCATGGTCGTCGGTCCGGTGGTGGGCGCGTTAGCCGCTACCCTCGTGACCGCTCTCATCTGGACTCGGAGACGGTGACCATGAAGATCCGCAGTGTGCACATGTGCCAGGACCCGGCGTGTGCCGAAGGCGAGCCGCATGAGGACGACAACGGCACCCGCTTCTTCGGAGTGCCCGCATGGGTGATCTGCCTGGTGCTGTGCGCGGCGATGCCGGTTGCGCTGCTGGCCTACACCTACGCCAGCCGTTGACCGCGTAATGCCCACAGTGGGCCCGGCCGTGAGAATGCCCCCGATCCGCGCCGTACGCGCGGGTCGGGGGCGTGATCACAAGGGCTACTTCTTCTTGCCCTGGTTCTTGACCGCCTCGATGGCCGCCTTCGCGGCGTCCGGGTCGAGGTAGGTGCCGCCCGGGTTGGTGGGGCGGAAGGCGGCGTCGAGCTCGTAGGAGAGCGGGATGCCGGTGGGGATGTTGAGGCCCGCGATGTCGGCGTCGGAGATGCCGTCGAGGTGCTTGACCAGGGCGCGCAGGGAGTTGCCGTGGGCGGCGACGAGGACGGTGCGGCCGGTGAGGAGGTCCGGGACGATGGCGTCGTACCAGTACGGGAGCATGCGGACGACGACGTCCTTGAGGCACTCGGTGCGGGGGCGCAGCTCCGGGGGGATGGTGGCGTAGCGCGGGTCGGCGCTCTGGGACCACTCGGCGCCGTCCTCGAGCGGGGGCGGCGGGGTGTCGTACGAGCGGCGCCACAGCATGAACTGCTCCTCGCCGAACTCGGCGAGGGTCTGGGCCTTGTCCTTGCCCTGGAGGGCGCCGTAGTGGCGCTCGTTGAGGCGCCAGCTGCGGGCGACCGGGATCCAGTGGCGGTCGGCGGCCTCCAGGGCGAGCTGCGCGGTGCGGATCGCGCGCTTCTGGACGGAGGTGTGGACCACGTCGGGGAGCAGGCCGGCGTCGCTCAGCAGCTCACCGCCGCGGACTGCCTCCTTCTCGCCCTTTTCGTTGAGGTTCACGTCCACCCAGCCGGTGAACAGGTTCTTCGCGTTCCACTCGCTCTCGCCGTGGCGGAGGAGGATCAGCTTGTACGGTGCGTCGGCCATGCGGTCGAGCCTACTGGACCGGTCCGAGGGGGTCGTTTGACGGACCTGATCAATTGAGTGGCTGCCCGGAGGCCGCGGTCGGTAACTTGCGGATACCGCTTGCGCCTCTTACATGAGGGGCGCGCAGTCACGGGGGGTTCGGGATGTCCGTTACTCGGTTGGGAGAGGCCGCGAAGGGGAGCGTGTCGGGGTTGCCCCGGGCGTTCTGGTGGCTGTGGACGTCCACGCTGGTGAATCGGCTGGGCGGGTTCGTGGCGACGTTCCTTGCCATGTACCTGACCGTCGACAGGGGGTACTCGGCGACGTTCGCCGGGCTGGTGGGGGCGCTGCACGGGCTGGGCGGGGCGGTGTCGGCGGTGGTCGCGGGGGTGCTCACCGACCGGCTGGGGCGGCGGCCCACGCTGCTGGTGGCGCAGGTGTCGACGGCGGTCACGGTGGCCGTGCTGGGCTGCGTGCGGGATCCGGTCGCGATCGCGGTCATGGCGTGCCTGGTGGGCATGGCCAGCAACGCGTCGCGGCCCGCTGTGCAGGCGATGATGGCCGACATCGTGGCGCCCGAGGACCGGGTGCGGGCGTTCTCGCTCAACTACTGGGCCATCAACCTGGGCTTCGCCTTCTCCGCGATGGCGGCGGGGCTGATCGCACGGCACGGCTATCTCACGCTGTTCCTGGCCGACGCGGGGATGACGCTGCTGACCGCGCTGATCGTCTTCGTCAAGCTGCCGGAGTCCCGGCCGGAGGGGCAGAGTCCGGGGCGTGGGGCGGACGGAAGGGCGGTCGGGCTGGGGACCGTGCTGCGGGACCGGCGGTTCATGGCCTTGGTGGCGCTGACGTACCTCGTCGCGACCCTCTTCCAGCAGGGCTACGTCGCGCTGCCGGTGGCGATGGGCGCGGACGGGCTGTCCAGCGCGGACTTCGGGCTGGCGATCGCGACCAACGGGGTGCTGATCGTGGTTCTCCAGATCCCGGTCACGCGGTTCATCGAGCACCGGGACCCGGCGCGGCTGCTGGTCGTCGCCGCGCTGCTGACCGGGTACGGGTTCGGGCTGACCGCCTTCGCCGGGTCGGTGGGCACGTACGCGCTGGCCGTGGCCGTCTGGACGCTCGGCGAGATCATCAGCTCGCCGACCCAGATGGGGCTGGTGGCCCGGCTCTCACCGGCCCAGGGGCGGGGCCGCTACCAGGGGATGCACATGCTGGCGTGGTCGCTCGCCTCGCTGACCGCGCCACTGGCGGGCGGCGCGGTGATCGACCGCTTCGGGGCGGCCACGCTGTGGGCGGCGAGCGCGGTGGTGGGCACGGTGGCCGCGGTCGGTTACGGGGTGCTGGGGCGGCGGTTGCGGGGCGATGAGGCGGAGGGGGCAGGGGCGGAGGCCGCCGGTGTGCGGGCGGAGGAGGTGGCGGGGGTGACGGCCGCGTGACGCCCTCGCGGGGCGGGTCAGGGCGTGGCCCGGGGCAGGAGCGGGGCGATGTCGAGGCTCGGGCGCGGGATCGCCGTACGCCAGGGCGGCGGCGCCGTGGGCAGCGCCCCGGTCGGGTACGGGGTCGCGTACGGGTTCGGCAGGAGCGGGGAGTACGGGGGCGGGGAGTACGGGGGCGGGGTGAGGCCATCACCGGGCTGGTTCCAGGGGGTTACGGCGGTGGCGGGGACCCGGGGGTAGCCGGGCTCGTCGCGGTTCGCCCACACCCCGTACGACACGGCCGTCAGCCCCAGCAGCACGGTGAGGGCCAGCGCCCGGACCGAGGTGATACGGCGACGGGCGGGCTCGGAAACGGCGGGGGCGATGCTGATCTCGGGCGGGGTGCCGGGGCCCAGCTCCGGGGTGCCGGGGGCTGAGGAGGTCCGGGGCGCGGGGGTTCGGGTCGGGGCGGGTGGGCCCGGGAGCAGCGGGGCGTGTTCGTCCACTCCCAGGGCGGCCAGGTGCAGCCCGAGCCGCCGGGTCTGGCCGGGCTGCCGTACGGCGGCGTCGGCCCAGTCCCGGATGTCGTCGGGCGCGGTGCCCTCGGGCGGGACGAGGATGCCGGGCCCGGTCCAGTGCATCGCCCAGTACGCGGTGCCGTTCGCGACGAGCTGCGCCCCGATCAGGGCGGCCAGGGCGGTGGACAGCGGGCCGAGTGGGTCCCGTTCGGCGTCCTGCGAGACCTCCGAGGGTGGGAGGGCGCCGTTCAGGGCGCGGGCGAGCGGCATGCTGCGGCCGCTGTCCAGCAGCCGCAGCACCCGGTGGATCGTCAGTTCGGCGGTGGGCGGCGGCGCGCCGCGTTCGACGGTACGGACCGCCTTCGCCAGCGGCGCCAGGGCCCGGGTCGCCCGGTGTTCGGCGAGGAGGCCGAGCCACTCCCGCCACGGCACCATCGTCCCGTCCGGCGTCCCCGCCGCGCGGGCCAGCCGGACCGCGTACCGCGACGGTACGGAGAGGGGTTCGGCGGGCGGCGGCGAGCCCTCGGGCAGGCGGGCCAGCCGGGCCAGGCGGGTGGCCAGATCGGGGTGGGGGTCGTCGGGGTCGGCGCGGTGTTCGGTGGCGCGGGCGCGCAGGGCGGCCAGGGGCTCCCGTAACTCGGGCGCGTCCACCATGTGCCCGAAGGCCCGGAAGGGGTCGTCCGGCACACATCCGTACGCGCGGCGCATGGGCGTCAGGTGGGTCGTGGTGAACTCCCGCCACGCCGCTTCGAGCGCGAGTGCGGCACGCAGCGCGTCGGCGACGGCACGGGGCCCGGCCGCGCGGGCGGCCTCGCGGTCGGCTTCCAGCTCCTGCCGCCGCCGGACCGGGCGGGTGAGCCCGGCGAACACACGGGTGTAGAGGCGGAGGAGAAGCAGGGGGCCGCCCGCGTACATCCGGACCAGGTTGTTGGCGGTCGCCGCCTCCACGATCGCCTGCCGGGCTGCGAGGAGCCCCGCCGTACCACGGTGGGCGAGGACGCCGAAGCGGCCGTGGCGGCGGGAGAAGTGGCCCAGTTCATGGGCGAGGACGGCACGCAGTTCGGCGGGGGTCAGACCCATGAGGAGGGGCAGCCCGAGGTAGAGCGTGCGGCCACCGGGGGCCAGGCCGAGGAACGGGGCGTCGTCGGTGACGGACGCGTTGACGTCGGCGGTCAGCCGGACGCGGTCGGGCGGCCGGGTGCCCACGGCGCTCGCCAGCTCCTCGACCACGGCCCACAGCGCGGGCGCCCCGCGCCGGGACACCGTCACCGCGTCGGTGCGCGGGGCGGCGGGCCGGGCGGTGCGCACCACCGCCCAGAGCAGGGCGACGACGACCGGCGCGAGCGCGGCGCACAGCATGATGACGTTGGTCGGGGGCGTCGTGGCCGTCGGCTCTCCGGCGCTCCACACCGCGGCCACCAGGGCGGCCACCCACAGCAGGACGACGACCGCGACCAGTGCGTAGAAGCCGGCCAGCAGGGTGAGGGCGAGGACGGCACGGGCGGCCGCCGTCATCCCGGCGCCCGTCATCCCGGCGCCCGTCATCCCAGCTCCTGCCGGGCAGCCAGCGCCTGCCGCCGCCGGGCGACGTGGCGGTCGGCGCCCAGGCCGTCGCGCAGCCACGCGGCGGCGCCGCGCAGCGCCCCGGAGAGCGGGTCCAGCTGGTCGGCGGACAGCAGGCGCTCGCCGTCGGGGCGAACGTCCCCGGAGAGGTCGAGCAGCAGGGTGAGCCGGGCGCGGGCCTTGTGCAGATTGCTGCCGACGCTGCCGGTGGAGATGCCGAGTTCGGCGGCGATCTCCGCGTAGCTCATGCCCTCCAGCGAGTGCATCACGACCACCTGGCGCTGCCGCGGCGGCAGGGTGCCGAGCGCGCGCAGCACGGCCAGCGCCTCCGCGGTCTCCTCCACGGTGGCGGTGGTGGCGGCCGGAACGGTCAGCTCGACCGGCTTCCAGCGGAACCACCAGCGCCGCCCGTCGCGCGAGAGCTTGCGGCGCATGGTGGTGTCCACCCAGGCCTCGGGCGAGGCGCACGCCCTGACGTGCGGCCAGCGGCGCATCGCCTCGATGTACGCCTCCTGGACGGCGTCCTCGGCGTTCTGCCGGTTGCCGCTGAGCATCACCGCGCGGGCGGCGAGCACCGGATACGTACGGGCGTAGAACGCGTCGAACTCCTCGCCGCGCGTGGTCTCCTCGGCCGTGTCACTCATGGCCGCCCCCTCGGTGCACGGTGACCGCGGCGCCGTCGGCGCGGCGGTCGGTGAGCACCGTGCCCGGCTCCGACCTGTCCAGCATCTCGATCAGCATGCGCGCCCGGACGCGTTCGCCCGAGCGCGCCGCCAGCCAGCGGACGACATCCCCCATCAGCCGTAGCACCCCCACTGTCACGACCGTTGCCACCGTGAGCCACGGATTGTCCATGAGCACCGCTCGTCTCCCTCGTATGGTTCCCGGCTGTCGGCGCCGGTTCACCAGAGAGAGTCATCGGGGGGCGGTTTTCTTCACCGCTGAGCCGGGGGGATTTCGCGGGACGGGACGGGATCGGTCAGCGCAGGGCGCGCTGGGCCTCGTACAGATTGCGCGGGCGGACGGCCTCGGGGTGGCCGTAGGACTCGATACGGGAGTGGAGCGGACCCTGGAAGTCCGGTACGTCGGTCTGGCCGAACTCCCGGACCTCGCTGATGCCGACCGTCGCGCTGTACGGGGCGATGCCGTCGATCCTGACGCAACCCGCGCGCTGATTGGTGACGGTGACGTTCCAGTGGGTGAACCGGGCGCCGTACAGAGGGCCCGCGACCGCGTCGCCGCCGTGCGCGCCGGTGTTGTCGATGGTGATGTCGGTGCGGACATTGGCGAACGGCATGCCGCGGTGGGTGTCGAAGGTGCCCATCTCCATCCGGCCGCGTGACCAGACGTTGTAGCTGGACAGCCCCTCGACGTTGATGCCGTGCAGCTGTGTCCCGGCGGGCGCGGGCACGGTGCGCTGTTTCAGCGCGAAGTCCTCGACCAGGTTGTCGTGCGAACCCTCGCGGCAGCAGTACGGATGGTGGCTGCCGCGCCCGGAGACGGTGACCCGGCGCAGGGTGCACGCCTTGGCGGCGACGAGCAGGAAGCCGTTGTCGACGTTGTTGACGGTCACGTCGTCGACCCAGCAGTCCCACGCGCACTGCAGCGCGACGCCGTTGTAGCCCTTGTCGAGCAGATGCTGCGCCTGCGGCGTCTCGACGACGTCCAGGGTGATCCCCTCGACGCCGGAGCCGGTCACCGGCCGGATCAGGGTGGTGAACCGGGGCTTCCAGGCGGGCCGGGCGTCGAGCGGCAGCGGACGGTCCAGGGTGACCCGGCGGCGGCGCCGGTCGACGGCGGTGACGCGGCACGGCCATTCGTACGGGACGTACGAGGCCAGCTTGGTCTTGTCGGCCCACGGGTACCCGCCCGAGCCCTCGACGTCCCCGGCCATGTGCCGCAGCAGGGTGTGCGCGTCGTCGTCCGCGAGCTGGAGCAGCACCCGGTCGCCGCGCCGGAGGGCGGCGGTGCTCTCGACGGGCACGGTCCAGTCGCCGCGCCGGGCGGGGCGGTCGATGGCGGTCAGGGTGCGCCACTCGTCGCGCTCGTTGCCGGTCCAGCCCTCGAACGGCCACGCCTGGGCCTTGATCGCGGCGGTGAGGGAGCGCCAGCGGGCGTCCGGGCACATCCAGATGAGGCCGCCGGCCCAGGACCAGGACGACTTGGTGCCGCCGTAGCGGCTGCCGTACGGCCCGATCAGCTCGGTGAGGTTGCGGGTCGCGTGCAGCGTGGTCCGCCCGCTGCCCGCGCCGCGCAGCACGACGTTGTCGTAGCCGATGCGGATGATGCCGTCGACGCGGTACGTCCCGGGCGGCACCACCACCGTGCCCCCGCCGCGCCGCCCGACGGCCTCGATGGCGCGGTTGATCGCGGGGGCGGCGTCGGCCGAGCCGTCGGGCCGGGCGCCGTAGCGCCGTACGTCGGCGGCGACCGGGTAGCGGGGTAAGTCCCGGCGCCCGCCCCGGAATCCGGCGCGGCCGACGTAGGGGACCTGGGGGTGGTGGTACGGGTCGGCGCGGAACTCGCGCCAGAGGGCGGAGCCCGCCGTCCGGTCGGCTGATGGTCCGGCCGCCGCGGCGGGGGTCGCGCCCAGCAGCCCCACGGCGGCGGCCCCGGCCGCGCCCGCGGCCGCGCCGAGCAGCGTGCGTCTGCCGATTTCCCCGCCGCTTTCCCCGTCGATTTCCCTGTTCATGAGGCCCACACCTTCCATGGATGTGAACGTCGTTCAGATGAGCGACGGCGTGAGCATGCCACGGGAGTCTCCGGCGCGGAAGGGGTCAGCGCGCGGACAGCCGGTGGGCCGTCCTGCCCGCCCACCACAGCCCCGCCGCGTCGCCGAGCCCGTGGGCCAGCGCCACCAGCATGAGGTGCTCGCGCACGATCAGGTCGGGGTAGTGGGCGCCGGGGTCCACTCCCCCGACCTGACCGCGCGCAGCACCTCACGGTCGCCGTAGGAGCGGCTGACGCCGTCGAGCCGGAGCAGGGGCGTCACTCGGCGGCCACGTCGCGGGTCAGATTGGTGAACGCCTCCAGGTTGCGGGTGGATTCGCCACGCGAGGTGCGCCAGGCGTACTCCTTGCGGATCGCGGTCGCGAAGCCCATCTCCAGCAGGGTGTTGAAGCTGCCGTCCGCGTTCTCCAGGACGGTGCCCAAGAGCCGGTCCAGCTCCTCCGGGACGACGGCGGCGAGGGGGAGGCGGCCCACCAGGTAGATGTCACCGAGCTGGTCGATCGCGTAACTCACCCCGTACAGGCGGGTGTTGCGCTCCAGCAGCCAGCGGTGCACGGCCTCGTGGTTCTCGTCCGGGTGGCGGACGACGAAGGCGTTGATGGAGAGCGAGTGGCGCCCGACCCGCAGGGAGCAGGTCGTCGACAGCTTGCGGGTGCCGGGGAGCTTGACGACGTACGTGCCGGCCTCCGGGCTCTCCCACTCCAGCTCGGCGTCGTTCAGCGTCCGCTCGATGACGGTGTGGGCGTCGGCCTGGGGGGTGGTGTCAGCCATGGGCCGATCGTAGGCGACGCCGCTCACGCGTCGCGGCCGTACGGGCCCCGGCGTCGGCCGCCAGACCCGTATCGGCCGCCAGACCGGAGACCGGTGTCAGCCGGAGACCGACCGCAGGCGACGCCGCTCGCGCATCGCGTCCGTGTAGACGTCCGCCGTCGCCGCCGCGGCCGTGTCCCAGCCGAAGGACTGGGCGTGGCGGGCGGCGGCCATGCCCATGCGGGCCGTCCGGCCGGGGTCGTCCGCGAAGGGGCGCAGGGCGCGGGCGTAGTCGGCCGGGTCGTGGCCGTCGACCAGGGTGCCGCTGACCCCGTCCCGTACCGCCACCGGAAGGCCGCCCACCGAGGCCGCGACCACGGGCGTGCCGCAGGCCTGGGCCTCGACCGCGACCAGGCCGAACGACTCGCTGTACGACGGCATCACCAGCACCGAGGCCGCCCGGTACCAGTCCGCCAGCCGGTCCTGCGCGACCGGCGGCTGGAAGCGGACGACGTCGCCGATGCCCAGGCGCGCCGCGAGCTTGTGCAGCCGCTCGGGCTTCGCCAGGCCGGTGCCGCTGGGACCGCCCACCACGGGGACCACGATCCGCTCGCGCAGCGACGGCTGCTCCTCCAGGAGACGGGCGACGGCGTGCAGCAGGATGTCGGGGGCCTTCAGGGGCTGTATGCGGCCCGCGAAGAGGGGGATCAGCGCGTCGGGCGGCAGCCCGAGCCGGGCCCGGGCGGCGGCGCGGCCGTCGCCGGGGCGGAACCGGTCCAGGTTCACCCCGGGGTGGACGACGGCGACCAGGTCGCGGTCCGCCTCGTAGTGGCGCACCAGCTCCTCCGCCTCCTCGGCGGTGTTCGCGATCAGCCGGTCGGCGGCGCTGACGATCTGCTGCTCGCCGATGACGCGGGCGGCCGGTTCGGGCGTGTCACCGGCGGCGAGGGCGGCGTTCTTGACCTTGGCCATGGTGTGCATGGCGTGCACCAGCGGCACGCCCCACCGCTCGGCGGCCAGCCAGCCGACGTGGCCGGAGAGCCAGTAGTGGGAGTGGACGAGGTCGTAGTAGCCGGGCCGGTGCCCGGCCCACGCCTGCATCACCCCGTGCGTGAACGCGCACAGCTGCGCCGGAAGCTCCTCCTTGGCCAGCCCCTCGTACGGGCCCGCGTCCACGTGCCGCACGAGCACGCCCGGCGTCAGCTCGACGGTCGGCGGGAGGGCGCCGGTGGTGGCCCGCGTGAAGATCTCCACCTCGATGTCGATGGCGGCGAGGCGGCGGGCCAGCTCGACGATGTACACGTTCATCCCGCCCGCGTCGCCGGTGCCCGGCTGGTGCAGCGGCGAGGTGTGCACGCTGAGCATCGCGATCCGCCGCGGACGGCGTGGAACGCGTCGAAGGCGCTGATGGTGGGCCGGGCCGCCGAAAGGTGCATGGGACCGGCCACGCAGGCCGCCGAGCCGGTACGGGTGCTGGCTCACCGCGCGATACCTCCTTTTCGGGGCAGGCTTCCCCTGCGCCTCCCCCTTCCAGGCCACAACACCGGAGCCAGTCATTCCCATTTCCGCTTTGCCAAAGTGTGACGTTCGGCGCTCCCGCGGCGCCCTGACCACACACTGACCACACATGGTCAGAGCACGTCCACACAGCGCATAGGCTGCTGGCCATGTATGCCCGCGTGCCTCCGCCGATCCGCCCCATCGGAACGGCCACGCGCGGGACCACCAACCCCAACCGGCTGCGCCGCATGGACCGCTGGATCGCCGCCGTCCACGGCACCACGCTGCGGCGCGCCGAGACGGCGGTGGCCGTCGACCTCGGGTACGGGGCCGCGCCCTGGACCGCCGTGGAACTGCTGCACCGGCTGCGGACCGTACGGCCCGGGGCCCTCGTGGTCGGGGTGGAGATCGACCCGGCGCGGGTCGCCGCCGCGCGGCCGTACGAGCGGGACGGGCTCGTCTTCGCGCACGGCGGGTTCGAGGTGCCGCTGCCGGGCGGGGTGCGGCCCGTGCTCATACGGGCGGCCAACGTGCTGCGGCAGTATGACGAGGACGAGGTCGCGGGCGTATGGCGGCGGCTGTGCGGGCGGCTGGCGCCCGGGGGCGTCCTGGTGGAGGGCACCTGCGACGAGGTCGGCCGACGGCACGTCTGGGTCGCGCTCGGCCCGGAAGGCCCCCGTACGGTCACCTTCGCCGCCCGGCTCGGATCCCTGGAACGCCCCTCCGACCTGGCCGAACGGCTTCCGAAGGCGCTCATCCACCGCAATGTGCCGGGCGAACCGGTGCACACCTTCCTCCGCGACTTCGACCGCGCCTGGGCCGCCGCCGCGCCGTACGCGACGCTGAGCGCCCGGCAGCGGTGGATCCGCAGCGCCCAGGCGCTGCGCGCGGCGGGCTGGCCCCTGACGGACGGTCCCACCCGCTGGCGCCAGGGCGAGATCACGGTGCGCTGGGAGGCGGTGGCCCCGCGCGGCGCGTGACCGGCTGGCGGCCCCGCGCGGCGCGTGACCGGCTGGCGGCCCCGCGCGGCGCGTGACCGGCTGGTGTCTCCGCGCGGCGCGTGACCGGCTGCCGAAACGGGCGGCCAGGTCAGGGGGTCTCGCGGGAGCGGGTGAAGACCCGCTCGCGGGCCTCCTCCGTCGCCGTCGCCACCGCGCCCAGCAGGACCGCGTCCTCGCCGAGGGTGCTGGCGCGGACCCTGGGGCGCAGCGGGCCGATCCGGTGGAGCGTCGCGGTCACCGGGGGCAGCAGCAGGTCCGCCCCGCCGCCGAGGCCGCCGCCCAGGACGACCAGGTCCGGATCGAGTACGGCGGCGACGGCGGCGATCACATGGGCCAGCCGCTCCGCCTCCTGCCGCACGGCCGCCACCGCCGGTGCGACGCCTTCCCGGGCCGCGTCGAAGACGTCCTTGGCGGACCCGGGGTGGGCCATGCCCAGCTCCCGCGCGGTCCGGACGACCGCGCCGCCCGCCACCGCGTCCTCCAGGTCCCGCCCGCCGCTCGGCAGCGTCGGCAGGAAGCCGATCTCCCCCGCCGCGCCGTGCGCGCCGGTGAAGAGGCGGCCGTCGGCGACGACGCCCATGCCCAGGCCGGTGCCGACCATGATGGAGACGAAGAGCCTGCTGCCCCGGCCCGCGCCGAAGGCGTACTCGCCCAGCGCGGCCAGGTTGGCGTCGTTGTGGACGGACAGCGGCGTGCCCAGTTCCTCGCGCATCCGGTCCAGCAGGCCCGCCCGCCCCCAGCCGGGGAGGTTCACCGCGTACCGCACCCGCCGCCGCGCCGGGTCGTACACGCCGGGCGCGCCGACGACCGTGTGCACGACCAGCGCCGGGTCCACCCCGGCCTCCGCGACGACCCGGCGGGCGGCGGCGACGGTGAGGTCGGCCATGGCGGCGGCGCTGCGGCCGCGGTTGCGGACGTCGGACCGGGCGACGACGGTCCCGTCCAAGTCGGCGGCGGCCACCCGCAGCCAGGACCGGCCGATGTCCAGGCCGAGGACGTACCCGGCGGTCGGGTCCGGTTCGTACAGCACCGCGACCCGCCCCCGCTCCGGCGGCGCCTGCCGGCCCGCCTCCCGGACCAGGCCCGCCTCCTCCAGGGCGGCGAGCGCGGTGGAGACGGTCGGCTTGGACAGGCCCGTGTCGCGGGCGAGCTGGGCGCGGGAGGCGGGGCCTTGGGCGCGGAGCCGGGCGAGGAGCAGGCGTTCGTTGTTGCTGCGCAGCCGCCGGCGGTTCCAGGGGCGGGCGTCGTCACCGGGCGTGCCGGACCCGGGCGTGCCGGACCCGGGCACGTCGTCACCGGGCACGTGGGTCATCGCGTCGCCTCCCCAGTGGTGTCTCCGAGACCTTGAGCATGACCCTTGACGGCATCAAGTAAGGCTCCTTAACTTAATCCATCCTACGGAGGTGGACATGTCCGGCACCGGGAGCGGATTCGTCCGCCGCATCGGCCTCTTCCAGGCCACCGCCATCAACATGAGCCAGATGTGCGGCATCGGGCCGTTCGTCACCATTCCGCTCATGGTCGCCGCCTTCGGCGGGCCGCAGGCCGTCGTCGGCTTCGTCGCGGGCGCCGTGCTGGCCCTGGCCGACGGGCTGGTCTGGGCGGAGCTGGGCGCCTCGCTGCCCGGCGCCGGGGGCAGCTACGTCTATCTGCGCCAGGCGTTCCAGTACCGCAGCGGCAAGCTCATGCCGTTCCTCTTCGTGTGGACGGCGATGCTGTTCATCCCGCTGATCATGTCCACGGGTGTGGTCGGTCTCGTGCAGTACCTGGGCTATCTGTGGCACGGGATGAGCCAGACGCAGGGCGATCTGGTCGGGCTCGGGGTCATCGCGCTGGTCGTCGGGCTGCTGTGGCGCGGGGTCGAGCACATCGCCCGGATCACGGCCGTGATGTGGTGCGTCATGATCGCCTCGGTGGTACTGGTGATCGCCGCCGCGTTCAGCCACTTCGACCCGGGGCAGGCGTTCACGTACCCCGCGCACGCCTTCGACCTGGGCAGCGGCCAGTTCTGGACCGGCTTCGCGGCCGGGCTGACCATCGGCATCTACGACTACCTCGGCTACAACACGGCCGCGTACATGGGCGCCGAGATCAAGGACCCCGGACGCACCCTGCCGCGCGCGATCGTCGCCTCCATCCTCGGCATCATGGGCATCTACCTGCTGCTCCAGATCGGCACGCTCGGCGTCGTCGACTGGCACCAGATGCTCGACCCGGACTCGGTCGCGTCCCGGTCCGTCGCCTCCGCGGTGCTGGAGGAGACCTGGGGGAAGACCGCGGCGAACGTCGTCACCGTCCTCATCCTGATCACCGCCTTCGCCTCCGTCTTCGCCGGGCTGCTGGGCGGATCGCGGGTGCCGTACGACGCGGCCCGCGAGCGCGTCTTCTTCCGCCCCTACGGCACGCTCCACCCCCGGCACCGCTTCCCGGTGCTGGGGCTGGCGACGATGGGCGTGGTGACCGCGGTCGGGTTCCTCATCGGCCGCCACACCGATCTGGCCACGCTCATCCAGCTGCTGACGACGGTCATGGTGATCGTGCAGGCGCTGGCCCAGGTCCTCGCCGTGACCGTGCTGCGCCGCCGCCAGCCGACGCTGCGGCGGCCGTACCGGATGTGGCTCTACCCGCTGCCGAGCGTGGTGGCGCTGGTGGGCTGGCTGGTCATCTACGGCTACGCGGACAAGAACTCCCCCGGGCGGCACCCCATCGAATGGTCGCTCGCCTGGGTCGCGGCGGGGTGCGTGGCGTTCGTGCTGTGGGCGCGGGTGGAGAAGGTGTGGCCGTTCGGCCCGAAGGAGATCAGCGAGGAATACGTGGAGGACGGGGCCGGGGGCGACCCCGGCGCGGCGGGCCCGGCGGGCACGCGGGGCGGCGCCGCCTCGGTGTGACGCCCGGGGGCGGGCGTCAGACGGGGGCGACGCCCGCGCCCACCTCCGCGCCCGGCACCTCCGCCTCCGCGACCGGCACCTCCACCTCCGCGCCGGCCTCCGCCTCAAGACCCGCCGCCAGCGCCCGCAGCGCCCGCTCCGACGCGGCCCCCTTCTCCGCCGTGTACGTGCACAGCGTCTGCCCCGGATCGGCCGGGAGGACGAGCGCCTCGAACGTCACCACCAGCTCCCCCACCTCCGGGTGCCGGTAGAGCTTCGTACCGCGCATCCGCTCCTGCACCGCCTGTGCCTCCCAGCGCAGCCGGAACTCCTCGCTCCGCTCCCGCAGCTCGTGGACGACCCGGCACAGCCGCGCGTTGTCCGGGGTGCGCCCGGCCTCGGCGCGCAGACCGGCCACCGTGTCGTCGGCGACCTCGGACCAGTTCGGGTGCAGCTCCCGCGTCCGGGGGCCCAGGAAGATCAGGAACGCGCCGTTGCGCTCCTCCTCCGCCATGGCGTCGAAGTCGAGGCCGATGCGGGCGCCCAGCCGGTTCCAGGCCAGGACGTCCGTGCCGGGGCCGAAGACGAAGGCCGGGATCCGGCCGTCCATCGCCTCCAGCAGCCGGAGGACCTCCGGCCGCACGCGCGGGCGCGGGTCCGTGCCCGCGCGGCCGTGCCGCCGCGGCAGGGTGATGTTGCGCAGATAGGTGGCTCGGACGGGGTCAGCCGCAGCGCCCGCGCCAGGCCGTCCACCACGGAGTCCGAGACGGCCGGGGCGCGGCCCTGTTCGATGCGGGTGTAGTCCTGGACCGCATCGACGAGATCGTGCCGCCGGGCACCGACCTCAACCGGGCGGACAGCTACTACGTGCCGCCGTCGCTCGCCGACAAGAACCTGCGCCGGCGCTGAGGCCGGCCCTTCAGGACGCGTCGAGCGCGGTGAGCAGCGCGTCCACGAGCGTGCGGTCGTGGTCGTAGGTGAGGCGGCCGCGGGCCGCGCGCGGGGGCAGCCAGAGCAGCCGGTCGACCTCCCGGTTCGGCACGAACGTCTCGTCGGGCACCGCCTCGGCGGCCCAGTAGCGGACCTCCTTCGGGCGGCCCCTGGCGACGTAGTGCAGGGTGGGCAGCTCCACGCCGGGCGTGCAGCCCATCCCGGTCTCCTCCGCCACCTCGCGCACCGCGCAGCGCAACGCGTCCTCGCCGCGCTTGAGCTTGCCCTTGGGGTGCGACCAGTCGTCGTACCGGGGCCGGTGGACGAGGGCGATCTCCAGCCCGTGGGTGCCCCGCGGGGGGTGCCGCCAGAGCACACAGCCCGCCGCCAGCACGGTCGTCACGTCGTCCCGGGCATCACGCCGGCTCATCCCGCCGTCCCGCCTCCCCTCGCATCCGTCGTGTGTCGTGCGTCGTGCGTCAGGAGGTCTGGCCCGCGACGCGCCGCCACGTCCGGCCGAACGCGAACCGGGCCGCCTCCACCTCGTGCCGCTGGTCCGCGTGCAGCACGCCGAGCGCGTACGCCGTCGCCGGGGCGATCCGCGGCGTACGGGCCGCGGCCGCCGCCGCCGCGGCCGCCTCGGCCGCGTCGCGGTGCCGCTCCAGCGCCTGCCCGGCGGCCCGCAGCCGCGTGGCCTGGGACGGTTCCCCGTCCGCCGCCGAGGGCGCCCCCGCCATCAGGTCCAGCACTTCCAGCGCGTAACGCCGCATCCGCACCAGCCGCCGCACCTGATGCCAGGGCGCGTCCTGCCGGTCGCTGGCGGGCGGCGCGTCGGCGGCGGGCGTCGCGGCGAGCCCGTGGACCAGCGCCTCCGCGTTGTACGGATGCCCCGCACGGCCCAGCGGAAGCGCCTCCACCGCCTCGATCAGCCGCCGGTTCGCCAGCTCGGCGAGCGGCGGCAGCACCTGCCCGGCGGGCCGCCCGGCGGTCGCCTCGTCGAGCGGCACCTCGGAGGCGAGGAGCGCGACGGTGTCGGCGACCGCGTGGAAACGGGACGAGCCGAGCGCCTGGAGCGCGGCGGTGTGCGCACGGGTCCGGGCCAGGGTGAGCTGGCGTTCCAGCAACGCCCCCGCGCGGGCGGCCCCCACCGTCAGCGCCCCGCCCCGGGCCTCCTCCGCGTCCCCGGCCCGCTGGTGCGCCGGCGTGCGCGCGCCGCGCGCACGTCCCCCCTCGGCGCCGTTGCGCGCACCGGCACGGCCCGCCCGGCCGGCCTCGCCCTCCGGGCCGGGCACCTCCGTACGCCCGTCCGTACCGCCGTCCGCCCCGGCCGGTTCCGCACCGGGCCCATGCGCACCGCCCGCACCCGCGCCCTCCGACGGGGCGGCGCCGCCCCACTCCTCGCAGCCCTCGTACGGGCGGCGGGGCGCCGTGTCCCCGTCCGGGGTGCCGGAGGCGGCGCTCCGCGCCCGGGCGGTGCGTCCGCCCGCCTCCGCCGCCTCGTCGCGCGTGGCGCGGGCCGACGGGTCCGGGGCTCCGGTGGCCAGGGAGACGCTGCGGCGGGCGGTGCGGGACGAGCGGGGGGCGGCGCCCGTGGGGCCGTCGATCCCGGCCGTGACCCCGCCGCGCGCGGTGCGGGCCGCGAGGGTGGTGGATCCGGAGGCCCCCACAGCCTCCGGATCCACGCCGGTGGGCGCCGGTTCCCCGGCCGCCGCGTCCCCCTCGGCCGTCCGGTCCGGCGGTCCCTCCGCGCCCGAGAGCCGCTGCAGGGCGTCGCGCAGGCGGGCCAGCCGCCGGGCGTACGCGTGCTCCAGCGCCAGGGTGCCCGACAGCCACGCCAGCTCGGCGCGCAGCTGGTCCGACCAGGCCGTGTCGGTGATGGGGCGGTAGACGGAGAGCGCGCCGCTGATCCGGCGGGCGGCGCGGCGCAGCAGGCGGGCGGCCTCGGCCGCCTCCTCGACGTCGGCGCCGCTCTCGCGCTGCAGCCGCAGGCTGCGCAGGAAGTCCCCGGCCTGGGTGTGCAGATACTCCGAGAGCACCTCGCCCGCGGTGCCGGGACCGGTGGCGGGACCGGTTCCGGGCGCGGTGGCGGGACCGGTGCCGGGCGCGGACGCCGCCACGGGCACCTCCGCCACCCGGTCCGCCGCGTGCTTCGTCATGTCGTACCCCCCGGGACCCACGGCTGCGGCGGCGGTGCGGGGCGGGGCGCCGGGTGCCCCTCCGGCCCCGGTAATCCCGACCAGCGGCAGGTCATGTCGTTGAACCACGCCGTCGCCTCCGGGCGTCTATGAGCATCTCCTGTACGTTCCGCAGCGGCTGTCCGTCCGCGTCCGTCGCGTGCCGGGTCCAGCCGCCGTCCGGGCCCAGGTGCCAGGAGGAGGTGGAGTCGGACACGCCGGTCTCCAGCAGCCGGGTGAGCGAGGCGCGGTGGGCGGGGTCGGTGACCCGTACCAGCGCCTCGATGCGGCGGTCCAGATTGCGGTGCATCATGTCGGCGCTGCCGAGCCACACCTCCGGCTCGCCGCCGTTCCCGAACGCGAAGACGCGCGAGTGTTCCAGGAACCGGCCCAGGACGGAGCGGACCCGGATGTTCTCCGACAGCCCCTCGACGCCCGGCCGCAGCGCGCAGATGCCGCGCACCCAGATGTCGACCGGCACCCCGGCCTGCGACGCCCGGTAGAGGGCGTCGATGATGACCTCGTCCACCATCGAGTTGACCTTGATCCGCACGGAGGCGGGGCGCCCGGCCCGGTGGTGGGTGATCTCCTTGTGGATGCGGGTGACGAGCCCGTCGCGCAGCGACTTGGGGGCGACGAGCAGCCGCCGGTAGTTCTCGCGCCGCGAGTAGCCGCTGAGCCGGTTGAACAGGTCGGAGAGGTCCGCGCCGACCTTGGGGTCGGCGGTGAGCAGCCCCAGGTCCTCGTACAGCCGGGCCGTCTTGGGGTGGTAGTTGCCGGTGCCGACGTGGGCGTAGCGGCGCAGCGTCTCGCCCTCCTGGCGGACCACCAGCGACAGCTTGCAGTGGGTCTTCAGCCCGACCAGGCCGTAGACCACATGGCACCCGGCCTCCTCCAGCTTGCGCGCCCACTTGATGTTGGCCTGCTCGTCGAACCGGGCCTTGATCTCGACCAGCACGAGCACCTGCTTGCCGGACTCGGCGGCGTCGATGAGCGCGTCGACGATCGGCGACTTGCCCGACGTCCGGTAGAGCGTCTGCTTGATCGCGAGGACGTCCGGGTCGGCGGCGGCCTGCTCCAGGAACGCCTGGACGGAGGTCGAGAACGAGTCGTACGGGTGGTGCAGCAGCACATCGCGCTCGCGCAGCGCGGCGAAGATGTCGGGCGCGGAGGCGGACTCCACCTCGGCCAGGTCGCGGTGGGTGCCCGCGACGAACTTCGGGTACTTCAGCTCGGGCCGGTCGGAGGCGGCTATGTCGAACAGCGCGGTGAGGTCGAGCGGGCCGGGCAGCGGGTACACCTCGGCGTCGGAGACCTTCAGCTCGCGCACGAGCAGGTCGAGGACGTACGGGTCGATCGACTCCTCGACCTCCAGCCGCACCGGGGGCCCGAAGCGGCGCCGCAGCAGCTCCTTCTCCAGGGCCTGGAGCAGGTTCTCCGCGTCGTCCTCCTCGACCTCCAGGTCCTCGTTGCGGGTCACCCGGAACATGTGGTGCGCGAGCACCTCCATGCCGGGGAACAGCTCCTCCAGATGCGCCGCGATCACGTCCTCCAGCGGGACGTACCGGTGCGGGGAGGCCTCCAGGAACCGCGACAGCAGCGGTGGAACCTTCACACGTGCGAAGTGATCGTGACCGCTCACCGGGTTGCGGACCACCACGGCGAGGTTCAGCGACAGTCCCGAGATGTAGGGGAACGGGTGCGCCGGGTCCACCGCGAGCGGGGTCAGCACGGGGAAGATCTGCTGGCGGAACAGGGTGAAGAGGCGGGACTGCTCCTTCTCGGTGAGGTCCGCCCAGCGGATCAGGTGGATGCCCTCCTCGGCGAGCGCCGGGGCCACGTCCTGCTGGTAGCAGGCGGCGTGCCGGGCCATGAGCTCGCGGGACCGGGTCCAGATCAGCTCCAGCACCTCCCGGGGCTGCAGCCCGGAGGCGGAGCGGGTGGCCACGCCGGTCGCGATGCGCCGCTTGAGCCCCGCGACCCGCACCATGAAGAACTCGTCCAGGTTGCTGGCGAAGATCGCGAGGAAGTTCGCCCGCTCCAGCAGCGGCGTCGCCGGGTCCTCGGCCAGCTCCAGCACCCGCTCGTTGAACCCCAGCCAGCTGCGCTCACGGTCCAGGAACCGGTTGTGGGGCAGCTCGGTGCCGTCCGCGTCCGGACCGCCGCCCTCTTCCTCGTAGGTGTCCGGATCGGCGTCGAGATCGGGATCCAGGGCCCGTACGGGCGGGGCGGCGACCGCGTGCGGACGGTGCGCCGCGATGGACCCGACCGACGGCTGGGGCTGGGGCTGGGGAACGTGGACCGGTGCCTGACCGCTGGACTCGTTCATGACCTCATTGTTCCGCGCCGCGACGAGACGCGGCGTGGCGGAAGGCGGCGCGAGAGCGGCACGGAGCCTCCGGTTCGAGGGATCGGGCACAGCGGGCTGCATTCAGTGATGTTTGCAACCGAGGTTGAACCGTCGGTAACGGAGACATGTCGCTTGGGAAATCGGGACTCGACTCGCGGGAGTCCCGACCGCCCCTCCCGGATACCCCTTGCCCTCAGGTTTCGGTTCGATACATCAGATCCGTCTCGTGCGTGACGAAGCCGAGCCGGTCGTAGACGGAGACGGCGGCGAAGTTGTCCGCGTCGACGTAGAGCATCGCGGTCGGCAGCCCCTGCGCCGCCAGATGCCGCAGCCCGATCGCGGTCAGCGCCCGGCCCAGACCGCCGCCCTGCGCGTCCGGCCGCACCCCCACCACGTACACCTCGCCCAGCCGCTCCTCGCCGTGCACCTTCGTCCAGTGGAAGCCGACGATCTCGCCCGCGCGCTCGGCCAGGAAGAACCCGGCGGGGTCGAACCACACCTCGCCCTTGCGGTCGTCCAGGTCGCGCTGGGTGAGCGAGCCCTGCTCGGGGTGGTGGGCGAAGGCCGCGGCGTTCGCGGCCAGCCAGGCCGCGTCGTCCGCGCCGGGCCGGAAGGTCCGTACGGTGATGCCCTCCGGCAGCGTGGGCTCCGGAATGCCCAGCTCGTCCGGCGGCCCCAGCGGCCGCCGCATCTGCCGCAGCTCACGGAACAGGGTCAGCCCCAGCACCTGCGCCAGATGGCGCGCCGAGGCGTGCCCGCCGTGTGCCCACACCCGCAGCCGCTTCCCGGACTCCTTCAGCAGCGTCACGCCCAGCGCCCGGCCGTGCCCCCGGCCGCGGTGCGCCGGGCTCACCACCAGCTCGGCGGCCGGGGCCTCCACCGGGTCGGTGTCCTCCAGTTGTGCGTAGCCGACCAGCTCCCCGCTGGGCTCGCGCAGCACCAGATGCCGCACCCCCTCCCGGCGCCCCCGCAGTTGCAACCGCCCCTGCTCGGACACCGCCTGCTGCCCATCGGCGCGCGCGGACTCGGCGATCAGCCGCAGCACGTCCTCCACCACGGCGGGGGCCAGCTCGTCCAGCACCTCGATCCGGCGCGCACCGGGCATCTCGTTCACCACGTCATCCATGGGACCGAGCCTACGACCGCCCCCCGGCCGGGCAAGCTGCCGGACTCCCCGTCCCCGGCGGGTCACCCGGTTGACCACCGGCAACCAGCTCGTAACCTCCATCCCCCTGCCCCGCTACGCGCGTTGACCGTAAGCTGCGGCCCACCAAACACCTACGGGGCACACAAGGGGACGACATGTCAGCGAGACTTGGGCGGCGCGGTGCGGCACGCCGTTTGGCCACGGGAGTCGCGGTGCTGGCCGCCGCGGCCGGGGTGCTGTCCACGGCGAACCCGGCCGGGGCCGACGCCAGGGAGGCCGACGCCCAGCGGCACCGGCCCGGCCGCACCGTCGACGTACAGCTGCTGTCCTTCAACGACCTGCACGGAAACCTGGAACCCCCGCAGGGCTCCTCCGGCACCGTCACCGAGGCCCAGCCGGACGGCACCACGAAGGCCGTCCCGGCCGGTGGCGCCGAATACCTCGCCACCGCGCTCCGCCAGGCCCGCACGGGCCACGACTACTCCGTCACCGCCGCCGCCGGCGACATGATCGGCGCGAGCCCGCTGATGTCCGGCCTCTTCCACGACGAGCCGACCATCGAAGCCCTCAACAAGCTCGACCTCGACGTCACCTCCGTCGGCAACCACGAATTCGACGAGGGACGCGCCGAGCTGACCCGCATGCAGAACGGCGGCTGTCACCCCAAGGAGGGCTGCTACGAGAAGGGCAGGACCTTCCGCGGCGCCGACTTCCCCTACCTGGCCGCCAACGTCACCGACGAGAAGACCGGCAAGCCGATCCTCAAGCCGTACACCGTCTGGCAACACAAGGGCGTCAAGGTCGGCTTCATCGGCGTCACCCTGGAGGGCACCCCCGACGTCGTCACCGCCGAGGGCGTCAAGGGCCTGAAGTTCCACGACGAGGTCGAGACGATCAACAAGTACGCCAAGGAGCTGCAGCGCAAGGGCGTGAAGTCGATCGTCGCGCTCATCCACGAGGGCGGCCTGCCCGCCTCCGCGGCGTACAACGCCGACTGCGACAACGGCGGCGCGGGCAAGGGCATCTCGGGTCCGATCGTCGACATCGCCAAGAACGTCACCCCGACGGTCGACGCCCTGGTCACCGGCCACACCCACCAGGCCTACGCGTGCACGATCCCGGACCCCTCCGGCACCCCGCGCACCGTCACCTCCGCCGCCTCCTTCGGCCGCCTCTACACCGACACCACCCTCACCTACGACCGCCGCACGAACGACATCGTGCGCACCACCGTGAAGGGCGCCCACGCGGCGAACCACGTCGTGGACCGCGACCGGCCCAAGGCCGCCGACATGACGTCCCTCATCGGCCGCTGGAACAAGCTCGCCGCCCCCGTCGCGAGCAAGCCCGTCGGCTATGTCTCCGCCGACATCAACGGCCGGGGCGCCTCGACCTACGAATCCCCGCTGGGCGACGTCATCACCGACGCCCAGCTCGAAGCGCTCGCCCCGGACGGCGAGGGCGGCGCCCAGATCGCCCTCATGAACCCCGGCGGCATCCGCTCCGACCTCGCCTACAAGGCGTCCGGCGGCGAGGGCGACGGGGTGGTGACGTACGGCGAGGCGTTCACCGTGCAGCCCTTCACCAACATGATGAACGTCATCGACCTGACCGGAGCCCAGCTCATCACCGCGCTCCAGCAGCAGGTCAGCGGCTCCAATGAGGCATCCCCCAAGATCCTCCAGGTCTCCAAGGGCCTCACCTACACCCTCGATCTGACCAAGTCCGGCAAGGACCGGATCGTCGCCGGCACGGTGAAGCTGAACGGCGAGCCCATCGACCCCGCCAAGACCTACCGCGTCGCGATGAACGAATTCCTCGCGGGCGGCGGCGACGGCTTCGCCGCCTTCAAGGACGGCAGGAACAAGCTCGTCGGCGCCTCCGACCTGGAGGCGCTGACGGCCTACCTGGGCGCGCACTCCACGGCGTCGGCGCCCCTGGACCCGCCGAAGGCGGACCGCATCACCATCGTGAAGTAGCCACACCGGCCGCGCCCGCGGCCCGGCCCGGGGGACCGGGCCGGGCCGCGGGCGTGCGTCAGAACCTCAGCTCAGCATCTCCTCGATCAGGTCCGCGGCCCGCGCCGTGCCGCCCTCGGCCCGCGCCTGATCACGCACCTCGGCCACCCGCCGGGCCACCGCCTCGTCCGTGGTCAGGTCGAGCAGAGCGGCACGCAGCACCTCGGCGGTCGCGTCCGCCGTGTCGACACGGCGGGCCACGCCCAGCTCCACGAGCCGGTCGGCGTTCATCGGCTGCTCGGACGCCTGCGGTACGGCGATCATGGGCAGCCCGCAGTACAGACCCTCACCGCTGCTGCCCATCCCCGCGTGGGTGACGAACGCGTCGGCCTGCTTCAGGATCGCCAACTGCGGTACCCAGGAACGCACGTCCACATTGCCCGGGATCTCCCCCAGCTCGGCCGGGTCGACGTGGCGGCCGATCTGCAGCACGACGTGCCAGCCGGGCAGATCCCCGAAGGCGGCCAGGCACGCGCGGTAGAAGTCGGGCTGCCGGGTGAAGGCCGAACCCAGCGAGACCAGCAGCACCCGCTCGGCGCCCGCGGGGCGCTCCCACCGGCCCTGGTCGGCGCGGTCGCCGAGACAGGGTCCGACGAACGTCACCACCTTCTCGTCGACCCGGTCGGCGTTCGGCTGCATGGCCCGGGGGATCAGCGCGACCGCCCGCCCGGGCGGGCCGCAGAAGGCGTTCACATCGGTGGTCACCGCCCCGCAGCCGGCCAGCCACGCGGCGAACTTCGTCTGGTACCCGTCGGCCCCCGGCAGCGCCATGATGTGCGCCGCGACCTCCTGTTCGTAGCCCTCCCAGGCGACGAACGTCGGGGACAGCTGCACGGCCGGGCGCCCCTGCCGCTCGGCGAGCGCGCGCCCGGCGTACGCGCCGATGTCGTACAGGTACAGATCGGCCGGGTCGTCGTCGTACGCGGCACGCAGCTGCGGCAACGCCTGGATCGCGTCGTCCAGGAAGACGGTCATCTGGGCGATGGGGCCCTCGGGCCAGTCGTGGTGTGCGACGGGCAGGGTCGAGTCGTACGGCACCAGCTCGGCACCGGTCGGCTCGATGACATCCGCCAGGTAGGAGTCGTTGGCGTACGTCACGCGGTGACCGCGCGCCACCAGCTCCCGGATCACCTCGAGGCTGGGAAGGGTGTGGCTGATGGCGGGAATGCCGACCATCGCGATATGGGCACGGCGACGGGACGGTCGTGACATGAGAGATCACTCGATTCAGGTCTGCGGCGAAATGGACACGACGGACCGGCACAGCGGCGATCTTCGCCGGTGTGCCGGAGGAAGCGGCGTGTCAGCCGTAGATCTGACGGAATGAGTCCATGCGCGCACCCTACCGTCGACCGTTCGCCCGGCGGACTGATTTTCCTCCCGGCTCAGCCCGCCATAAGCGCCCGCTCAGCGCCCGGCCATAGGGTCACCCCTGCGACGGGCCGCCCGTTCTCCCCCCTCTCCCGGCGGGCCGTCGCCCCCAAAGGCCACGGGCGCCGGAAGCCGCGCGTTCCGCCACGCGGCCGAAACGCGCCGCATAACGCCGGTCGTTTCCCTTTCCCGGTGGCCGACGGCGCTTTATCGCATGCGCCTTTCGAAGTGATCGGAATGGCGCATACGACAAAGGGGCCGCCGGACCGTATCGAAACGGTCCAGCGGCCCCTCAGCCGCTCACAAGGTGACGCTTACGCGTCCTTGCTCAGGTTCGGGCCACCACCGGCGGCGGACTCGATCGGCGGGGTGTCCGGCAGCGCGGACTTCTCCTCGCCGCGGAAGGTGAACTTCTTCTCCTCACCCTCGCCCTCGGTGTCCACGACCACGATGTGGCCCGGACGCAGCTCGCCGAAGAGAATCTTCTCCGAGAGCACGTCCTCGATTTCCCGCTGAATCGTCCGGCGCAGCGGCCGGGCGCCCAGCACGGGGTCGTAGCCCCGCTTGGCGAGCAGCTTCTTGGCGTCACCGCTGAGCTCGATGCCCATGTCGCGGTCCTTGAGCCGCTCGTCCACCTTGGTGACCATGAGGTCGACGATCTGGATGATGTCTTCCTCGGTGAGCTGGTGGAAGACGACGGTGTCGTCGACACGGTTCAGGAACTCGGGGCGGAAGTGCTGCTTCAGCTCCTCGTTGACCTTGGCCTTCATCCGCTCGTAGCCGGTCTTCACATCGCCCTGGGCGGCGAAGCCCAGGTTGAAGCCCTTGGAGATGTCCCGGGTGCCGAGGTTGGTGGTCATGATGATCACCGTGTTCTTGAAGTCCACGACCCGGCCCTGGGAGTCGGTCAGCCGACCGTCCTCCAGGATCTGCAGCAGCGAGTTGAAGATGTCCGGGTGGGCCTTCTCGACCTCGTCGAAGAGGACCACGGAGAACGGCTTGCGGCGCACCTTCTCGGTGAGCTGGCCGCCCTCCTCGTAGCCCACGTATCCGGGCGGGGAGCCGAAGAGCCGCGAGACGGTGTGCTTCTCGCTGAACTCCGACATGTCGAGCGAGATCATCGCGTCCTCGTCGCCGAAGAGGAACTCGGCGAGAGTCTTGCTCAGCTCGGTCTTACCGACACCGGACGGGCCCGCGAAGATGAACGAGCCGCCGGGGCGCTTGGGGTCCTTGAGGCCCGCACGCGTGCGCCGGATGGCCTGGGAGAGCGCCTTGATGGCGTCCTTCTGGCCGATGACGCGCTTGTGCAGCTCGTCCTCCATGCGCAGCAGCCGGGAGGACTCCTCCTCGGTGAGCTTGAAGACCGGGATGCCGGTGGCCGTGGCCAGGACCTCGGCGATCAGCTCCTCGTCGACCTCGGCGACGACATCCATGTCGCCGGCCTTCCACTCCTTCTCCCGCTTCGCCTTCGCGGCCAGGAGCTGCTTCTCCTTGTCGCGCAGGCCCGCGGCCATCTCGAAGTCCTGCGAGTCGATCGCGGACTCCTTCTCCCGGCGCACGTCGGCGATCTTCTCGTCGAACTCGCGCAGGTCCGGCGGCGCGGTCATCCGGCGGATCCGCATCCGGGAACCGGCCTCGTCGATCAGGTCGATCGCCTTGTCCGGCAGGAAGCGGTCCGAGATGTAGCGGTCGGCCAGGGTGGCGGCAGCGACCAGGGCCGAGTCCGTGATCGAGACGCGGTGGTGCGCCTCGTAACGGTCCCGCAGGCCCTTGAGGATCTCGATGGTGTGCGGCAGCGACGGCTCGGCGACCTGGATGGGCTGGAAGCGGCGCTCAAGGGCCGCGTCCTTCTCCAGGTACTTGCGGTACTCGTCGAGCGTCGTCGCGCCGATGGTCTGCAGCTCGCCCCGCGCCAGCATCGGCTTGAGGATGCTCGCGGCATCGATCGCGCCCTCGGCGGCGCCCGCACCCACCAGGGTGTGGAGCTCGTCGATGAACAGGATGATGTCGCCGCGGGTGCGGATCTCCTTGAGGACCTTCTTCAGGCGCTCCTCGAAGTCGCCGCGGTAGCGGGAGCCGGCGACCAGGGCGCCCAGGTCCAGGGTGTAGAGGTGCTTGTCCTTGAGGGTCTCGGGCACCTCGCCCTTGACGATGGCCTGGGCCAGTCCCTCGACGACCGCCGTCTTGCCGACGCCGGGCTCGCCGATGAGGACCGGGTTGTTCTTGGTGCGGCGCGAGAGCACCTGCATGACCCGCTCGATCTCCTTCTCGCGCCCGATGACCGGGTCGAGCTTGGATTCGCGGGCGGCCTGCGTCAGGTTGCGGCCGAACTGGTCCAGGACGAGCGAGGTGGAGGGCGTGCCCTCCGCCGGGCCGCCGGCCGTGGCGGCTTCCTTGCCCTGGTAGCCGGAGAGCAGCTGGATGACCTGCTGCCGCACCCGGTTCAGATCGGCGCCCAGCTTCACGAGGACCTGGGCGGCGACGCCCTCGCCCTCGCGGATCAGGCCGAGCAGGATGTGCTCCGTACCGATGTAGTTGTGACCGAGCTGAAGGGCTTCGCGGAGCGACAGCTCCAGCACCTTCTTGGCACGGGGGGTGAAGGGGATGTGCCCGGACGGGGCCTGCTGGCCCTGACCGATGATCTCCTCCACCTGCTGGCGGACCGCCTCGAGCGAAATCCCGAGGCTCTCCAGGGCCTTAGCGGCGACACCCTCACCCTCGTGGATCAGGCCCAGGAGAATGTGTTCGGTGCCGATGTAGTTGTGGTTGAGCATCCGGGCTTCTTCCTGAGCCAGGACGACAACCCGCCGCGCGCGGTCGGTGAACCTCTCGAACATCGTTAATCGCTCCTCAGAGCGGTCAGAAAGATCGGGGACGATCCCCTCCCTGTCCTTCCGCATGCTAGTCCCGCAACCCGGGACAGCTCATTCCAACTGCCGACAACCGTCCGGATCGGCCCCACTCTCACAGGGCTCACAGCAGATGGCCTCCTGCCCGAACAGCCGACAACTGCTCCAACCCGATGGTGCGAGACGATGTTCCCGCAGGCCAGGCATATACGCCCACCGTCACTACGCCGATGGCGAACGCCCCTTTCTCCCGACTCGCGGACCGCCCCTCCCACTAGGGATGTCTTACCCGCAAGCACGGACACTCCATGCCGCACGGGCCGGTTCCCTCCGCTACGGGCGAACAACCTTGCGCCGGTTCACCACCCCTGCAGCCCCCCGCCCGGTCACGCCGCGCGCCGGTTCGGCCACGCGACGTACACGGCGGGACGTAACCTTCGGCCGGGGAGACAGTTGCTCTGGGCATGATCTCCACCGCCGCGGCGCCGTCCGGCCGCTCACAGGACCGCTCGGCCCCCGGTCCGGGGGCATCGGGGTGTGCGCGGTGGTACGAGCGGGAGCTGGGGTGGCCGACGACCGGCAGCGGTCCCGTCGAGCTGCTCACGGGGGTGGCATTCGACGTACTGGAGCTGCCGGCCGTCGCCGGATTCGCGCTGCTGCGGCGCGTACCGCGGACCGGTCCGGTCGCGGTGGAGGGCCCCTGGATGCGGCTGCTGGTGGCCGCGGGCAGCGCCGACGAGCTGCCGGGGCTGCTCGACTGGCTGGAGTGGGGCGGGATTCCGCTGGATCTGACCGCACTCGGCGCCGGCGGCCGGATCACCGCTCCGTGTCCCTCCGCCTCGTGGCCTCCGCCCGGAGAACCCGGGACGCCCCAGGCGCCCGGTGAGCGGTGCCCGCAGGAGGCCGCCGTATGGCTGCGGCCTCCCGAGCCGGGGGGCGGGGTGGAGCCGACGCTGCCGGTGACAGCCTTCGGGGGCGATGGGGACGCCCCCGACCTCGTGCGGCTCGTGGGTGCGGCGGCCACGGAGTGCCACCGAGCCCGGTTGCTGCGCGCCCGGCCACTGCCCAGACAGCGGCGAGCCGGGAAAGGGTGACGTGCTCAGCCGTTGGCCTTCTCGTACGCCTCGCGAACGGTCGCCGGAACGCGGCCGCGGTCGTTGACCTCGTAGCCGTTCTCCTTCGCCCAGGCGCGGATCTTCGCGGTGTCCTGACCGCTGCCCGACGCCGCACGCGCCTTGCCGCGGCCACCGGAGGCCCGGCCACCGGTGCGACGGCCACCCTTGGTGAACGGCTCCAGGGCGTCACGGAGCTTGTCCGCGTTGGCCGTGTTGAGGTCGATCTCGTAGCTCTTGCCGTCCAGCGCGAACGTCACGGTCTCGTCCGCCTCGCCGCCGTCGAGGTCGTCGACAAGAAGGACCTGAACCTTCTGTGCCATGGGGTTCCTTTCAGGGAAAACGGGGGGCTCGGGGCGCGGCCTTAGCCGCTGATGTCACACCCCCCAGGTAATTACACTACGGGAGAATAGGAAACCGCTTTTCCCGGAAAAACACAAACCCTCCGGGAAGGTTCGACCGATCGACCATGCGGGAAGGCTGATGGAACCCACTGTTCCGGAGCTATGTGATAGGGGCGCGATTCGGACATAGGGCCCGCGATCACAGTTGCAGAAGCATCCGGCTGTTGCCAAGGGTGTTCGGCTTCACCCGTTCGAGACCCAGGAACTCGGCGACGCCCTCGTCATAGGAACGCAGCAGCTCGCTGTAGACATCCCCGTCGACCGGCGTCTCGCCGATCTCCACGAAGCCGTGCTTGGTGAAGAAGTCGACTTCGAAGGTGAGGCAGAAAATGCGCCGGACGCCGAGCCAGCGCGCCGTCTGCAACAGCTTGTCGAGCACCAGGTGGCCTACACCACTCCCCTTCGAAGCGGGATCCACCGCGAGAGTACGAACCTCCGCGAGGTCTTCCCACATGACGTGGAGTGCGCCGCAGCCAATGACCTCAGCGTCCTCGTCCCGCTCCGCGACCCAGAACTCCTGGATGTCCTCGTAAAGGGTCACCGTGGCTTTGTCGAGCAGGATGCGATCGCTCACGTAGGAGTCGATGAGCCGGCGCACCGCTCGTACATCGCTGGTCCGGGCGCGGCGGACGGTGACTACTTTTGATAGTGCAGAGGACATGGCCGGACGCTATCGCCCCGGCTCATCGCTCCGACTCACCGGGGCTCTCCCCGGGCTCACCGAGTTGTGCGACCCGCATGGCATCCCGCAGTGCATCTCGCTGCTCTTCGGACATCATCCCGAAGAACGCGACGAGGGCCGCCGCCGGGTTGTCACTGGTCGACCACGCTTCGTTCATCAGTGCGGCCGAGTAGGCGGCCCTGGTGGAGACCGCGGCATATCGATAGGCGCGGCCTTGCACCTCCCTGCGGAGCCAGCCCTTGTGATGGAGGTTGTCCATTACGGTCATGACCGTCGTGTAGGCGATCGAGCGTTCTCGTTGAAGGTCTTCCAGCACTTCTCGGACCGTGACCGGGCGGTTCCACTTCCACACCCGCGTCATGACCGCGTCTTCGAGCTCTCCCAATGGCCGAGGCACATGTGAATAATAGTGGGAGATGTACCGAATGTCGGGGGATGTGGGCGCCGAAAGGCCGCACGCCCCGGGATGCGGGCGCATCCCGGGGCGTGGCGGTGAAGAAGGGGTGGCGAAGCGGGGGCGGCCTGGGGCCCGTGTCAGGACGCGTCGTCGACCGGCGCCTGACCGGCCGGTGCCGTGCGGTCCGCCTCGGCGCGGGCGATCGCCGCGTCCACGAGGTGGTCCTCCTTCGCCTTGTTGGCGCCACCCTGGCTCTTGATCATCGTGACGATCAGAAAGGTGAAGGCCACGGCCATCACCAGGGGCGGAACCAGCGCGGAGACGTAATCCATGGCTATCGGCCTCCTTTTGCTCGATGCCCCCAGATTACGCGGCGCCCGCGTCGGCCCCCGCGCCGGGCCTGACGCCGGGCCTGGCGTTGGGCCTGACGCCGGGCCTGGCGTTGGGCCTGACGCCGGGCCTCGGGCCGGGGCCGAGGCGGGACTCGTGGTCCGGCGGCGGGGAGGGGCGGCGGCGCTTGGGCGGGAAGACCTCGGCGGGCGTCGGCACCGGCCGCTGCGGGCGCCGCGGGGTGCCCCGGCCCGGCTCCCGCCGCTTCGGCTCCTCGCGGTCGCCGCGGTCGGGGGCGGGGGTGGGCTTCTTGCGCGGCTCCTGCTTCGGCTCCTCGTCCTTCAGCAGCGGCCCGGGCACTCCCCGGGGCACGGCTGCTCCCCGGGCGGCTCCGACGCCGCCCGGCAGGGCGCGCAGCCGGACCTCCGGGGGGCTGGAGCCGGCCGGCGCGGAGGGCACGGCACGCGTCGCGAGCCGGGCGCGTACGCAGCGCTCGGCCAGGCGCTCGCAGTGGCTCAGCAGCGCGCGGCGGCGCTCGGCCTCGCCGTCCGACGCGGTGGCCCGGCACAGCGTCCGCAGCGCTGCCAGGTCCTCCGGGAGCGGCTCGTAACCGGCGGCCAGGGCGCCCTCGAGCTGCCCCAGATAGCCGACGGCGGCACCGGGGAGGGCGGCGCGGTAGCGGGCCAGCTCGTCGAGCAGGAACGCTCGCAGCCGCCCGCCCTCGCGGACCGCCTCGTCCACGGCCTCGGCGAGCCGGTAACAGTCCTGGACCTCCTCCGCCCGGTCCGGGCCGAGAGGGCCGGGGGGAGTGACGGGTTCGGGTTGGAGGGCGATGGCGAGGGCGCGTCGGAGCACACGCAGCTCATCCGCACTGAACGCCATTCCGCCGCGGGATCCATAGGGCGTGGGCATGGGAGGACTTTAAGTGCTAAGCGGACAAATTTCGCTGAGCGGCGGGCGGTGCGGCGCGTTGCGGGGGCGGCCATTCGGCGGTGGGAGCCGGGTCGCGGGTCCGCCGCGGCGGCGGAGCCCGCGGAGGCCGTCCGGAGGCCGGACGGGCGGGATCGGGGGCGGCCGGGCGGGTTCCGCTTGTCGATCCCGAATTCGACGGGACGGCATTCCTCGACTGCGCCTCGGCAGTCGGTGGAGTGCCCTCCGCGCCGCCCCGCCGAATGGACAGTGCGATGAACCGTGCGAGGAACACCGCGACGAACACCGCGCGGAATTCGTTTCGTAATGCCGCCAATACCGCCGAGTTCGCAGGTGAACGGTCTTTTCGGCGCGATCGGGCGCCGAACGGCCCGATCGGCGCCGATCAGCCGCGCGCGACGTTGCGCTCGTAGACCAGCCGCAGCCCGATGAGCGTGAGCCAGGGCTCATGCTCGTCGATGACCGAGGCCTCGCCCAGCACCATCGGGGCCAGACCGCCGGTGGCGATCACCGTCACGTCCTCGGGGTCCTCGGCCAGCTCGCGCGCCATGCGCCGGACGATCCCGTCGACCTGACCCGCGAAGCCGTACAGGATGCCGGACTGCATGGCCTCGACCGTGTTCTTGCCGATCACGCTGCGCGGCCGGGCCAGCTCGATCTTGCGCAGCTGCGCGCCGCGCACGCCCAGCGCCTCGACCGAGATCTCGATACCGGGCGCGATCACCCCGCCTACGTACTCGCCGCGCGAGCTGACCGCGTCGAAGGTGGTCGCGGTGCCGAAGTCGACGACCACGCACGGGCCCTCGTACAGCTCGACGGCGGCCAGGGCGTTGATGATCCGGTCGGCGCCGACCTCCTTCGGGTTGTCCATCAGGATCGGCACGCCGGTCTTCACGCCCGGCTCCACCAGCACGGACGGCACATCGCCGTAGTAGCGGCGGGTGACCTCGCGCAGCTCGTGCAGGACGGAGGGGACGGTGGAGCAGATCGAGATGCCCTCGATGCCGTCCCCCAGCTCCTCGCCGAGCAGCGGATGCATCCCCATCAGCCCCTGCAGCAGCACGGCCAGTTCGTCGGCGGTGCGGCGGGCGTCGGTGGAGATCCGCCAGTGCTCGACGATCTCCTCCCCGTCGAAGAGGCCGAGGACGGTGTGCGTGTTCCCGACGTCGATGGTCAGCAGCATGGGCGACACCGCTTCCGGTCGGCCTCACCGCAGAGGGCGAGTTCTGGGGTGGTGGGCGGGGCGATGGTCAGCAGCATGGTTCAGTCACCCCGCGTCGCGCAGGTCCAGGCCGATGTCGAGGATCGGGGACGAGTGGGTGAGCGCGCCGACCGCCAGGTAGTCGACGCCCGTCTCGGCGTACGCACGGGCGTTGGCGAGCGTCAGGCGGCCCGAGGACTCCAGCGCGGCCCGGCCCGCGACCAGGGCGACCGCCTCGCGGGTGCGCTCCGGGGTGAAGTTGTCCAGCAGGATCAGATCGGCGCCCGCATCCAGGACCGGCGGGATCTGGTCCAGGGTGTCGACCTCCACCTCGATCGGCAGGTCCGGGAACTCGTCCCGTACGGCGTTGAACGCCTGGGCCACGCCGCCCGCCGCGACCACGTGGTTGTCCTTGACGAGCGCCGCGTCCGACAGCGACATGCGGTGGTTGACGCCGCCGCCGCAGCGCACCGCGTACTTCTCCAGCGCGCGCAGCCCCGGCGTCGTCTTCCGGGTGTCGCGGACCTTCGTCTTCGTCCCCTCCAGGGCGTCGGCCCAGGCGCGGGTCGCGGTCGCGATGCCGGAGAGACGGCAGAGCAGGTTGAGCGCGCTGCGCTCGCCGGTGAGCAGGTCGCGGGTGCGGGTGCGGACGCTCAGCAGCTTCTGGCCGGGCTCGACCCGGTCGCCGTCCTCCACATGCCGCTCCACTTCGAACTCGTCCGTACAGACGACGGACAGGATCGCCTCGGCGATGCGCAGCCCGGCCACGGTGCCCGCCTCACGGGCCGTGAAGTCGCCGGTGGCGAAGGCGTCCTCGGGGACGGTGGCGACGGTCGTCACGTCCACGCCCTGGTCGAGGTCCTCCTCGATCGCCATGTGCGCGATGTCCTCGACCTGGACGGGGTCGAGTCCGGCCGCGTCCAGCAGCTGGGCCAGGTCGGGGTCGAGGCCGCACTCCATCGGGTCGAGCCCGTACGCGCCGTCGTCGTCGGCGCCGCTGCCACAGCCGCAGGCGCTGCCGCAGCCGCCGACCTCGCCGCCGACCGGGCCGCCGATCTGGAGCAGCGGAAGGGCCACGGGCTGCGGGGGACTCTGCTGGCGGTCGTCGGAGGTGCTGCTCACGGGTGGGACTCCGTCTCGGATCGGGTGGTGGGTGAGGGGAACGCCGCGGAGTCCGTCGTACGGACGTCGAGCGAGCCGTCGGGGCCGAGGGTGACCAGGAGGTGCCGCCGCCAGGCCGCGTCGTCCCGGTCGGGGCGGTCCTCCCGCCAGTGGCAGCCTCGGGTCTCCTCGCGCCGGAGCGCGGCGGCCACCAGGACCCGGGCCACGAGGAGGAGGTTCGTCGCCTCCCAGGTCTCGACGCCGGGCTCGGCCGTCTTGCCGTCGCGGCGCAGCGTCTCGACGGCGTCGTCCCGGACGCGGTCCAGCTGCCCGGCGGCGTGGGCGAGGCTGGTCGCGGAGCGGAGGACTCCGGCGCCGGCGGTCATGATGCGCTGGACGGCGTACCGGGCCTCGGGGGCGAGCAGGGGCCCTCCCCCGCCCTGTCCCGCCCCGGGGGCGGCCGTGTCCCGGGGTGCGGGGTCCGGTATGCGGGCAGGGCCGGCGATGTCCGCCGGGTCGCGCTCGGCGATGTCCGCCGCGATGCGCTCGGCGAAGACCAGGCCCTCCAGCAGCGAGTTGGACGCCAGCCGGTTCGCGCCGTGCACGCCCGTGCAGGCCGTCTCCCCGCACGCGTACAGCCCCGGCACCGTGGTGCGGCCCCGCAGGTCCGTCCACACCCCGCCGCTGGCGTAGTGCGCGGCGGGGGCCACCGGGATCGGCTGGGTGACCGGGTCGATGCCGTGGGCCCGGCAGGCGGCCAGGATGGTCGGGAAGCGGTGCTCCCACATCCGGGCGCCGAAGTGCCGGGCGTCCAGGTACATGTGCTCGGTGCCCTGCTCCAGCATCCGCCGCGTGATGCCCTTGGCGACGATGTCGCGGGGCGCCAGCTCGGCCAGCTCATGCTGCCCCATCATGAAGCGCACGCCGTCCGCGTCCACCAGATGGGCGCCCTCGCCCCGCACCGCCTCGGAGACCAGCGGCTGCTGCCCCTCGGCCTCCGGGCCAAGCCACAGCACCGTGGGGTGGAACTGGACGAACTCCAGATCGCTCACCTCCGCCCCGGCGCGCAGCGCGAGGGCGACGCCGTCGCCCGTGGAGACGGCGGGGTTGGTGGTGGCGGAGAAGACCTGGCCCATGCCGCCGGTCGCGAGGACGACGGCGCCCGCGTGGACCGCGCCCACGCCGTCCCGCGCGCCCTCGCCCATGACGTGCAGGGTGACGCCCGCGGCGCGGCCGGAGGCGTCCTTGAGGAGGTCGAGCACGAGGGCGTTCTCGACGGTGTCGATGCCGGCCGCGCGCACCGCGTCGACCAGGGCGCGGGAGATCTCCGCACCCGTCGCGTCGCCGCCCGCGTGGGCGATGCGGCGGCGGTGGTGGCCGCCCTCGCGGGTCAGCAGGATCTCGCCGGTGTCGTCGTCGGCGTCGAACCGGGCGCCGGTGCCGATGAGGCGGCGGACCGCGTCGGGGCCTTCGGTGACCAGCATCCGCACGGCCCGCTCGTCGCACAGCCCGGCGCCCGCGACGAGCGTGTCGTCGAGGTGCTGCTCGGGGGTGTCGCCCTCGCCGAGGGCGGCGGCTATGCCGCCCTGGGCCCAGCGCGTGGAGCCGTCGTCGAGGCGGGCCTTGGTGACGACTGTGACCTTCGCCCCGGCGGCGGCGCAGCGCAGCGCCACGGTCAGGCCCGCGACGCCCGAGCCCACGACCACGACGTCGGCCTCGGTGGCCCAGCCGGGCGCGGGGGCGCGCAGGGCGGCGGCCGGGGTCGTGGTGGCCGGGGTCGTGGCGGCGGACGGCGCGGTCGTCGGCCCGCTCACGCGTCCGCTCCGAACCGCAGCCGGATGTTGTCGATCAGCCGCGTGGAGCCGACCTTGGCGGCGACGGCCAGGACGGCCTCGCCGGTGTGGTCATCGGGCGCCTCGGTGAAGCTCTCCGGGTCGATCAGGTCCAGGTAGTCGAGGGCGAGGGGTGGTTCGAGGAGGGCCGCCTCCTCCAGCACCGCGCGCGCCGCGGCCCGCACCGCGCCGGGCGAGCCGACCCGGACGAGGCCGTCCGTATCGCCGCCTCCGGTGCCCCCGGCGCCCCGCGCCGCCAGCAGCCCCGCGTCACGCCCCGCGAACAGCGCGCGGGACAGGGCCAGCGCGGTGTCCCGCTCCGGCGCCGACAGGTAGCGGTTACGGCTGGAGAGCGCGAGCCCGTCGCCCTCCCGGACCGTGGGGACGCCGACGATCTCCACCGGGAAGTCCAGGTCCCGCACCATCCGGCGGACCAGCACCAGCTGCTGCGCGTCCTTCTCGCCGAAGAAGGCGAAGTCCGGGCGGGTGAGGTGGAGCAGCTTGGCGACGACGGTGAGCACCCCGTCGAAGTGGCCGGGCCGGGAGGCGCCCTCGTACCCCTCGCCCATGGCCCCGGCGGCCATCCGTATCCGCGGCTCGCCGCCGCCGTACACCTCCTCGGCCGAGGGGGCGAAGACGATGTCCGCGCCGGCGGCGGCCGCGACCTCCAGGTCGGCGTCGAGCGTGCGCGGATAGCGGTCCAGGTCCTCGCCCGCGCCGAACTGCAGCGGGTTGACGAAGACGGTGACGGTGACGAGACCCTTGGCGCCGACCCGGTCGCGCGCGGCGCGGATCAGCGAGGCGTGCCCGTCGTGCAGCGCGCCCATGGTCATGACGACGGCCATACGCCCCGGCGCGGCGAAGTGCGCCAGCGCCGCGTCGAAGTCCGCGCGGCGCGCGAACAGCTCGACGTCCGGCTCACCGGGGCTCGGCTTGGTCCACAGCTTCGGGCTCACGATTCCGCTCCTCCCCGGCCCCGGGCATCCGAGACATCCGACAGAACGCCCAGCAGGTTCTCCGCCAGCTCCGGCTTGAGCATCCCGTGCGCGAGCGCCCGGTCCGCCGTGGCCCGGGCCATCGCGAGATATCCGGCGACGGTCTGCGGCGCGTGCCGCCGCAGCTCTTGGACGTGCGCGGCGACCGTGCCCGCGTCGCCGCGCGCGACCGGGCCGGTGAGCGCGGCGTCGCCGCTGCGCAGCGAGTTGTCCAGGGCGGCGCCGAGCAGCGGGCCGAGCATCCGGTCGGGCGCCTCGACCCCGGAGGCGCGCAGCAGCTCCATGGCCTGGGCGACCAGGGTGACCAGGTGGTTGGCGCCGATGGCGAGGGCCGCGTGATACAGCGGACGGGACTCCTCGGCGACCCACTCGGGCTCGCCGCCCATCTCGATGACCAGCGCCTCGGCCGCGAGCCGCAGCTCCTCGGGGGCGGTGACGCCGAAGGAGCAGCCCGCGAGCCGCTGGACGTCGACCGGGGTGCCGGTGAAGGTCATCACGGGGTGCAGCGCGAGCGGCAGCGCACCGGCCCGCAGGGCGGGCTCCAGCACGCCGGTGCCATAGCGTCCTGAGGTGTGCACCAGCAACTGGCCGGGGCGCACCGCGCCGGTCTCGGCGAGGCCCGCGACCAGCTCGGGCAGGGCGTCGTCGGGGACGGTGAGCAGCACCAGCTCGGCCCGCGCCAGCACCTCGGCGGGCGGGACGATCGGGACCTCGGGGAGCAGGGCGGCGGCCCGGCTCACGGAGGCGTCGGAGACGCCGGAGGCGGCGACGGGCCGGTGCCCGGCCAGCCGCAGCGAGGCGGCGAGCGCCGGGCCGACGCGACCGGCGCCGACGACGCCGACGGTGAGCCGGGCCGGGCGGTCTTGTGGCTCGGGAAGTGGATGTGCGTTCACGCGACTGCGGCCTTCCGTTCCAGTCCTCAGGGGGTACCGGACGATTCCCCGCCATGCTACGCGAGTGCCCCTGGGGGAACCGGGTGTCTCCCCAGGCCTGTGGACAACCCCGCCGGCGCCGCCTGCCACTGCCTGTGGACAACTCCGGGGGTGACCTGTCCGTGGGTCATCATCGGGTCATGGCCGACATGGCGGATGTGGGGGATGTGGTGGTGTGGTGGACGTGACGGATGAGGCTTCTGCGGCGGAGCGTACGGAGCAGGCGGCACGGGCGCGCCGGCTCGCGGCCTGGCACGGCTCCGGGCGGACCCTCGCGCGCGGCCCGGCGGAGCAGCGGATCGGCGAGCGGCTGGCGGCCCTGACCGCCGCCGCCCCGGGCCTGGACGGCGCCCTCGACGACTGGGTGGACGGGTACGGGGACGGGGTGGTGGAAAGGCTGGAGCGCCGGGTCGCCGACCTGCTCGGCATGGAGGCCGCGGCCTTCTTCCCCACCGGCACCATGGCCCAGCAGATCGCGCTGCGCGCCTGGGCGGGGCGCACCGGCAATCCGGTGGTGGCCGTCCATCCGCTGGCCCATCTGGAGGTGCACGAACGGGACGCGTACCTGACGGTGAGCGGGCTGCGCGCGGTGCGGCCGACCAGCGAGCCCCGGCTGCCCACCGCCGCCGAGATCCGCGAGCTGGACGAGCCCTTCGGCACGCTCGCCCTGGAACTGCCGCTGCGCGACGCGGGCTTCGTGCTGCCCGAGTGGGACGACCTGGTCGCCGTCGTGGAGGCCGCCCGCGAGCGGGAGGCGGTGGTCCACTTCGACGGGGCCCGGCTGTGGGAGTGCACCACGCGCTTCGGGCGCGGGCTCCCGGAGATCGCCGCGCTCGCGGACACGGTGTACGTGTCCTTCTACAAATCGCTCGGCGGCATGGCCGGGGCCGCGCTGGCGGGTCCGGAGACGCTGATCGCGGAGGCGGTGGCCTGGCGCCACCGGTACGGCGGTCAGGTGTTCCAGCAGTGGCCCACGGCGCTCGCGGCCCTGGCCGGTCTGGACGGCGAACTGCCACGGCTGCCGTCGTATGTGGCCCACGCGGCGGTGGTAGCGCGGGCGATGCGCGAGGCGTTCGCGGCGGCCGGAGTGGCCTGGTCCCGGGTGCACCCGGAGGTGCCGCACACCCATCAGTTCCAGGTGTGGCTGCCGTATCCGGCGCGGGTGCTGGACGAGGCGGGGATACGGCTGGCCGAGGAGACCCGGACGACGCTGTTCCGGCGCTGGTGGGAGCCGGGGCCGCCCGGTCTGGCCATGTCCGAGGTGACGGTGGCCGCGCCCGCGCTGGACTGGACGGCGGAGGAGGTGACGGAGGCGGTCGCCGCGTTCCTGACGCGGGTGCGGGCGGTGCCGGCGGAGGACGGCCCGGAGGACGACGCCTGAGCCGCGGGGACGGACGGGCCGGATGAACCGGATGAACCGGATGAACCGGACGGGACGGTCAACCGGCGCTCAGCCGGTGGTCGGGCACGAGGACGGGTCCGCGGCCGGGCGGGTGGGAGCGGCCCCGCGCAGCGGCCCGGTGGCCGACGGCTGTGCGGGGCGTACGGCGCGTACGGAGCGTACGGCGCGTACGGCGCGGGCCGTTCCCGCCGCTGCCGCCCGCAGCGCCCGGAGCGCCCGCAGGACGGCCCCGCGGCGGCGCCGGGCCGGGCGTTCGGCGATCACGGTCTGGAAGTCGCGGTACTCGCGCAGCGTCCGGAGGGCGCGCCAGTCGCCGTGGCCGGGGGCGGGCGGGGCGGGCTCGCCGCGCTGGGCGGCCCGGTACAGGTCGAGTGCGTACTGCTGGGTGATGGACATGCCACGAGCGTCGGGCCGCCCGCCGCCGCCCGTCACCTCGATTGACGATCGCCGTCAATCGGGGTCCGGGTGGGGCGCGGGGTGCCGCACCATGAGGGCATGGCCAATGTCGTGGACATCACCGGGCTGCCGCCCGAGCGCATCGTCTTCAGTCCGTCCCCGCTCGCGGAACTGGGCGCCGCGCTGCACGTGCTGTACGAGCCCGGCCACCACCCCGGGCTGCACGGCTGGGCCACCGCGACCGCGGCCTCCCTCAAGCCCGATCTCGCCGACCGGCTGTGCGAGGCGGACTTCCTGTGGGGCACGGCCCGCTCCGACCTGCTGCTGCCGTCCGCCCCCGGGGCGACGCTCGCCGAGGAACTGGACGCGCTGGACCGGATCGACGACGAGGCGTTCGTGGCGGCCGCCTTCGAGATCAGCTGCTCCGCCAGCTACGACCGGCCGACGCCGTCGCCGCTGGTGGACCGGGGCGAGCGGGACCGGATCCGGGACCTGGCCCGGGCCCGTGGGCCGCGGCAACTGGCGTTCGTGGACCGCATGCTGGTGGACCCCGACGGGCTGCGGGTGTGGCTGCGGCGGCTGCTGGAGGACTGCGATCAGGCGTTCTTCGCGGACACCTGGCGGCGGGTGCGGGTCCAACTCGCCGCCGACGCCCGCCACAAGGGCGAGCTGTTGCAGCGCAAGGGGCTCGCGGAGGCGCTGACGGCGGCCTCGGCCGCGCTGTCGGTCGAGGAGGGGGCGGACGGGCGGACGCGCGTCCTGGTCGACAAGCTGGCCGCGGGGCGTACGACGGCGACCGGGAGCGGGCTGACCCTCATCCCGACGACCTTCGGCTGGCCGCATCTGCTGCTGGTGCACGCGCCGGGCTGGCAACCGGTGATCCAGTACCCGGTCCCCGGGCCCGAACTCGCCCCGCCCGCCGCCCTGCAGCTCGTCCAGCAGCGGCTGGAGGCCCTGGCCCACCCGATGCGGATGCGCATCTGCCGCGCGCTGGCCCGGGGGCCGCACACCACGGGTGAGCTGGCCGAGGCGTATGCCATCACGCCCCCGGAGGTCTCCCGGCACATCGCCGTCCTGAAGAAGGCCGGGCTGCTGCAGACCCGGCGGCGCGGGCGGTACGTCCTGCACCAGCTGGAGTTGGCGGCGGTGGCGCGGCTGGGGAGCGACTTCCTGGAGGGCGTGCTGCGGTAGCCGGACCCCGCGCCCCTCAGCGGGGGGCGCCTCCGGCCCGCACGAGGCCCGTCTCGTAGGCCATCACCACCACCTGCACCCGGTCCCGCAGCTCCAGCTTGGTGAGGATGCGGCCCACGTGCGTCTTCACGGTCGCCTCGGACAGCACCAGGCGGCCCGCTATCTCACCGTTCGACAGCCCCTGGGCGACGAGCAGCATCACCTCGCGCTCGCGCTCGGTGAGCCGTTCCAGCTCGGGCCGGGCCGCCGCGGCGGACCGGGAGCCGAGGCCGCCGCCCGTGCCCGGGAGCATCGGCGCGAAGCGGTTCAGCAGGCGGCGCGTGGTGCTGGGCGCGACGACCGCGTCACCGCTGTGGACCGCGCGGATCGCGGTGAGCAGTTCGCCCGGCGGCACGTCCTTGAGCATGAAGCCGCTCGCGCCCGCCTTGAGCGCGGAGAAGGCGTACTCGTCCAGGTCGAAGGTGGTCAGGATGAGCACCCGCGGCGCCCCTTCGCGCTCACAGATGCGCCGGGTCGCCTCCACTCCGTCCAGCTTCGGCATCCTGACGTCCATCAGGACGACATCCACCTCGGCGGAACGCACCGCCTCCAGCGCCTCGAGACCGTCGCCCGCCTCGGCGACGACCTCCATATCGGGCTGGGCGGCGAGCACCATGCGGAAACCGGTGCGCAGCAGCACCTGGTCATCGACGAGCATGACGCGGATCGACATCCGGTCGGTCCCTTCCCTCGGCTTCCTCGGCGCGCGCTCCGTACGGCGCTCACCACCTACGTACACACAGCCCCACGTACGCGCGGACGGGTGCCCGCGGCTCATCCCGCCGGTTTCAGCGGCAGCAGCGCGCTGATGCGGAAGCCGCCGCCCGGGCGCGGGCCCGCGTCGAGCGTGCCACCGACCATGCCCACGCGCTCGCGCATCCCGATCAGACCGTGGCCGCTGCCGTCGGCGCCGCCGTCCTCGTACAGCTCGCGCTGGGCGCCCCGGCCGTCGTCCTCGACCAGCAGGCCGAGCCCGTCGTCGAAGTAGGTGATGCGGACGCTGGCGCCGACATCGGGGCCGCCGTGCTTACGGGTGTTGGTGAGCGCTTCCTGCACGATGCGGTACGCGGTCAGCTCCACGCCGCTGGGCAGCTGGCGCGGGCTGCCGACGACCTTGAAGTCCACCGGGAGCCCGGAGCCGCGGGCCTGCTCCACCAGTTCGTCGATCTGCTCGACGTCCGGCTGCGGGACGTAGTCGCTCGCCTCCCCCGGCTCCCCGGTGCGCAGCACGCCCAGCAGCCGCCGCATCTCGGCGAGGGCCTGGCGGCCGGTGCCGGAGATCGTCTCCAGCGCCTGCCGGGCCTGGTCCGGGGAGGCGTCCATGACATACGCGGCGCCGTCCGCCTGAACGACCATCACCGACACGTTGTGCGCGACGACATCGTGCAACTCGCGCGCGATCCGGGCGCGTTCGGCGGCGACCGCGACCTTCGACTGCGCCTCGCGCTCCTTCTCCAGCCGGGAGGCGCGCTCCTCCAGCTGGGCGTAGTAGGCGCGGCGGGTGCGGATCGAGTCGCCGAGCACCCAGGCCAGGACGAAGGGGATGGTGATGAAGACCGTCGAGACGGCGGCCGCCCCCGCGGACTCGTGTTCGTCGGGCCAGCGCAGGGTGGCGAGCGACGGTGCGCAGATCGCGGCGGCCAGGGCCAGCCGGGAGGTGCGGCGCCCGGCGGTGCACGCGGCGGTGTAGACGATCACCAGCATCGCGAAGTCGACGACGTTGATCCTGACGTCCAGCGCGAGTTGGGCGATGCCGCACGCGATGACCAGCCACAGCATCATCGCGGTGGCGCGGCGGCGCAGCGCGACGGCCGCGCACAGCGCCAGCGTGATCGGCACGGCCGCGAGCGGTGGCTCATAGCCCGGGGTCGCCTGTACGAGCCACAGGAGACCGCAGCCGAAGAGGAGGACGCCCCAGAAGGTGTCCACCCCTGTCGGATGGCTGCGGAGGAAGTCGTAGAGGCGCTGCACGTCACCCAGCGTAGGCAGTGCGGATACCCGCGCGGGTCAGCCCGAGGGGCGATCCGTACCGCCCCGCCCTACTCCCCAAGGTGGATACCACTCCGCTTTAGCGTGGGGACGTGGCGAGTGAACAGTGGGAATGGTGCGGGTGGCGGGCGGCCGCCGAACAGGCGCTGTACGGGACGGACGGCTTCTTCCGGCGCGCGGAGGGGCCGGCCGGTCACTTCCGCACCTCGGTGCACGCCTCGCCGCTGTACGCGCGGGCGGTCGCGGAGCTGCTGCGCCGGGTGGACGAGGCGCTGGGGCGGCCGCCGGAGCTGGCGCTGGTGGACGTCGGCGCGGGGCGCGGCGAGCTGCTGACCGGGGTGCTGGCGGAGGTCGCCGCCCTGCCGCACGGGCCGGCCGCGCGGCTGCGGCCGTACGCGGTCGAGCGGGCGGACCGTCCCGCCGGGCTCGACGGGCGGGTGGAGTGGCGGGAGACGGTGCCGGAGGGGTTCACCGGGCTGCTGTTCGCCAACGAGTGGCTGGACAACGTCCCCGTCGACGTCGCCGAGACGGACCCGGACGGCCTCCCGCGCCGGGTCGAGGTCCGGGCGGCCGACGGCGCCGAACGGCTCGGCGCCGAGGTGACCGGCGAGGACGCGGCGTGGCTGGACCGGTGGTGGCCGCTGGCGGGCGCCGAGCCCGGGCTGCGGGCCGAGATCGGCCGGCCGCGCGACGCGGCCTGGGCCGGGGCGGTGCGGTGCGTCGGGGCCGGGCTGGCGGTCGCCGTGGACTACGGCCATGAGCGCGCCGACCGGCCGCCCTTCGGCACGCTGACCGGCTTCCGGGACGGGCGGGAGGTGCGGCCGGTACCGGACGGCTCCTGCGATCTCACGGCGCATGTGGCGCTGGACGCGTGCGCGGCCGGGACGGACGCCCGGCTGATCGCCCAGCGGGACGCGCTGCGCCACCTGGGCCTCGACGCGGGCCGTCCGCCGCTCGCCCTGGCCTCCACGGACCCGGCGGCCTACGTACGGGCCCTGGGCGCGGCGGGCGAGGCGGCGGAGCTGCTGGACCCGGCGGGTCTGGGCGGCTTCCGGTGGCTGGCCCACCCGGTGGGCGTCCCGTACGGCGCGCTGCTCCCGTAACGGGCCGGTCCAGGGGCCGGACCCGGTTTCCGGCCGGGGCGGGTGTCGAGACAAACTGTTCCCATGACGGAGACGACAGTCGGCATCGGAGGCGCGGCGGAAAGCACCGACATGGTGCTGAACATCGGCCCGCAGCACCCGTCCACCCACGGCGTGCTGCGGCTCCGGCTGGTGGTCGACGGGGAACGCGTGCAGCACGCGGAGCCGGTGATCGGGTACATGCACCGCGGCGCCGAGAAGCTGTTCGAGGCGCGCGACTACCGCCAGATCATCATGCTCGCCAACCGCCACGACTGGCTGTCCGCCTTCTCCAACGAGCTGGGCGTCGTGCTCGCCGTCGAGCGGATGCTCGGCATGGAGGTCCCGGAGCGCGCCGTGTGGATGCGCACGCTGCTGGCCGAGCTGAACCGGGTGCTCAACCATCTGATGTTCCTGGGGTCGTACCCCCTGGAGCTGGGCGGCATCACGCCGATCTTCCACGCGTTCCGGGAGCGCGAGGATCTGCAGCACGTGATGGAGGAGATCTCCGGCGGCCGGATGCACTACATGTTCAACCGGGTCGGCGGGCTCAAGGAGGACCTGCCCGCGGGCTGGCTCGGCCGGGCCCGGGCGGCCGTGGCCGAGGTGCGGTCGCGGATGGACGTGTACGACGGGCTCGTGCTCGGCAACGAGATCTTCCGGGGGCGCACCCGAGGGGTGGGCGTCCTGTCCGCGGAGGCCGTACACGCCTACGGGGTCAGCGGCCCCATCGCCCGCGCCTCGGGCGTCGACTTCGACCTGCGGCGCGACGAGCCGTACCTGGCGTACGGGGACCTCCAGGACACCCTGAAGGTCGTGGTGCGCGAGGAGGGCGACTGCCTCGCCCGCTTCGAATGCCTGCTGGAGCAGACCCACAACTCCCTGGCGCTCGCCGACGCCTGCCTGGACCGGCTCGACGGGCTTGCGCCGGGGCCGATCAACCAGCGGCTGCCGAAGGTGCTCAAGGCCCCGGAGGGCCACACCTACGCCTGGACCGAGAATCCGCTCGGCCTCAACGGCTACTACCTCGTCTCGAAGGGCGAGAAGACGCCGTACCGGCTGAAGCTCCGCTCGGCCTCGTTCAACAACATCCAGGCGCTCACGGAGCTTCTGCCGGGCACGCTCGTCGCCGACATGGTGGCGATCCTGGGATCGCTGTTCTTCGTCGTCGGCGACATCGACAAATAAGCAGCGCGGCGGCGGCCTTCAGGAGATCGCGCTGCGCAGCTCCTCGGCCCCGGCGGGATCGCTCTCCTCGTCCTCGTGCGCGGTCAGGTCGATGACCTCGCCCACCGCGCCCTTCCGGGTCTCGGCGAGGGTTTCCGCGCCGATCACGTCGGCGAGGTCCTCCTCGGCCTCCGACCCGGGCTCCTGCTGCTTCGGCGGGGTCTTCTGGGTGCCGAAGTAGTCGAAGCCGCCCTCCGACCGGGAGGCGGCCCGGCGTGCCGCGGCATACGGCACCACGGCGGAGGCGGCCGTACGAGCGTGCGGAGGCGGCACCGGGGAGCTGTCCGGGCCGTCACGCTCGTCGGCCGCCGGGCGCTTCCCCGGGACGGCCGCACCGTCCTCGTCCGGGTCCGCGGCCGCTCTCCCGGCCTTGCTGTCCGTCGCTTCCGCTTTCTCCTGCTCCTTGGCCTCGGCGGCGGCCTTCTCCTGCTCGGCCGCGAGAGCACGCGATTCCGCTTCGGCCCGCTCCCGCTGCTGCCGCGCACTGGCGACGAGACGGCTCAGCGCCTCGTCGGCGCGCACGTACGCGCTGAGGTCGAGGCCGTCGCCGATCACGGAGTCCGCCGGGTCCCCGTCGGTCTCGGCGGTCTCGCCGGACGACTCCGCCGCGGTCAGCGCCTTCGACGGGGTCGCGGCCTCCAGGGCGAGCCTGCGGCGCCCCTCCAGGGCGCTGGCGCGCTCGGTCTCGGCCGTGGCGTAGCGGCGCAGCAGCTCGGCGTGCTCGTTGCGCAGCCGGGCGAGTTCGGCCCGCTTGGCGCGCAGCCTGGTGTTGAGCGCGGTGCGCAGCTCGGCCGCCTTCTCGGCGTCCGCCTCCAGCTCCGCGATCCGCTCCTCGTACTTCATCTCCTGGCGGGCGGTCTCGCTCGCGGACTCCGCGACCCGGCGACCGGCCGCGCGGTCCCAACGGCGGGTCAGGACCGAGCCGACGACCGCGGCGGTGGCCGCGGTCGCGGCGAGTCCACGGATCACCACCGTGTCGCCGACCAGCCAGGCACCGGCGGCGCAGGTTATTGACGCGGCTGCGACCGACAGAGGGGGAAGTAGCCTGTGCAGGGGTGGGGATTGGCGGTGGCGTCCACGTGGCATGGGCCGAAACTTACCGTGCGTACGGCTCCTTTGGGGGGTCGGCAGGCCACATCCGTTGTCAATCCGTTGGCAAACTACTTCACGAGCCCCTTCTCCTTGAGGTAGTCCGCCGCGACATCGGCGGGCTTGAGCCGCTCGGCGTCAACTTTCTTGTTGAGTTCGGTGAGATCGGCCGTGGTGAGCACGCGGCCGAGCTTGTTCAACGCGTTTTCGATCTTGGATGATCCGGCGGACTTCGCATTCACCACGGGAAGTACGTTGTCGGCATTCTGCAGCTTTTTGTCGTCGTCGAGCAGGACAAGGCCGAACTGGTCGAGCGTGGCGTCCGTGGTGGTGGTCAGGACCATCTGGTCCTTGCCGTCCTTGACCGCCTGCTTGGCCTGCACACTGCCGATGTCGAGCGGGTCGATGCCCGCGATGTCGATGCCGTAGCGCTTCTCCAGGCCGGGCTGGCAGAACGGCCGCTTCGGGCATTCGTCACCCGCCGCCAGCTTGACCTTCTGCCCGGACTTTCCCAGATCGGAGAGCGTCTTGAGGTCGTGCTCCTTCGCGAACTCACCGCTCACCGCGAAGGCGTTCTGGTCGACCGCCTTGCCGACGTCCAGCACCTTCAGCCCGCGCGGCTCGGCGAGCTTCTTCAGCGCCTTCACCGTGTCGTCCACATCGGAGGAGGCCACGGGCTCGGCATTCGGCCCGTTCTTCTTCTGGTTGAGGAATTCGGCGAGCGTCGCCGCGTACTCCGGTACGACATCCATCTGACCCTTCTCCAGGGCCGGTTCATATAGTTCGCGGGTGTCCACGGTCTTGATGGAGGTCGAGTAACCGGCGTTCTCCAGCAGCCCCGCGTACAGCTCCGCGAGGATCTTCGACTCGGCGAAGGACGCGGTCCCGATCACCAGCGAGCCCTTGCCCGGCTTGCCGGAGCTGTCGCCACCACCGGACTTCTCCAGGCTGTCGCCGCCGCATCCGGTCGCGCCGACCGCCAGCGCCACGGCGCTCGCCGTCGCCCCCACCACTCTCAAGATCTTGCTCATGGGTTCCCCATCCATAGATATACGTACAGATATACGTACGACGCGCCCGCGTCACGGCACGCGTGAGGACGAGCGCGACGACGAGCCCTACGACGTCAACGCGGGCGCCTTGGGCGCCTGGTCGGCGGGCGGGCGCCGGAACGCGGCCGCCGGCCGCCCCGTCTTCCGCCGCATCGGGTCCAGCACCAGACCCAGCACCACGAACACCCCCTCGACCAGCAGCGCGAGCCCCGCGACCAGCACCGCTCCGGCCACCACCTGCGGGGTGTCGGTGAGCCGGAAGCCCGCCGTGATGATCCGGCCGAGCCCGCCGCCGCCGGGCAGCGCCGCCAGCGTCGCGGTGGCCACCACCTGCACCGCGGCGGTCCGCACGCCCGTCATGATCAGCGGGAACGCGAGCGGCAGCTCCACCCGGCGGATCAGCTGACCGCCCGTCATCCCCATGCCCCGGGCCGCCTCGACGACCTCCCGGTCCGCCTCGCTCACCCCGACGTACGCGTTGGTGAGCAGCGGCGGGACGGCGAACAGCACCAGCGCGATGATCGTCGGCCACTCGCCGTGCGTGCCCAGCGGGCTGAGGAGCAGCAGCACCAGCACGGCGAAGGTGGGCACGGCCCGGCCCGCGTTGGAGATGTTGACCGCGATCGCGCCGCCCTTGCCGATGTGGCCGAGCAGGACGGCGACCGGCAGCGCGACCGCGCACGCGATCCCCAGACAGACGAACGTCAGGAACAGGTGCTCGCCCAGCCGGTGCCACACCCCGTCCCCGCCCGACCAGTGCGACCCGGTGGCCAGCCAGTCCCACGCCTCACCGATGACGCCCATCAGGCCCTCCTCCTCTTACGCGCCCAGGGCGTCAGCAACCGCTGGACGCCGAGCAGCAGCAGATCCGCCACGACCGCCAGCGCCACGCACAGCACCGAGGCGGTGAGCACCTGCGCCTTGAAGAAGCTGTGCATGCCCTCGTAGATGAGGTTGCCGAGCCCGCCGTAACCGATGATCGCGCCGACCGTGGTGAGCGAGACGGTGGAGACCGTGGTGATGCGCAGCCCGGCCATCAGGGCGGGCAGCGCCAGCGGCAGCTCGACGCCGAAGAGCAGCCGCAGCGGCCCGTACCCCATGCCGCGCGCGGCCTCCCTGGCGTCCTCCGGCACGGAGGCGAGGCCCGCCATGATGTTGCGCACCAGGATGGTGAGCGAATAGAGCACCAGCCCCGTGATCACGACCGCCTGGGACACCCCGAAGACGGGCAGCAGCAGCGAGAACATCGCGAGCGACGGCACCGTGTAGAGGATCGTGGTCAGCCCCAGCACCGGGCCCGCCACACCCTGCCGGCGGCGGGCCAGCAGCGCGAGCGGGAAGGCGATCACCAGACCGATCGCGACCGACGCGAGAGTGATCCCGACATGCTGAAGCGTCGCGTCCGTCAGCTCCTGACCACGGGTGCGCACATACTCGCCGCAAATCCATTCGTTACTGATCAGACAGTTCTGGTCCGCCATACGCTCACCTCCCCCGGGCACGTGGTCGTCCAATTCCTGGGTGACCCTATCCCCGGGAGATGACAATCTCGTCCGATCGCCACACAACAGCAACAATGTCTGCCACGAATGCGGCAACAATGGGGAGCCATGATCCGTTTCGAGCATGTCACCAAGCGCTACGCCGACGGCACGACCGCCGTGGACGACCTGTCCTTCGAGGTCGCGGAGGGTGAGCTGGTCACGCTCGTCGGACCCTCGGGGTGCGGCAAGACCACCACGATGAAAATGGTCAACCGGCTCATCGAGCCGACCTCCGGCCGGATTCTGGTGGAGGGCGAGGACATCGCCGAGACCGATCCGGTCGCGCTGCGCCGCCGCATCGGCTACGTCATTCAGCAGGTCGGTCTCTTCCCGCACAAGACCGTGCTGGAGAACACCGCGACCGTGCCGCATCTGCTGGGGTGGCAGCGGAAGAAGGGGCGCGAGCGGGCCGCCGAGCTTCTCGATCTGGTCGGACTCGACCCTTCCGTATATGCCGACCGCTACCCGGACCAGCTCTCCGGCGGCCAGCGGCAGCGGGTCGGGGTGGCGCGGGCGCTGGCGGCCGACCCTCCGGTGCTGCTGATGGACGAACCCTTCGGCGCCGTCGACCCGGTCGTACGCGAACATCTGCAGACGGAATTCCTCCGCCTTCAGTCACAGGTGCGGAAGACCGTGCTGTTCGTGACGCACGACATCGAGGAAGCGGTCCGGCTCGGCGACCGCATCGCGGTCTACGGCTCCGGGCGCATCGAACAGTTCGACACCCCGGCCGCCGTCCTGGGCGCGCCCGCCTCGCCGTACGTGGCCGACTTCGTCGGCGCGGACCGGGGCCTCAAGCGGCTCTCGGTGACCCCCATCGAACCCGGCGACCTCTGGCAGCCCCCGGTCGTCCACCTCGACGACCCGCTCACCAAGGCCGCCGCCCGCCTCGCCTCGGACGGCGCCCGATGGGCCGTCGTCCTGGACGACGCGGACCATCTGCACGGCTGGATCCCGGCGGACGCGGCCGACGGGGCGGAGGGGACGGACGGGACGGTACGGGACCACGCCCGCCGCATGGAGGCGTGGCTGCCGGTCGGGGCACCGCTCAAGCAGGCGTTCAGCACGATGCTCCAGCACGACGCGGGGTGGATCGCCGTCCTGGACGGCGAACGCTTCCTCGGCGTCCTCACCCCGGGCCGCCTCCACGAGGCCCTGCGCCGCTCGATCGACGCCGACGCCGGCGGCATCGCCCGAGGCGACGTGAACCTCCAGACGGTCGCCGACACCTGAGCCACCGCACCGGGGCCGGGGCTTCGCCCACAGTCCGCCGCATGCGGGGTCGCCCGGACGCGGTGGGCGGGTCAGTCCCCTATCCCGCCCCTTCCCGAAACCGGGGCAAGCCCCGGACCCCGGCTCCGGCGGGGCGGCGCCCCGGCAGCCCGTGCGCGCGACAACCGCCGCGCAGAACGGCTCGGCGGCGGTGAGGACGCCCCCCGGCACGCGGCAGCGGCCCGCGCTCGCGGCGCAGCTCTCAGCGGGACTGGAGGCGGGCGCCCAGCCACTCCAGGGCGGGAGCCACCTCGCGCTTCCAGGTGTTGAAGTTGTGGCCCCCGGTGCCGAGGATCATCGACGAGATGCGGGTCGGCGCGCCCCGCCGGTTCAGCTCGCGCACCTTCGCCACGAACCGCATCGTCGCCCCGTAGTTCTTCTCCCCGCGCTCGCTGCTGCTCACCAGCAGCGAGACCGGCGGGGCGGGCAGGTGGTCCAGGCGCCACATGAGGTTGTTCTCGCACTCCAGCCGCCTGCTGCCGCCGAAGAGGTCGCCCGTGGTCGCGTCGAGGGGGGCCTTGTAGAAGGGGGACAGCCCGGCGGCGGCGGAGAACGCCCCGGGGTGGCGCATCGCCATCTTCAGGGCGCAGTAGCCGCCGGTGGAGTTGCCGATGACGCCCCAGTTGCGGGCCCGGGTGCCCACCCGGTAGTGCGCGGAGACGGCCTTCGGCACATCCTTGGTGAAGAAGGTCTCGGTCCGCGGCCCCCCGGGGATGTCCATGCACTCCGTATCCCGCGGCGGCGCCACGGTCGGCCGCATCATGACCAGGATGGTCGGCTGCATTCTCCCCTCTTTGACCAGCTTCTGAGACTTCTGGGGGTATTTCAGGCCATTGATGAGGGCTTCGGTAGTACCGGGGTAACCTGTCAGGACGAGGGCGGCGGGAAACCGGCGCTCGGCGTAGCGGGGCTGGAAGTACTCCGGCGGCAGATAGACGTAGCCGGGACCGGCGATCCGCGAGATTGGCCCCCGGAAGGTGACCTTGTCGACGCGCCCGCCGGCCTCCGGCGACGAGCCGCCGGAGACGTTGAGGCTGCGGGTCTCGGTGACCTTCACCCTGGTGCCGGGGGTGTCATGGTCCACCACCACGCCCACCTCGTCCTCGGCCCCGAAGAGGTCGGCCCAGGAGCCGTAGAAACCGAATGACTGATTGGCGAACAATCCGAACGCCGCGAACACCGACACCTGGGTTCCCAGTAGCATGCCGACCCGGCCGAGCACGGCGGTCACCCCCCGTCCGGCCAGCCGCGGCCACAGCCATATCGTGGCCGTGAACAGCAGTAGCGCCCCGACGACAGCCATGATCACGACATTGTTGCTCGTGAGACCCATCACTATCTTTCTGTCGGGCGGCCGGTCCTCCGTACCGCGGGGGCGCCCCCGACGGGAGCCGGAGGCGGAACCCCGCCGCCTCGAATCGCATCTAGATAGACGCAAATCGTGCGGAAGCTGCGTCAGAGAACCAAAGATCCTCTTGACCGAAGCGACGGGAATGCGAATGTCTGACAGTCCAGATGCCGAAAAGTCCGGAGGGGTTCCCAACCGGATACGGCGCGTGCTGCGCGGCCCGCGCCCAGAGGCGGTGCCGACGGCCGTCGGCACCGCCTGCATGCTGATCGGGCTCGTGGACATCGTCTTCCCGCGGCTGAGGCACAGCAGGGTGCACGCGCTGGCGGAGCTGCTGCCCGGCGCGGTCAGCTCCCTGGCCGCCGCGGCGTCGATCGTGGTCGGGCTGCTGCTGCTGATGCTGGCGCACGGCCTCAAGCGGCGTAAGCGCCGCGCCTGGGTCGCGGCGGTGGCGCTGCTGCCGGTCGGCGCGGCGGCCCAGCTGCTGTACCGGCACTCGGTCCTGGGCACCGTCTTCTCGCTCGTCCTGATGGGCGTGCTGATCCGCTACCGCCGCGAATTCGCCGCGCTGCCCGACCCGCGCAGCCGCTGGAGGGCGCTGGCCAACTTCGTGGTCATGGGCGGGGTGAGCGTCGGGCTCGGGCTGCTCATCGTGCGGTCGCACCCGGACGCCATCGAGGGCCGCCCGTCGCTGTCGGCGCAGCTGGCGCACGTGCTGTGGGGCCTCTTCGGCTTCGAGGGTCCGGTCGGCTACCGCGACGGCGCGGACTACACGGTCGGCTACTCGCTGGGCGCGCTCGGCCTGCTGACCGTCGCCACCACCGCGTACCTCGCCTTCCGCCCCGAGCACCCGGCCGCCCGGCTGACCCCCTCCGACGAGGAGCGGCTGCGGGACCTGCTGGCCACCCACGGGCACCGTGACTCGCTCGGTCACTTCGCGCTCCGCCGCGACAAGGCGGTGATCTTCTCGCCCAGCGGCAAGTCCGCCGTCTGCTACCGCGTGGTCTCCGGCGTAATGCTCGCCAGCGGCGACCCGGTCGGCGACGTGGAGGCGTGGCCGGGCGCGATCGCCGCGTTCATGGAGGAGGCGCGGGCGCACTCCTGGACCCCGGCGGTGATGGGGTGCAGCGAGACCGGCGGCGAGGTGTGGACCCGGGAGACCGGCCTGGACGCGCTGGAGCTGGGCGACGAGGCCATCGTGGACGTCGCGGGCTTCACCCTCTCCGGGCGCGCCATGCGCAACGTACGCCAGATGGTCAAGCGCATCGAGCGGGCCGGATACGAGACCAGGGTGCGGCGCGTCGCCGACCTGGACGCGGAGGAGCTGGAGACCGTCCGGCGCGCCGCGGCGGACTGGCGGGGCACCGACACCGAGCGCGGCTTCTCGATGGCGCTGGGCCGGATCGGCGACCCGGCGGACGGCGCATCGGTGATCGCCACCGCCCACAAGGCCGCCGAGGAGGGCGCCGACGAGGGCCCGTTCGGGGACCTGAAGGCCGTCCTGCACTTCGTGCCCTGGGGCCCGGACGGGATGTCGCTGGACCTGATGCGGCGCGACCGCAGCGCCGACCCGGGCATGAACGAACTGCTGATCGTCGCCGCGCTGGAGGCCGCCCCGGCCCTCGGCGTCAGCCGCGTGTCGCTGAACTTCGCGATGTTCCGCTCGGCGCTGGCGCGCGGCGAGAAGCTGGGCGCGGGCCCGGTGCTGCGCGGCTGGCGGGGGCTGCTGGTGTTCCTGTCCCGCTGGTTCCAGATCGAGTCGCTGTACAAGTTCAACGCCAAGTTCCAGCCGCGCTGGGAACCGCGCTTCGTGGTCTTCCGCACCACCCGGGACCTGCCGCGCATCGGCCTGGCCGCGATGCAGGCCGAGGGGTTCGTCTCCCTCGCGCTGCCCCGGCTGCTGCGCCGCGGACGGCGCGCCGAGCCCCGGCCCTGCGCGCACCAGGCCCCGGCCCGGCGCCGCGAACTGGAGCAGGCCGCCTAGGAGGTGTCCGAGCGGGCACCCCGCCCCCCGCGTCCCCCGCCCGGACTGCCGGTACGTCTAGCCTTAAGGTCATGAGGACGTTGCGCGAGCGGGGCCGAGTGGCCGGACTGCCGGAATGGGACCGGTGTGCGGTCATGGGCGTGGTGAACGTCACCCCCGACTCCTTCTCCGACGGCGGCCAGTGGTTCGACACCGACCTGGCCGTCAAGCACGGTCTGGGCCTGGTCACGGCCGGGGCCGACCTGGTGGACGTCGGAGGCGAGTCGACCCGGCCGGGCGCGGCGCGCGTCGACGAGGCCGAGGAGCTGCGCCGGGTGATCCCGGTGGTGCGGGAGCTGGCCGGCGCGGGCGTCCTGGTCAGCGTGGACACCATGCGGGCCACGGTCGCCGAACGGGCGATCGCGGAGGGCGCGCTGCTGGTCAACGACGTGAGCGGCGGCCGCGCCGACCCGGCGATGGTGCCGGTGGTGGCCGCGGCCGAGGTGCCCTTCGTGGTGATGCACTGGCGCGGCCAGTCGATCGACATGAACGGCCGCGCGGTGTACGAGGACGTGGTCGGCGAGGTCGTCACCGAGCTGCGCCGAAGCGTGGACCGGGCCGTCGCGGGCGGTATCGCCCCGGAGCGGATCGTGCTCGACCCGGGGCTGGGCTTCGCCAAGAACGCCGAGCACGACCTGGCGCTGGTCGCGCATCTGCCCGCGCTGGGCGAACTGGGCCGCCCGCTGCTGGTCGCGGCCTCCCGGAAGCGGTTCCTGGGCCGCGTCCTGGCCGGGGACGGGGACACCCCGCCGCCCGCCCGGGAGCGGGACGCCGCGACCGCCGCGGTGACCGCGATCGCCGCGCGCGAGGGCGCGTGGGCGGTGCGGGTGCACGAGGTGCGGGCGAGCGCGGACGCGGTGCGGGTGGCCCGGGCCATCGAGACGGCCGAGGCCGGGTACTCCGAGAACACGGCGAACGCGGCGGGAGCGCTGTGACTTCCCTTACGGACAACGAGCGAGTGGCGCTGGTCAACACCGCGCTGTACGAGGCCATGGAGCAGGGCGACCACGGGGCGCTGGACCGGCTGTGGCTGGATTCCGCCGAGACCGAGGTGTCCTGTGTGCACCCGGGCTGGCCGGTGCTGCGCGGCCGGGGCGAGGTCTTGCGGTCGTACGCGCTGATCATGGCGAACACCGACTACATCCAGTTCTTCCTGACCGACGTCGAGGTGTCGGTGATGGCCGACACCGCGCTGGTGACCTGCACCGAGAACATCCTCAGCGGCGCCCCGGCGGAGGAGGAGGGGCAGCTGGGCCCGCTGGTCGGCCAGCTGGTGGTGGCCACCAACGTGTTCCGGCGCACCGACGACGGCTGGAAGGTGTGGTCACACCACGGCTCCCCGGTGCTCGCGGAGCGTGACGACGAGGGCCCGGAGGGTCCCGAGGACGACGACCGGCTGATGCCGGGCTGAGGGCGCCGTTCACGGCCCTCGTCCCGCCCTTCTTGCCACCCCTGTTCTCGGCCCCCTGATGGCTCGAATGGGTGCCGTTCGAGCCGTGCGAGGTGCGGGTAGGTGAAGGTGGCGCGGGCTGTGGGAGGCACCTGCCGCGACCCCGTGGGCATGTGCCGCCGACATTCGCAGGTAGATTCGAGGAGGTTCCCCCGCCGACGGCAGGGGGTCACTGGTGCGCTCCGGACCGGCCGGGGTGTGCCCGCGTAAACCGACGACCAGCAGGAGTGATTCGGGTGGATCGTGTCGCGCTGCGCGGCCTGAGGGCTCGTGGGCACCACGGCGTGTTCCCGGAGGAGCGCGAGGAGGGCCAGACCTTCGTCGTGGACCTCGTGCTGGGCCTGGACACCCGTCCCGCCGCCGCCGACGACGACCTGACCAAGACCGTCCACTACGGCGTGGTGGCGGAGGAGGTCGTGGACGTGGTGCGGGGCGAGCCGGTCGAGTTGATCGAGACCCTTGCCGAACGGATAGCGGACACCTGCCTGAAGCATGATGTGGTGCGCGAGGTCGAGGTCGTCGTCCACAAGCCGCAGGCCCCGATCACCGTTCCCTTCGACGATGTCACCATCACCATTACCCGGAGCCGAGTATGAGCAGCAGCGACCCGACCGTGCAGCCCGTTCCCGCCTCCGTGGTGGAGAAGGTGGACGCCGCCGATGTGACCCTGTCCAACCCCAAACGGGCAGTGATCTCCCTCGGCAGCAACCTGGGCAACCGGCTGGAGACCCTTCAAGGCGCGGTGGACGCGCTGGAGGACACCCCGGGCCTGCGGGTCAAGGCCGTTTCCCCGGTGTACGAGACCGAGCCGTGGGGCGTGGAGCCGGGCACCCAGGCGACGTACTTCAACGCGGTGGTGCTGGTGAAGACCACCCTGCCGCCGTCCTCGCTGCTGGAGCGCGGCCACGCCATCGAGGAGGCGTTCGAGCGGGTGCGGGACGAGCAGTGGGGCCCGCGCACCATCGACGTGGACATCGTGGCCTACCAGGACGTGGTCTCCGACGACCCGCTGCTCACCCTGCCGCATCCGCGCGCCCACCAGCGGGCCTTCGTCCTGGTGCCGTGGAACGACGTGGACCCGCAGGCAGAGTTCCCCGGGCGCGGCAGCGTCTCGGCGCTGCTGCACGAGGTCGGCCAGGACGGCGTACAGGTCCGCGCGGACCTGGAACTGCGACTGCCCGAATAGACGTTGACCCCGGTAGATGACCGGGGATGGCAGCTTGACGGATGTATGGAGGGGCGACCGCTCGGTGAGGCAACTTCGGATCGGGGTGCTGGTCGGGCTGTTCGCCGTGGCCGGTGTGGTGTCGTGGGCGGGCGCCCGGCTGTGGGACACGCTGGGGTCGCTGCCGAGCGTTCCGGTGGCGGCGCCGATCGTGCTGGCCCTGATCGCGGTCGTGCTGGCCGCGACCGCGATCTCGCTGCGGGCGCGGCTGCGCGCCCAGCGGGAGCGGGAGCCGGACGCGAAGGGCGTGGACCCGATGGTGGCCGCCCGCGCGGTGGTTTTCGGCCAGGCGAGCGCGCTGGTGGCGGCGCTGGTCTCGGGGATGTACGGCGGGGTGGGTGTCTTCCTGGCCCTGGAGCAGCTGGACGTGCCGGCCCGCCAGGACCAGGCCATCTACGCGGGGGCGTCGGTGCTGGCCGGGGCGGGCGTGGTGGCCGCCGCGTTCTTCCTGGAGCGGGTCTGCAAGCTGCCGGAGGACGACGACGAGGGCGGTTCGGGCCCGGGCGCCTCGGCCCGGGCCTGAACGAAGCGCAGAGGGCCCGTCAGCGGGCCATGATGAGGCTCATGGCCTCGGCCCGGGTGGCCGAATCGCGTAGCTGGCCGCGCACGGCCGAGGTGAGGGTCTTGGCGCCGGGCTTGCGCACCCCGCGCATGGTCATGCACATGTGCTCGCACTCGACGACGACGATCACACCGCGCGGTTCCAGTATCCGCATCAGCGACTCGGCGATCTGCGTCGTCAGCCGCTCCTGCACCTGGGGGCGGCGGGCGTAGACGTCCACCAGCCGGGCCAGCTTCGACAGTCCGGTGATCTTGCCGTCGTGGGACGGGATGTAGCCCACGTGCGCGACCCCGACGAAGGGCACCAGGTGGTGCTCGCACGAGGACATCACCTCGATGTCCTTGACCAGCACCATCTCGTCGTGACCGAGGTCGAAGGTGGTGGTCAGGACGTCCTCGGGCTCCTGCTGCAGCCCGGCGAAGATCTCCTTGTACGCGCGGGCCACTCGCCCCGGGGTCTCCCGCAGCCCTTCCCGGTCGGGGTCCTCGCCGACGGCGATCAAAAGCTCGCGGATCGCGTTCTCGGCTCGCTTCTCGTCGAACACGCCGATGGTGCCTTCACCGTCCAGCGTCACCGGGTCCGTCATGGAGCTGCCTCGTTCCTCATGTGCACATAACGCGGAATGCCGCGTCACCAAGGCTAGAACCTGGGTGACGCGGCATTCATTCCGGGTCCCCCCGGGGCTTGTGAGCCCCGGGGAGGCCGGGATCAGCTTTCGGAGCCGGAGCCCGACTCCTCGGGCCGCTCGGCGCCGTCCTCGGGCGTGGTGGCCTTGGTGAGCGAGGCCGCCGAGGTGGGCTGGGCACCGTTCGCCGGGGCGAGCTCCCGGGGGGAGAGCACCGGCGGGCGGGTGGAGGGCGTACGCCGCGAGGAACCGGTCCACGCCGGGCGGGCCGGACGCTTCACGATCGGGGCGAAGATCTCGGCGATCTCCTCCTTGTTCAGCGTCTCCTTCTCCAGCAGCGCCAGCACCAGGTTGTCGAGGACGTCGCGGTTCTCGACGAGGATCTCCCACGCCTCGTTGTGCGCGGCCTCGATGAGCTTCTTGACCTCCTCGTCCACCAGTGCGGCGACCTCTTCCGAGTAGTCGCGCTGGTGGGCCATCTCACGGCCCAGGAACGGCTCGGAGTTGTCGGAGCCGAACTTGATCGCGCCGAGCCGCTCGGTCATGCCGTACTGCGTGACCATCGCGCGGGCCGTCGCGGTCGCCTTCTCGATGTCGTTCGAGGCGCCCGTGGTCGGGTCGTGGAAGACCAGTTCCTCGGCCGCCCGGCCGCCCATCATGTAGGCGAGCTGGTCCAGCATCTCGTTGCGCGTGGTCGAGTACTTGTCCTCGTCCGGCAGGACCATGGTGTAGCCCAGGGCCCGGCCTCTGGAGAGGATCGTGACCTTGTGCACGGGATCGCTGTTCGGAGAGGCCGCCGCGACCAGGGCGTGTCCGCCCTCGTGGTACGCGGTGATCTTCTTCTCCTTGTCGCTCATGATCCGGGTCCGCTTCTGCGGGCCGGCCACGACACGGTCGATCGCCTCGTCCAGGAAGTGGTTGTCGATCAGCTTCTTGTCGCTGCGGGCCGTCAGCAGGGCGGCCTCGTTCAGCACGTTCGACAGATCGGCACCGGTGAAACCGGGGGTACGGCGGGCGACGGCCGACAGGTCGACGTCCGGCGCGACCGGCTTGCCCTTCTGGTGAACCTTGAGGATCTCCAGACGGCCCTGCATGTCCGGGCGGTCGACGGCGATCTGCCGGTCGAAACGGCCGGGGCGCAGCAGCGCCGGGTCCAGGATGTCCGGCCGGTTGGTGGCGGCGATCAGGATGACGCCGCCCTTCACGTCGAAGCCGTCCATCTCCACGAGCAGCTGGTTCAGCGTCTGCTCGCGCTCGTCGTGACCGCCGCCCATGCCCGCGCCGCGGTGCCGGCCGACGGCGTCGATCTCGTCGACGAAGACGATGGCCGGGGCGTTGGTCTTGGCCTGCTCGAACAGGTCACGGACCCGGGAGGCACCGACACCGACGAACATCTCGACGAAGTCGGAACCGGAGATCGAGTAGAACGGGACGCCCGCCTCACCCGCGACAGCGCGCGCGAGCAGGGTCTTACCCGTACCGGGCGGGCCGTACAGCAGCACACCCTTGGGGATCTTGGCACCGACGGCCTGGAATTTCGCCGGCTCCTGCAGGAACTCCTTGATCTCCTGGAGTTCCTCGACCGCCTCGTCCGACCCCGCCACGTCGGAGAAGGTCGTCTTCGGCGTGTCCTTGGTGATCAGCTTGGCCTTCGACTTCCCGAAGTTCATCACCCGGGAGCCGCCGCCCTGCATCTGGTTCATCAGGAACAGGAAGACCACGACGATCAGCACGAACGGGAGCAGCGAGAGCAGAATCCCGACGAACGGGTTCTGCTTCGACGTCGAGACGTTGTACCCGTCGGGGATCCCGTTGTCCTTCTGGGCATTCGCCTGAAGGGTCCTGGCGAGGTCGACGCCCTGGTCACCGATGTAGGTCGCCTGGAGCTTGTTGCTGCCCGAGACCTTGGCGACGTTGTCCTTGAGTTCGACCTTGATCTTGTGCTCGTCGCCGGTCGTCAGCTCGGCGGACTGGACCTGGTTCCTATTGATCGCCTTGACGACCTGGCTGGTGTCCACCGACTTGTAGCCGCCGGACGAGCCGACGACCTGCATCAACACGACCACGGCGAGGACGGCCAGCACGATCCACATGACCGGCCCACGGAAGTAGCGCTTCACGTCCATCCATACGGGGCGAAACCGCCCCGTCCCTCCTGCCACAGTGAGGCACGGCAGCCCTGGAGGGGCGCCTGTGCGTGCGGTGTATTTAGTGGTGTATGAGCTGTGTAATCCTCAGTCTCGAAAAAGACTGACCTTCGGACGGTACCCCAGCATTGTCACCCGACGCCGCCGTGGAGTGTTAACACATCCGCCTTCCCCTGCTCCAACGGCGGAAAACCGCGCCAGGTTCCCAGGGGAAGGCGGTGCTCTCAGCCGCCGTAGACGTGCGGGGCCAGGGTCCCGACAAACCGCAGGTTGCGGTACTTCTCCGAGTAGTCGAGGCCGTATCCGACGACGAACTCGTTCGGGATGTCGAAGCCGACCCACTTCACGTCGATGGCGACCTTGGCCGCCTCCGGCTTGCGCAGCAGCGTGCACACGTTCAGCGAGGCGGGCTCGCGCGACCCCAGGTTCGACAGCAGCCAGGACAGCGTCAGACCGGAGTCGATGATGTCCTCGACGATCAGGACGTGCTTGCCCTTGATGTCGGTGTCCAGGTCCTTGAGGATCCGCACCACGCCCGAGGACTGGGTGCCCGCGCCGTACGACGACACGGCCATCCAGTCCATGGTGACCGGCGTGGACAGGGCTCGCGCCAGGTCCGCCATCACCATCACCGCGCCCTTGAGGACGCCGACGATGAGCAGGTCCTTGCCCTCGTACTCGGCGTCGATGCGGGCGGCCAGCTCGGCCAGCTTCGCGTTGATCTCTTCCTCGGTGATGAGGACCGACTTGAGGTCGGTGCCCATGTCCTTGTCGTCCACCCGCGCCACTCTCGTTCGACGTAACCGGCTCATCTGGCTCGGGCGGATCAGCCCTGCCGGATCACCAGTCTGCCACCCTCCCGGCGGACCTCGACGCGGCCGGGGAGGTTGATGGCCCGCTGGCCCCGCCAGCCGGTGATCAGCCGGTCGACTTCCTCGATGTGGCGGGCGAAGAGCGAACCCGCGGGCGCGCCCGCGGCGATGGCGGCGCGGCGCAGCACCCGGCGGCGGACGGCGGGGGGCAGCCCGTGCAGGCCGACGGTGTCCAGCTCGACCGCGTCGGGGCCATCGGGCCCGGCCCCGGGGGCGGGGGCCGGGGTGGTGCGCAGGACGTCGGCCTCGGCGCGGGCGGCCCAGGCGTCGAGGGCGTCGGCGTCGTCGCGGGAGAGCTGCGCGGTGCGGGCGAGGGCCTCGACGACGCCCTTGCCGAGGGCCTTCTCCAGGACCGGCAGCGCCTCGTGGCGGACCCGGGAGCGGGTGTAGGCCGGGTCCACGTTGTGCGGGTCGTCCCAGACGGGCAGCGACTGGGCCAGGCAGGCCTCGCGGACGGTGTGCCGGTCGAGCTGGAGGAAGGGGCGGCGGTAGCGGCCGCCGGTGCCGGAGACGCGGGCCATGCCGGACAGCGAGCGGGTGCCGGAGCCGCGGGCGAGGCCCAGCAGAACCGTCTCGGCCTGGTCGTCGCGGGTGTGGCCGAGCAGCACGGCGGCGGCGTGGTGGCGCTCGGCGGCGGAGTCGAGGGCGGCGTAGCGGGCGTCCCGGGCGGCGGCCTCGGGGCCGCCGTCCCGGCCGACGGACACGGCGATGGACTCGACGGGGGCCAGGCCCAGCTCGCGCATCCGCTCGGTGACCTCGGCGGCGCGCAGCTCGGAGCCCGGCTGCAGGCCGTGGTCGACGGTGACACCGCCGGCGCGCAGGCCGAGCCGGGGGGCCTCGAAGGCGAGCGCGGAGGCCAGGGCCATGGAGTCGGCGCCGCCGGAGCAGGCGGCGAGCACGAGGGGGCGGCCGTCGCGGGGGGCGGAGCCGCGGGGGGCGGGCGCCTGGGCCGGGGAGGCCGGGGCGGCCGGGGGATGCTGCGCGGAGGCGGGGGTGGCCGGGGAGTCGACGAGGACGTCGTGGAGGACGCGGCGGACCGCCAGGCGTATCGCGGCGACCGCTGGATGGGGACCCATGTCCGTTTCCCATCTGTCATGCGAGGGGGTGCCTCGGGGGGCGTACGAGAAATGTCGTCACGCGGGGGGATTCGTCACGCTGTGTATGTCGATGGTGACAGAAGCGAGCTGTTCCCCGAGCATCGCACGCCTACCCGTCGCTAACGGTCCCTCGGACGAGTGATTAACGGGAGCATTCATCCGTTCCCGAGTGAGCCGGTTCTACGACTCCGCCTTACGGTGCACCCGCGCGACCCACTCCGCGGGTTTGCCGATCTCCGACTTGGTCGGGAGCGTGTTCGGGGAGGTCCAGATCCGGTTGAAACCGTCCATGCCGACCTGGTCCACCACGGCCCGCACGAACCGCTCACCGTCACGGTACTGCCGCAGCTTGGCGTCGAGCCCCAGCAGTTTGCGCAGCGCCTGGTCGAGGCGGCCGGCACCGCTGGCCCGCCGCTTCTGGAACTTCTCGCGGATCTCGGCCACGCTCGGCACGACGTCCGGCCCGACCCCGTCCATCACGTAGTCCGCGTGCCCCTCGAGCAGCGACATCACGGCGGTCAGCCGGGCCAGGATCTCGCGCTGGGCCGGGGTCTGGACCAGCTCGATGATGCCGGCCGCGCCACCGCGCCCCGCGGCCTCCTCGCCGTCCGGCCGTCCACCGCCCAGCGACTGGACGGCCTCCCGGATCCGCTCCAGCAGGGTGGCCGGATCCACGTCGGTCTCGCCCAGGAACGCCTGGATCTCGGACTCGATGTGGTCGCGCAGCCAGGGCACCGCGGTGAACTGGGTCCGGTGCGTCTCCTCGTGCAGCGAGACCCACAGCCGGAAGTCGTGCGGGGCCACGTCCAGCTCGCGCTCCACGTGGACGATGTTGGGGGCCACCAGCAGCAGCCGGCCGCCGCCCGGGGCCCCGGCGGGCAGGTCGCGGGTGGCGGGCGCGAAGGTCTCGTACTGGCCGAGCACCCGGGAGGCCAGGAACGACAGCAGCATCCCCAGCTCGACCCCGGTCACCTTGCCGCCGACCGCGCCCAGCACCGCCCCGCCGGGCAGCCCGCCGCGCCGGTCCTGCATCTTGCCCAGCAGCGGCGACAGGATCTGGCGGAAACCCGCGACGTTGGCCTTGATCCAGCCCGCGCGGTCCACGACGAGGACGGGAGTGTCGGAGGCCGGGCCGCCGGGGACGGCCATCCGGGTGAAGCCGCGTACGTGCTCCTCCGACGATTTCGCGTGCCTGCGCAACTCCGCGACGACGGCGCGCGCCTCGTCCCGGCTCACTTCGGGGCCCGGACGCACCAGCCGGGTCGCGGTCGCGACGGCCAGGTTCCAGTCGACCATCTCCACACCACCGATGCTCGTCATGGCTTCACGGTACGTGGCCCGCGCCCCATCCGGGAGGAGACGGCTCCCCCGCACACCCGGCCGCCCCCGCCCGGCCGGGCGACGCGTCACCCACGTCGCCCCCGCCTCACCGGCATCCGCAGTTGGCGAGCGCCGAGGCCATCGTGTCCAGGGCGCGCTGGGCGCCCGCGGCGTCGGTGGTGCCGTTGGTCATGAACGCGAAGACCAGCAGCCGGCCGTCGGCGTCGACGACGCTGCCCGCCAGGGTGTTGACCCCGGTCAGGGTGCCGGTCTTGGCGCGCACCACGCCGCGGCCGACGGTGTCCGCGCCGTAGCGGGTGCGCAGGGTGCCGCTGAATCCGGCCACCGGCAGCCCGGTGAGCAGCGGCCGCAGCTCGGGGTGGCCGATGTCCGCGGCCCGCACCAGCACCTGGGCGAGCAGCGCGGCGGAGACGTGGTCGTCGCGGTTCAGCCCGCTGCCGTCCGCGATGCGGGCGCCGGAGACCGGCAGCCGGAGTTTCTGCAGCCGGGCGGTGACGGCCTTCGCCGCGCCGGCGAAGCTCGCGGGCTCGCCGGAGGCGACGGCGGTCTGCCGGGCCAGGGCCTCGGCGATGTCGTTGTCGCTGTTGGTCAGCATCCGCTCGACGAGCGCGGACAGCGGCCGGGAGCGGACGGTGGCCAGCGGCCGGGGGTGTTTTCCGGCCTCCGTGGCCCGCGGTTCCCCGGTCACCTCGACGCCGCGCTCGCGCAGCATCGAGGCGAACGTTCCGGCCGCGTCGGCCGCGGGGTCCTCGGAGCGCGCGGCCGGGCCGTGGTCGCTGTCGTCCAGGCGGCCCTCGTCGGCCATCAGCGGGGTGACGGGCGAGATGTTCTCGTTGGGGCCGATGGGGTGCAGCCCGGGCCCGGAGTACAGCGAGGTGTCGTACCCGAGCCGGACGGACGTCGTGCCGCGCTTCTTCAGCGCCCGGGCGGTGCCGTCGGCCAGGGCGCGCAGCGAGGCGGGGCGGTCCGCGCCCTTGGCGGCGCGGGCGGTGAGGGTCGGGTCGCCGCCGCCGACCAGCACGATGCCGTCGCCGCCGTCCCCCACGACGGTGGTCTTGATCCGGTAGTCGGGGCCGAGGGCGGACAGCGCGGCGGCGCCGGTCGCCAGCTTGATGGTCGACGCGGGCACCACGGCACCCTTCGCGCCGGTCCCGAACACCTGCCGGCCCGTCGTCACGTCCACCACGGACGCCGCGCGCTCGTCGCCCAGTGCCGGGTCGTCCAGCAGCGGTTCCAGGGCGTCGGCGAGGCCGCCGCCGGTGGGCGGCGGGACCGCGTCCTCGCCGCTGTCCGGTGACGGTACGGCGCCGGGCGCGCCGAGGGCGGCCAGCACGGGCGCGGCGCTGGGGGCGCGGCCCCCGGGGTGGCGCTCGCCGCCCGCGCCCGGCCCACGGGCGGCGCGGGCGCGTTCGGCGTCGCGCTGACCGGCGTCCCAGGGCCCGGCGACGAGCACCGATCCGGCCGCGACGGCGAGGCCGACCGTGCCGGAGACGGCCACCAGCCGCCAGGTCGCGCGCTGTTGGGCCGGGGTGCGCTGCCAGCGCGTCCCCGTCCGGCTGTGCCGCCATCGGGTGCGGAGGCGTTCGTGGAGCGGTTCACGGACCGGGGCGTTCCACCACCGTTCGCGAAGCTGTTCGAGGGCCCGGCCGGGCAGCCACCGCCCGCGGGCCCCGCCGTACCGCCGGCGTTCTCGGAGCCGGGCGCGGCGCCACTGGTCCCGCACGAGGGTCCGCCCGCGCGCGAGCAACTCCCTGAACTGCCGTGATCTGGCTTCAGGCACGACGGACCAGCCCCTTTCGCCACCACACACCTGCGTGGGGGACACTTAATCACCAGACGTATGTGTTGATCATGGAGGAGCCACCCGTGGAGTTCGACGTCACCATCGAGATCCCGAAGGGTTCGCGGAACAAGTACGAGGTGGACCACGAGACGGGGCGCATCCGTCTCGACCGTCGACTCTTCACTTCGACCAGCTACCCGGCGGATTACGGCTTTGTCGAGAACACCCTCGGCGAGGATGGCGACCCGCTGGACGCCCTGGTCATTCTCGACGAGCCGACGTTCCCCGGCTGCCTGATCAAGTGCCGTGCCATCGGCATGTTCAGGATGACCGACGAGGCGGGCGGCGACGACAAGCTGCTGTGCGTGCCCGCGTCGGACCCGCGGGTCGAGCATCTGCGTGACATTCACCACGTGTCCGAGTTCGACCGCCTGGAGATCCAGCACTTCTTCGAGGTCTACAAGGACCTGGAGCCCGGCAAGTCGGTCGAGGGGGCCAACTGGGTGGGACGCGCCGAGGCCGAGGCCGAGGTCGAGGCGTCCATCAAGCGCCTGGAGGCGTCCGGCGGCCACTGAGCCCCGATACGCGAACGGGCCGGTCCTTCAGGACCGGCCCGTTTGCGTTTCCGCAGGTCAGAGCGGGACAGCCGCAGATCAGAAGCCGCGGGTGCGCTTGGCCGCGCGACGGCCCGAGGGGTCGTCCGCGCCGCCCGGGACCTTGAGGAACAACCGGGCCGCCTCGCCACCCAGGTTCACCCCGATGGCGATCGCCAGGGCCAGTGCCGCCGCCTGGGTGAGATGGGGGATGCCGCGGTCCAGATTTCCCTGCGCGAGGGCGAGCAGTCCGAAGTACGTGGCGCTACCGGGCAGCAGCGGTCCGATCGCCGCCGTGACGTACGGCAGGGCGGACGCGTAGCGGTAGCGGGAGAGCAGCTGGCCGAAGAGGCCGACCAGCCCGGCGGCCACGGTCGTGGCGGCCACGGGCGGCACCTGGGCGGTGTCCGCGAGGGAGCCGTAGACCACCCAGGCGACCCCGCCGTTGAGCGTGGCGAACAGCACGGTGTGACGTTCCTGCTGGAGCAGGATGCAGAACGTCAGCGCCAGCAGCATCGCCGCCAGGGTCTGGGTGACCGGCCGCACGTCGTGGCCCAGCGCCGCCTCCGGGTTCAGCTTGGCGTTCAGCTGGAGCCCCCCGTACAGCACGGTGAGCACGCCGCAGACGATGCCGACGATCAGGTAGCCGACCTCCAGCAGCCGGGCCGCGGCGGTGATGTAATACCCGGTCAGCCCGTCCTGGACGCTCGCCACCAGGGCCCGTCCGGGGATCAGCGCGAACAGCCCACCGGTGATCACCGCGGACGACTGGAGTCCCGCGCCCAGGAGGCTGAGCGCGATCCCCATCACCGCGGGCGGCATCGCCGCGACCACGAACTGGTAGAACTCCGGCAGCCCGCGCCCGGACGCCAGCCACGCCAGCCGGTCGCCGAGTATCGCGCCGATCGCCGCCGCGAAGAACACCGGCCACGCGCCGCCGACCAGCATGCTCGCCGCGCCGGCCAGCCCGCCGGCGGCCACGGTGAGCGCCCAGCCGGGGTACGGGTGGCGGTTACGGCGGATCTCGGCGAGCCGCCGGTACGCCTCCTCCAGGGTGAAGTCGTCCTGCGAGGTGATGTCGTCGACGAGCCGGAAGACGGCGGCCAGCCGGGTGTAGTCGGTGCCCCGGCGGCGCACCGTACGGCTGGCGGTGACCGGGTCCTCGACCAGCGAGGGCTGGTAGCTGACGGACAGCAGGGTGAAGGTCACCGTGGGCTCGCAGCGGTCGAGCCCGTACGCGTGCGCCACGCCGAGCATCGCCGCCTCGACGTCCTCGGCCCCCTCGCCGCCCGCGAGGAGCAGCTCGGCGATACGGAGGGTGAGATCGAGCACACGGGGCACGGCGGGGCCCGTGTCGTCCGGCGGGTCGGCGCGCTCGGGCGTCGGGCGCTCGCTGATCGGCATGCGCAGCATCGTGCGCATCCGGTCCTGCCAGGGCGCGTCCTTGGTCAGCCGGACCATGGGTATGCCGTTCGGCGGCGTGAAGGCGAAGCCGCCGGTGGTCTGGTTGGACGTGGTGACCCCGGGGGGCGCCACGAAGGCCGAGCCCTCGGGCTCGGGCGCGGTCGGCTCGGTGGCCAGCCCCTCGGGGATGGCGAACTCCGAGGTCGGGTGCTCGCCATCGGGCGAGGGCGGCCTCGGCACGCCCTGCGGCGGCGTGAAGGCACTGCGCGCCTCATCGGACTGCGGCTTGCGGTTCTCCGCCGTGTCCGCGTCCTGCGTGCCGGCGCCACGCTGCACGTACTGTCGCTCCGTCCCCACTCCGCCTCGCTCCTCGACCGCCTCCCCGTGCACTGTAGCCAGCAGCCACGATGCAACATCGGCGGCCACCGAAGCCCATTGTGCGGGGCGGTGGCCGCCGGGTGGGAGTGGGGGCAGCGTGCGCGACGGGTGTGTAGTGGAGTGACCCCTGTGAAGTGAGCGTGAAGATTCGCGGTGGGGGCGGCCGGCGCTCGGCATGCCGCCCGGTAGTGCTCGGCGTGCCGCCGGTCAGCGCTTGACGTGCCGCCCGGTCAGCGCTTGGCGTGCCGGCCGCGCGGGCCCTGCTGGTCGGCCACCGGCCCGGCCGGCGCCTGGGCGGCCTCCTTCTTGGCCTTGCTCCGGGCCCGCAGGAACTCGATCGCGATCGGGATGACGGACAGCAGGACGATGCCGACCAGGATCAGCTCGATGTGCTTGTGGACGAAGTCGACCTTGCCGAGCGCCGCGCCCAGCAGGGTGACGCCCGTGCCCCACAGCACACCGCCGACGATGTTGAAGATGATGAAGGAGCGGTAGTTCATCCGGCTCACGCCCGCGATGATCGGCGTGAACGTCCGCACGATGGGCACGAAACGGGCCAGGATCAGCGACTTCGGTCCGTGCTTCTCGAAGAACTCATGCGCCTTCTCCACGTTCTCCTGCTTGAAGAGCTTGGAGTCCGGGCGCTTGAAGAGTGCCGGGCCGACCTTCCGGCCGAAGAGATATCCGACCTGGTCACCGACGATCGCCGCGACGGCGACGGCCACGCACACCAGCCACAGCTCCTGCTTGATCACCTCGGTGGTGACCAGCAGACCGGTGGTGAACAGCAGCGAGTCGCCCGGCAGGAAGAAGCCGATGAGCAGGCCGGACTCCGCGAAGACGATGGCCAGCACGCCGAGCAGCCCGAAGGTTTCGATCAGGTAGTCCGGGTCCAGCCACTGAGGGCCGAGCGCGAGGGTGGTCACGGGTCACAGGCTCCTGGGTCGAGGGGTGCAGGCTCGTGCTCGTGCGAGGCCCGGCCGCAGGGTCGGGGTACGGACTGCTGCGGGGTTCATCGCTTCGCAGTGTGCCGCCCAAAGCTATCAACGCCGTGTGCGTCCCCGTGGTTCCCGCTGTCCGTCCGTCCCCTCCCCCGTACGGCACCCGCTACCCGTGGCGCTCCGCGTTGGCCACGATCGCACCCCGCAGGTAGGCGGCGAGCCCCGGCTTGGCCTTGTCGATGTTCTCGGTGAAGCGGTGATCCGTCACATACATCTCGGCGATACAGGCGTGCAGCCGGTGGGGGCAGTCGTAGTGGTTCCGGCACATCCACTGCCGGTGTTCCTCGGCGAGGTCCATCGCCGCCCCGGACTCCGCCGCCGCGCCCGTCTCCATCAGCGCGATGAAGCGGTCGTTGATCGCGTCGCCCTCGGCCTTGATCCGCTGCCAGTCCTCCTTGGTGTACGTGGCCGCCCGGCGCTGGGACTCCCGGTACGCCTCGGTGTTCCCCCAGCGCTCCTCGACCTCGTCCGCGTACTGGTCCGGGTCGCCGCCGAAGACCTCGAACTTCTCCTCGGGGGTCAGGTTGATGCCCATCTTCCGTGCCTCCATGGCGCGTTCGACGGCGGCGGCCATCTTCTCCAGCTGCTCGATCTGGCCGGTCAGCAACGTGTGCTGGCGCCGCAGGTGGGCCTGCGGGTCCGCGTCCGGGTCGTCGAGGAGGACCGCCACCTCATCGAGCGGAAAGCCGAGTTCCCGGTAGAACAGGATGCTCTGCAGCCGGTCGAGGTCGGCGTCGTCGTACCGCCGGTGCCCGGCCGCGCTGCGGGCGCCCGGACGCAGCAGCCCGATCTCGTCGTAGTGGTGCAGCGTGCGCACCGTGACGTTCGCGAAGCCCGCGACCTGTCCCACCGAGTAGCTCATGACCTGGTCCGCTCTCCCTGGTGTTCCGTACGGGCTCCACGGTGGCGCCTCACGTCGCGTGAGGTGCAAGTCCGGATGCCGAAATCCTGCGGGGCCGATCCGCGCTCCCTGGCATCCTGCCGTCTGTGCTGGGGATAACCGATCTTTCGACGTATCTGGCGGGCCTTGCCCTGATCATCCTGCTGCCGGGCCCGAACTCGCTCTATGTGGTGTCCGTCGCCGCGCGCCGCGGCCCCCGGACCGCCTACCGGGCGGCGGCCGGGGTGCTGTGCGGGGACGCGGTGCTGATGGCGCTGTCCGCGGGCGGGGTGGCGTCGCTGCTCCAGGCGAGCCCGGCGCTCTTCGCGGTGGTGAAGTTCGCCGGCGCGGGCTATCTGACCTGGCTCGCGGTGGGCATGCTGCGCGGGGCTCGGAAGCTGTGGCGCCAGGGGCCGGGCGCCGCGCGGGCCGCGACCCCCGGGGCCGCCTCCTCCGGGACGGCCGCGCCCCCCGGGACGGCCGCGCCCTCCGGCGAGGAAGGGAACGGCGCGGGCGCGGCGGTCGAGCGGCCGTACCGCCGGGCGCTGGTGGTGAGCCTGCTGAACCCGAAGGCGATCCTGTTCTTCATCTCCTTCTTCGTGCAGTTCGTGGATCCGGAGTACGCCCACCCGGCGCTGTCCTTCGTGGCGCTGGGCGCCTGGGCGGAGCTGTTCAGCATCACCTATCTGTCCTTGCTGATCTTCGGTGGCACCTATCTCGCCGCCCTCTTCCGGCGGCGCAAGCGGCTCACGGCCGGGCTGTCGGCGGGCGCGGGGGCGGCGTTCCTGGGCTTCGCGGCGAAGCTGTCGCTGAGCAGCGCGGGCTGACGGCGCGGGGTCCGGACGGCGCGGGATCCAGCGATTCGCCGCATATGTCCGTAATTTGATGGGCATGGCACTTCACGGCGGCAGGCGCGGCACGGCAAAGCGGCCCGACATCTCGGTCAACCCCCTCTACGGCGTGGCCGACCCGGTCAGCGGCATGTCGACCAACCCCCCGCGCCGCCGCCTCCCGGACGGGCCCATGGCGCCCTCGGCCGCGTACCAGCTGGTGCACGACGAGCTGATGCTCGACGGCAACGCCCGTCAGAATCTCGCCACCTTCGTCACCACCTGGATGGAGCCGCAGGCGGCGCGGCTGATGTCCGACTGCCGGGACAAGAACATGATCGACAAGGATGAGTACCCGCGCACCGCGGAGCTGGAGCGCCGCTGCGTGACCATCCTGGCCGACCTGTGGCACGCCCCCGACCCGGAGACCGTGATGGGCTGCTCCACGACCGGGTCGAGCGAGGCGTGCATGCTCGCCGGGCTGGCCTTCAAGCGGCGCTGGGCCAAGCGGAACCCCGTCCGCTATCCGGCCACCGCCCGGCCCAATCTGGTCATGGGGATCAACACCCAGGTGTGCTGGGAGAAGTTCTGCGCGTACTGGGAGGTGGAGCCGCGGCACGTGCCCATGGAGGGCGACCGGTTCCACATCGACCCGCGGGCCGCCGCCGAGCTGTGCGACGAGAACACCATCGGGGTCGTCGCCGTGCTCGGCTCGACCTTCGACGGATCGTACGAACCGGTCGCCGAGGTGTGCGCGGCGCTGGACGACCTCCAGGAGCGCACCGGACTCGACGTACCGGTCCATGTGGACGGCGCCTCGGGCGCGATGGTGGCGCCGTTCCTCGACCCGGAGCTGCTGTGGGACTTCCGGCTGCCCCGCGTCTCCTCCATCAACACCTCGGGGCACAAGTACGGCCTGGTCTACCCGGGCCTGGGCTGGGCGCTGTGGCGCACGCCGGAGTGCCTGCCCGAGGAACTGGTCTTCCGGGTCAACTACCTGGGCGGCGAGATGCCGACCTTCGCGCTCAACTTCTCCCGCCCCGGCGCCCAGGTGGCCGCCCAGTACTACACCTTCCTGCGGCTCGGCCGGGACGGCTTCCGCGCCGTCCAGCAGACCTCCCGCGACGTGGCCTGCTCGCTCTCGGCACGGATCGCGGAGCTGGGCGACTTCCACCTGCTCACGCGCGGCGACGAGCTGCCGGTGTTCGCCTTCACGACGGCGGAGGAGATCACCGCCTTCGACGTGTACGACGTGTCGCGGCGGCTGCGCGAACACGGCTGGCTGGTGCCCGCGTACTCGTTCCCCGCCAACCGCGAGGACCTGTCGGTGCTGCGGGTGGTGTGCCGCAACGGCTTCTCGGCGGACCTGTCCGACCTCTTCCTGGACGATCTGCGCACGCTCCTGCCCGAACTGCGCAAGCAGCCGGGGCCGATGGGGCGGCCCGAGGACGTCGCCACGGCCTTCCACCACTGAGCGCCTGGCAGGGGCTCAGCCCGCCTGCGCGGTAGCGCGCAGCAGCTCGACCCTGCGCCGTACGGCCTCCAGGGCGCCCGGCCTGCGGCCCGGCACCCGGCCCCGCAGGTCGATCAGCATCGGCGCGAGGGCATGCGCCCGGGCCGGTTCCTGGACGAACTGCCACTGGTGGTGGGCCCGGTCCACGGCCCCCTCCACCTCGGGGTGTCCGGCCGGCTCGCCGTTGCCCAGCCGGGCGTCGGCCACCGCCAGCCACAGCTCACACGCGCGGGCCGGATCCCCGGCGAGCCGGGCGAGGTCGGCGCGCACCTCCAGCCAGTGGATCGCCTCGGAGGAGCGCGGGCCCGCCGACCGAAGGGCCTCCTGCTCCCAGGCGGCGGCCATCGAGGCGGCCTCGCTGTGCCGTCCGGCGTGCGCGGCCTCGAAGATCGCGGCGTGCGGATCGGGGACGGACGCGGAGGCCCGTACGGGCTCGGCCCGCCGGGCCGGTATCGGCTCGGGCGCCGGGGCGCTCCCGGGGGCGGGCGGGGCGGCCGGGGGCGGCGGCCCGGGCGGGGGCGGCGCGGCGGATGGCGTCGCCCGGCCCGATACGGCCGGTGCCTGGGGCTGCTGGGGGCTCTGGGGCTGCTGGGTCCCGTGCGCGCCCTGCGGCTCGTACGCCGCCGGAACCCCGTACGTCCCCGACGCGTCGTACGCCGCGTAGCCCTCCACCGGCGCGCCCAGCAGCAGCCCGGGCCCTGCGCCCAGCCCCGCCTCGGCGGCGGCCTGCTGGTGCAGCAGGGCGAACGGCGGGCTGTCCGCGGCGCCGCCGCGCAGCAGCCCGGCCAGCGCGCGGCTGTAGGCCGGTGCCGCGAGCCGGCGCTTGGGCGGGGCCGGGGCGATCGTCCCGTAGAGCGTCAGCCCGGAGGCGAGCGTGTCGACCGGCAGCCGCCCGTCGGACAGCCGGGGCCAGGCCGTCTCGTCGGCCACCAGGTCGGCGAGCACGGTGGTGCCGCCCGGCGGCCGCTGGGCCAGCTCGGCGGCCAGCCAGTGCCACGGCAGCGCGGTGTAGCGGGCGGTCCTCGGCGTCGTACGGGCCAGCGCGAGGTGCGGCAGCCGCTGTTTGTGGTCGAGGGTGAGCTGGCCCGCGAGATAGATGAGCACCGGCCCCGGATGGGCGGCCGCCGTCCGCAGATGCGTCAGCACGGTCTGCGGGTCGGCGGGATCCACGAGTTGGACGACGCTGGCGCCGCCGGGCGTCCCCAGCAGCGCGGCCGGGGGCACGGCCGCGAGCTGTGGCAGCGCGGCGGCCGCGTCCATCAGCCGCTGCTTGCCCACCGGTCCGGCGGCGAGGAGCAGGGCATAGCCCGGTCCACGTGTCCGTGCCGCCCCCGTGCCCGCCGTGTCGTTCCCCATACGTGCACCGTATCCGCATCCGGCGACGGCGGGTGGTGGTGTGACATAGGCGGCATCGGGGGCGGCGGTCCGGCGGCTCAGCGGCCGAGCCCCCGGTAACGGCCCACGGCGAGCGGGAAGAAGACCACGAGAAGCGCCAACGGCCAGCAGACGGCGAGGAGTCCGGCGTGCTCCGCGGCCCAGGAGCCGCCGACGCCCCCGGGGCTCCCGAACAGGTCACGGACGGCGGTGGCCGTCGCCGACATCGGGTTCCACACCGCGATCGCGCCCAGCCAGCCGGGCATCGACTCGGGCGAGGCGAAGACGTTGGACAGGAAGCCGATCGGCCAGACCAGGATCTGCACGGCCTGGACGAGTTCGGGGCGCCCGGCGAGCAGGCCCAGCCAGACGCCGATCCACAGCATCGCGAAGCGCAGCCAGAGCAGCAGCCCGACCGCGGCCAGTGCCTCGCCCGCGCCGCCGTGCCAGCGCCAGCCCATGGCGAGCCCGACCCCGATGAGCAGCAGCAGGCTCAAGCCCGACTGGAGCATGTCCAGCACGCTGCGCCCGATCAGCACCGCGGAGGAGGCCATCGGCAGGGAGCGGAAGCGGTCGATGACGCCCTTGTTGAGGTCCTGGGTGATCGCGAGCATGGTGGCTTCGAGGCCGAAGGCCATGGTGAGGGCCAGCATGCCCGGCACCAGGTAGTGCTTGTAGTCGCCGCCGCCGGGGACGGTCATCCCGCCGCCGAGGAAGTACGCGAACATCAGCAGCATCAGCACCGGGAAGACCAGGCCCACGACCACCTGCACGGGCTGCCGGGCCCAGTGGGCGAGGCCGCGGCGGGTCATGGTCCAGGAGTCGACGAGGGTCATGGCGGTCATACGGGCGTCTCCTCTTCGGCCTTCGTCAGGTGCAGGAACACCTCGTCGAGGGTGGGGCGGCGCAGGGCGATGTCCTCGGCCTCGATCCCGGCCGCGTCCAGCGCCCGTACGGTCTCGGTGAGCGCGGCGACCCGGTCGGTGACCCGGGCGCCGATCCGCCGCCGGTCGGGGTCGGTCTCGACCGACGCGGCGCGGGCGGCCGTGCCGATCAGCGAGGCGGCGGCGGTCAGCTGACCGGCGTCGCGCAGCACGACGTCGATGCGGTCGCCGCCGATGCGGGCCTTGAGCTGGTCGGTCGTGTCGTCCGCGACCACCCGGCCGTGGTCGACCACGCAGACGCGGTCGGCGAGCTGGTCGGCCTCCTCCAGGTACTGGGTGGTGAGCAGGACCGTCGTACCGTCGCCGACCAGGGAGCGCACCGACTGCCACACCTCGGTGCGGCCGCGCGGGTCGAGCCCGGTGGTGGGCTCGTCCAGGAAGAGCACCCGCGGCCGCACGATGAGGCTCGCGGCCAGATCCAGCCGCCGCCGCATGCCGCCGCTGTACCGGCCGACCGCCTTGTCGCCGGTGCCGTCGAGGCCGAACCGCTCCAGCAGCTCGTCCGCGCGGGCCGCCGCCCGCCGCCCGCCGGTCTCGCTCGGATGAGCACACCATTAGTCAAACTTGACTACGAGCTTCCGGAAGGTACTCCCCGGCGGGGGCCTAGTCAAACTTGATTACTCGTGGGACTCCTCCGCGTACGGGTTCGGCGCCCCGTCCGGCAGGACGTCCACCGAGCGCTCTCCCTCGCCCGCCATGACGTACGCCCCGCCCTCGAGCCGCTCGATCAGCCCACGGGTCCACTCGGCGCCGCTGTCGGCCGAGTGGACCCAGAACTTCATGATCTCGCCGATGTGGCCCCACTGGTCGGGGGCGCCCTGCGGCGGCGACCAGTGCCGGGTGACCTCGGCCCGCCACGCCTCCAGCGACGCCACCCGCTCCTTCAGGAGCGCGATGGCCTCGCCGCGCGGCAGGTCGACGATGAACCCGACCCCGGCCGTCAGCTCGTCGATCTTCTGGTCGTGCCGCAGCAGCGCGTCCCGCAGCAGCCTGAAGTACTCCTCCTCGCCCGCCGCGGTCAGCTCGTACTCGGTGCGCGGCGGGCCGCCGACCGTGCTCGGGGCCACGTCGTGGGCGCGCATCAGTCCCTGCTTCGCCATCTGCTTGAGCGCGTGATAGATCGATCCGGGCTTGGCGTTGGACCACTCGTGCGCGCCCCAGAACTCCAGGTCGTTACGGACCTGATAGCCGTGCGCCCGCCCGTGCTGACGCACCGCTCCCAGCACCAGCAGCCGGATCGCTGACATGTGCCCGTCTCCCCATCTTGCCCCCGCCTGACCTGCGCTGGGGTCCAGAGTAGGGGTGTCAGCCCTCCATGAGCGACCAATCGGGCTCGGGCATCGCGCCGGTCTCGAAGACCAGATCGAACGCGCCCTTCCCGTCGATCGTCTCGCGGATGACGTCCGCGTGCCCCGCGTGCCGGGCGACCTCCTCGATCAGATGGAGGACCAGCCAGCGCCAGGTGCGGGTGCCGCCCTCGTCCCAGGGGTAGCGGGGCGACTCGAACGTCGCGTCGAGTGAGGGCAGCGCCCGCACGACCGCCTCGGTCTCGCGCGCCGCCGCCTCGTACCGCTCCAGCAGCACCGGCACCGTCTCGTCCTCCGTGGGGACGAAGCTCTTCTCGAACTCCGCCACCGCCTCGGGCGACAGCCGGGTCTCCCCCTGGCCCTGCCCCCTGCGCACCCAGCCCAGTTCGGCGGAGGTCACGTGCTTGATCAGCCCGGCCAGGGACAGCGCGCTGGCGCTGGGCGCGCTACGGGCCTGCTCCTCGGTCAGACCGTGCACGGCACGCCGGATGCCGCCGCGCTGTGCGTCCAGAAAGGCCAGCAGCGCGGAGCGCTCGTCCTTGCCGGCTTCGGAGCTCACGATGATGGGCATGGCTGCCGCCTTTCACCAGGGCGGCCGGGTCGGCCGCCGTTCGATGGACCCCACGCTAGGAAGGCTTGCGGTCAGCTTCTGTCCGCAAGCCCGTAAGAAGCCCTGTAAGCCTCGTAAGCCCGTAGGCGGACCCCGATCAGAACGGGAACTGGCTGCGGCCGTGCTGGATCGAGATCCACTTGGTGGTGGTGAAGTCCTCGATCATCGCTTCGCCGTTGAGCCGCCCGAGCCCCGAGTGCTTCTCGCCGCCGAACGGCACGATCGGCTCGTCGTGCACGGTGCTGTCGTTCACATGGATCATGCCGGTGTGGACGCGCTTGGCGAGGCGGACCCCGCGCTCGATGTCGCCGGTGTGCACGGCGCCGCTGAGGCCGTAGTCGGTGTCGTTGGTGATCCGGATGGCCTCCTCGTCACCGTCGAACGGGATCAGCAGCACGACCGGGCCGAAGACCTCCTGGGTGAGGATCGCCGCGCCCTCGGGGATGTCGCCGAGCACGCTCGGCTCCATCAGGGTGCCCTGGACCCGCCCCCGGACCAGCGCGGTCGCGCCGTCGGCGATCGTCTGGTCGACGAGCGCGGTGATGGCCTCGGCCTGGCCCTCGTTGATCAGCGGGCCGATGTGGGTGGCCGGGTCGCCCGGGTCGCCCACCTTCAGCGACTTCACCTTCGCCACGAACTTCTCGGTGAACGCGCGCTCCACCGCCCGGTCCACCAGCACCCGGTTGGCCGCCATGCAGACCTGCCCCTGGTGGACGAAGCGGCTGAACACCGCGGCGTCCACCGCGTAGTCGAGGTCGGCGTCGTCCAGCACGATGAGGGCGCTGTTGCCGCCCAGCTCCAGGATGGAGCGCTTGAAGTGCGAGGCGGCGACGGTGGCGACATGGCGGCCGACCCGGTCGGAGCCGGTGAACGAGATGACCTTCGGGACCGGGTGCTCGATCAGGGCGTCACCGATCTCCGCGATGTCGGTGACGACCACATTGAGCAGCCCGGCCGGCAGCCCGGCCTCCTCGAAGATCTTCGCGACCAGACCACCGCCGCATATCGGGGTGTTCTGGTGCGGCTTGAGGACGACGGAGTTGCCGAGGGCCAGCGCCGGGGCGACCGACTTCAGCGACAGCAGGAAGGGGAAGTTGAACGGGCTGATCACGCCGACGACGCCGACCGGCACCCGGTAGAGGCGGTTCTCCTTGCCGTCGTCCGGCGACGGCAGGATGCGGCCCTCGGGGCGCAGCGCCAGCTGGACCGCCTCACGCAGGAACTCCTTGGCGAGGTGCAGTTCGAAACCCGCCTTGACGTGGGTGCCGCCGCACTCCGCGATGATCGCCTGGGTCAGCTCCTTCTCGCGCTCCTCGATGACGCGCAGCGCCCGCTCGAAGACCGCCCGCCGGGCGTACGGGTTGCGGGCCGCCCACTCCGGCTGGGCCCGCTCGGCGGCGCGGTAGGCGAGGTCGACCTCGTCGACGGTGGCCACGGTGATGGAGGCCAGCTTCTCCCCGTCGTACGGATTGAAGTCGACGATGTCCCAGGAACCGCTGCCGGTGCGCCACTCACCGCCGATGTACTGAAAGGCCAACTCGGAGAAGTAGGACATGCCATCCCTATCTGGAGGACGCGGGACCGCATCCGGACACCCGCGAACGCGTGGGGGGTATTCCTGACGACACGTCATCCTACTGATCGGTCAGACCTCGCGCAGGAGCCCCCTGAGCAGGTCACGGCTCTTCTCCGGAGACAGGCCGTCCACCCGCAGCCGCCCCAACACCCGCTCGTAGTGCGCCACTTCATCGGGTTTGTCGAGGTAGAGGGCGCTGGTGAGCTGTTCCAGATAGACGACGTCCGGGAGATCGGACTCCGGGAACCGGAGCAGGGTGAAGGCACCGCTCTCCCCCGCGTGCCCGCCGAGGGCGAACGGCATCACCTGGAGCCTCACGTTCGGCGCTTCCGAGACGGAGATGAGGTGCTGGATCTGGGCGCGCATCACCTCCGGTCCGCCGTAGGGGCGGCGCAGCGCGGCCTCGTCGAGCACCACGTGGAACGCCGGTGCCCGCTCGGAGACCAGCAGCTTCTGCCGCTCCAGCCGCAGCGCGACCCGCCGCTCCACCTCCGCGTCGCACGCCTGCGGCTGGCCCCGGGTGACCACGGCGTGGGCATAGCCCTCGGTCTGCAGCAGGCCGTGAATGAACTGGACCTCGTAGACGGCGATGTGCGAGGCCGCGCCCTCCAGGCCGACGTACGTCTGGAACCAGCCCGGCAGGACGTCGCCGTAACTGTGCCACCAGCCGGTGAGGTTGGCCTCGCGGGCGAGTCCGAGCAGCGCAGCGCGCTCCGTCTCCTCGGTGACCCCGTACAGGGTGAGCAGGTCCTCGATGTCGCGCGCCTTGAAGCTCACCCGGCCCAGTTCCATCCGGCTGATCTTGGATTCGGAGGCGCGGATCGAGTAGCCGGCCGCCTCGCGGGTGATGCCCCTGGCCTCGCGCAGCCGCCTGAGTTGGGAGCCCAGGAGAATGCGGCGCACCACCGATCCGCTCGACTCGCTTGCGGTCATCTGTCCGTGACCCTCCCTGTACGGAATGCGCACTTCCGGCGATGGGCCCCCGCAACCCGGCAGGCCGAAGTCTGCCACTTTCCGGGCTCCGGGCTGTGCTCAAGTAGTGACCCGAGCGGGAGACCTACGCACATGTGCGTAGGGAGAAAGTGCGGCAAATCCGGATGCGATGCCCCAATCATACTGCGTGCACGTGCATTTGCCCTTGCATCTGCTGTCGGCATTCGAAACCATGGGTATCGCGCACGTGCAAGCTCGTACGAGATCTGGCCAGGATTCGTCAGGGCCACGGATGCAGGAGTGCTCGCATGGGGAGCGAAGGTTCGGCCCTGCTGGAACCGCTGTGGAGAGGGCTTCCCGCGATCGATCCTTCCGCCGTCTCCGGCGCCGTCTCCTGTTCGCTCCCCGCGCGCTACGACGCGGTCAAGGGGGCACGGCAGTTCACCGGGGCCACGCTGCGGCAGTGGGACCTCCCCGAGCTGCTCGACGAGGTGGCCCTCGTCGTCTCCGAACTGGTCACCAACGCGCTGCGGCACGCGATCGCCGGAGTGATGCCGGGCGGCCCGCCCGGCGACGGACACGAACCGCCCCTGGTGCGGCTCCACCTGATGTACTCCGCCTCACGACTGGTGTGCGCCGTACGCGACCCCAGCGAGGCGGGGCCGGTCACCGGGGAGGCCGGGGACTGCGCGGAGTCGGGGCGGGGGCTGTATCTGGTGGAGTCCTTCACCGACGGCTGGGGCTGGCATCCGCTGGCCGGAACGCTGCCCGGCAAGATCGTCTGGGCCCTCTTCCGCCTGCCCCGCGCCTAGTAGTGCTTCGTCAGTCAAGGTTTGCCCGGTAGCGAGGCGCCCTGGTGCGGTCAGATGCAAGGCGCCGGATCGGCCTCGTAGTGGGACCCGGTCGATTCGGCAACGCGGCAGATGGCCGTGCCAGGGCGGCGAGCGGGGTGAACCTTGGCTGACGCGGCACTGGTCTTCCAGCGCGTCGCTCAATGGGGCGTGGTCTCCGGCGGCGCCGTCGTGATGCCCAGCGTGTGCAGCTGGAACAGGCGCCCCACATCGTGGGAGGTGACGATCCCCGCCAGATGCCCGTCGTCCACCACCAGCACCGGCATCCCCCCGGCCCCCGGCCGGGCCCGCTCCAGCACCTCGCTCAGCAGTTCGTCCGAGACCGCGACCGTACACCGCTCCAGCGGCGTCGCCACCTCGCGCACCCGCCGGTCCTCCCGCATCCCGGCCGGCACCGCGGCCAGCGCGCGCAGCTCCACGACACCACTGGGCCGGCCCTCGAAGTCCAGCAGGGGCAGCACCGAATGGCGTGAGTGCGCCGCCACCTCGTCGATGAACCGCCCCACCGGAAGCCAGTCGGCGCCCGTCGCGACCGGGGACGACATCGCGTCGCCCACCCGCACCCCGCGCAGCGCCGTGTTGATCCCGGCCCGCCGCCGCTCCGCGTTGGCGATCACCAGCATGAACAGCCCGACGAGCGCGATCCACAGCCCGCCGCCTTGCCCGCGCACGAACGAGAACCAGCCGACCGCGACGAGCAGGATCCCGAAGATCTGGCCGCTGCGCCCGGCCGCCCGCTCGGCCCGTTCCCGGTCGCCCGTACGCCACCACAGCAGCGCCTGCACCACCCGGCCGCCGTCCAGCGGCGCGGCGGGCAGCAGGTTGAACACTCCCAGCAGCAGATTGGCCCAGCCCAGCCAGATCAGCAGCGCCGCGGGCAACCCCCATCCGGCCAGCGCGTTGGCCCCCACCCCGGCGCCCACGGCGACACCGCCGATGACCAGGCTGGTGAGCGGGCCGCTGACGGCGACGAGCAGGGCGATCCCGGCGGTGCGCGGCCGCCCCATCTGGGTCACGCCGCCGAGGGCCCACAGCGTGACGTCCTCGACGGAGACGCCCTTGCCGCGCGCGGTGACCGCGTGCGCGGCCTCATGCAGCAGCAGGCTCCCCATCAGCAGCAGCGCGCCGATCACGCTGGCGACGGCGTACACGAGTCCGGTCCGGCCGGGCGTCCAGGCGGGCAGCGTCTGGCGGCCCAGCCCGTAGGCCAGCACGACGATCAGCACCGGGGCGCTCCAGTGCATCCGCAGGGGCACCCCGAGGACATGACCTATGCGGACCGAGCCGTTCATCGCTCATCGCCCGTCTCACCTCAGCAGGACCCCCACCGATCACTACCAGTGTCGCTCACACCTGGCCGACCGGGTCGTGCACCAGGTGATCGAATTCCCCGTCCTTGACGCCGCGCAGCATCGCCTCGACCTCGGCCGGGGTGTAGACGAGCGCCGGTCCGTCCGGGAAGCGGGAGTTCCGTACGGCCACGTGTCCGCCGGGCAGCTTGGCGAATTCGACGCAGGACCCCTGGGAATTGCTGTGCCTGCTCTTCTGCCAGACGACCCCCTGGAGGTCCGCGGCCGCCATGCCGTTGTACGGGTGGTCGCGCACAGGGTTCTCCACTGTTCGTGCATTAGTGCAACGGTCAACTGCCTCGGATCATAGCCGCGTTTCTTTACTTGTGCATGGGAAAATGCATGAGCAGATGCACGTGCATCTCTCTGTGATCACTGGGGCACGGCGTCTTCTGCCCCGCGCGGCGCGCGTCAGTCGTCATGGCCGGTCGTCATGGCCGGTCGTCATGAAGGACGACGAGGAAGCCCCGCGGGTTGGCCCGCGGGGCTTCCTCGTCGTCAGGTGGTGCCGGGCGGCGGCCGCCCGGTCGCGGGGGCAACCCCTGGCGCGGCGCTCGCCGTTGCTCCCGGGGCGGTTGCCGGACCGTTGCCGGGCCGTTGTCAGACCCCCCTGACAGACTCACGGTCATGAGGTGGGCAGCGGCGGAGACGGGCGACGGGGGTGTTCGTCTCTGCCCGCTGGACGCCTCCGGAAAGGCCGCCGGGCCGGTTGCCGAGGTCCCGGCGGCGCGGGGCGGGATCGCCGAAGCCGTGCGGTCCCGCCCGGAGGCCGACCGGTGGGTGTGGCGGTCCACCGCCGAGGTCTATCCACGGCTGCTGGCGGCCGGGGTCCGGGTCGAGCGGTGTTACGACATCGAGGCGGCGGAGGCCCTGCTGCTCGGCCACGAGGGGCGCTCGGGCGCCCCGCGCTCCCTCGCCGCGGCCTGGGCCCGGCTGCGCGGGCTGCCCGTCCCCGAGGACCCGCCGGTGCGGGCCGCCCAGACCCAGCCGTCGCTGTTCGAGCCCGGCCCGCCGCCGCTGCCGCCCGGCACCGACCCGCTCGACGCGCTGCTGGCGGTGTACCAGGCCCAGCTGGCCCGCACCGAGGCGGCCGAGCACCCGGGCCGGATGCGGCTGCTGACCACCGCCGAATCGGCCGGGACCCTGGTCGCCGCCGAAATGCGCCGCGCCGGGGTGCCCTGGCGGGCCGACCGCCACCGGGAGCTGCTGGACGAGCTGCTCGGCGAGCGCTATCCCGGCGGTCTCGAGCCCCAGCGGCTGGCCGAGCTGGCCGACGAGGTGTCCCGCGCCTTCGGCGACGGGGTGCGGGTGCGGCCCGATCTGCCCGCCGACGTCATCCGGGCGTTCGGGCGCGCGGGCATCACGCTCACCTCCACCCGGGCGTGGGAGCTGCGGGAGATCGACCACCCCGCGGTGGAACCGCTGTTGCGGTACAAGAAGCTCTACCGGCTGCACACCGCCCACGGCTGGTCCTGGCTCCAGTCCTGGGTGCGCGACGGCCGCTTCCGCCCCTCCTACCTGCCCGGCGGCACCGTCTCCGGCCGCTGGACCACCCACGGCGGCGGGGCCCTCCAGATCCCCAAGGTGGTGCGGCGCGCGGTCGTCGCCGACCCGGGCTGGCGGCTGGTCGTCGCCGACGCCGACCAGATGGAGCCCCGGGTGCTCGCCGCGATCTCCCGCGACCGGGGCCTGATGGAGGTCGCCGGCACCGGCCGGGACCTGTACGCGGAGCTGTCCGACCGCGCCTTCGCGGGCCGCCGCGACCAGGCGAAGCTCGCGCTGCTCGGCGCGATCTACGGGCAGACCTCGGGCGACGGGCTCAAGCACCTCGCCGCGCTCAGGCGCCGCTTCCCGGCGGCCGTGGCGTACGTGGACGACGCGGCCCGCGCGGGCGAGGAGGGCCGCCTGGTGCGCACCTGGCTGGGCCGTACCTGCCCACCGGTCGGCGGCGCCACCGCCGACCCGGCCGATGAGGCGGGCCTGCCGCGCGACTTGGGCGAGGAGCCGGGCTACGGCAGCACACCGGGCGCCCGCGCCCGCGGCCGCTTCACCCGGAACTTCGTCGTCCAGGGCAGCGCCGCCGACTGGGCGGTGCTGATGCTCGCGGCGCTGCGCCGCGCCCTGGCGGCCGCCGGGCTCCGCGCCGAGCTGGTCTTCTTCCAGCACGACGAGGTGATCGTGCACTGCCCGGAGCCGGAGGTGGCGGCGGTGCGGCAGGCGATCGCGGAGGCGGGCGAAGCGGCCGGCACCATCGCCTTCGGCCCCACCCCGGTCCGCTTCCCCCTCACCGTGGCGGCGGTGGAGTGCTACGCGGACGCCAAGGACCAGCCGAAAGACGAGGGACCGCATCGCCCGACCGGCGCACCTCCGGAGGCAGCGGCCGCGCCCCGGCGCACACGATGGCCCCATGAGCATCAGCCTTGAGCGGCTGCGTCGCTGCTCCATCGCCGTGGACCTCGGAGCGTCCAGGACCCGCGTCTACCTCAAGCGCACCGGCCTGATCGTCGACGAGCCCACCGTGGCCGCCGTCAACACCCGCACCGGCGCGGTGATCGCGGTCGGGGCGTTCGCCGAGCGCATGACGGGCCGTACGCCCGCCCACATCAGGGTGGTGCGTCCCGTCGCCGGTGGCACCGTCGTCGACATCGCCATGGCGCAGCGCATGCTGCGGCTGCTCCTCGGCAACAAGCTGCGCCGCGCCTGGCGCCGCAAGCCGCTGCCGAGCGCCGCCGTCTGCGTCCCGCACGACGCCGATCCGCTCGCCCAGCGCGCCGCCGTGGAGACGCTGTCCGGGCTCGGCGCCCGGCGGGTCGAGCTGGTGGACACGCTGATCGCCACCGGCGTGGGCTGCGGGCTGCCCGTGGAGCGGCCCGAGGCGACGATGATCGTGGTGTGCGGCGCGGCCACCACTCAGGTCGCGGTGCTGTCGCTGGGCGCGATCGTGGCCGCCGAGCGGGTGCCGGTGGGCGGCGAGACCGTCGACCACGCCGTCGTCCAGCACCTGCGCAACGCGCACGCCCTGATGCTGCCGAGCCAGGCCGTCCGCCCGCTGCACCTGGTCCTCGGCGACACGGCGCTGGCCTCCCTCGGCACCGAGGTGCACGGCCGCGACGTGGCCACCGGGCTCGCCCGGTCCGTAACGATCGACGTCGAGGGCGTACGCAACGCCATCCGCACCCCGCTGACCGCCGTCATCGACGCGATCAGCGCCGTACTGCGCCGCTGCCCGCCCGATCTGGTGGCCGACCTCGCCGACCGCGGCATCGTCCTGGCGGGTGGCAGCGCGGTGCTGCCCGGGCTGGACACCCTGCTGCGGGAGGCGACCGGCGTCCCGGTGAACATCGCGGACAACCCGGACGTGTGCGCGGTGGAAGGGCTCGGCGCGATGCTGGAGGGCAAGGTCCAGCCCCATGTCCTCAGCTCGGCCGTCACCTGAGGACACCGCTCACCACCTCTCCCTCCGGGCAACTCCAGGAACTGATCGGAACTTTCTTCCCGACGCGTTGAGTGGCCGCCCCCTCCCGTCCGTACGAAGGGAGGAAGAGGCCGACATGGCCACCCCACCCCCCCGGGGCACAGACCGGGAGTCGTCAGTTGATGTTGTCCAACTCAGGTCCTGTCCTGGAGGTTCTGGTGCACGACGACGCCGCCGTGGCCGATGAGCGTCCGTCCAGATCGCAGCGCGGTACACCGGACGAGCAACTCATGCGTGCGCTCTACCAGGAGCACGCCGGACCGTTGCTCGCGTTCGTACTGCGCCTGGTCGCGGGCGATCGCCATCGCGCGGAGGACGTCGTGCAGGAGACCCTGGTCCGCGCCTGGCGGAATGCGGACCAGCTGTCCCGGGCCACCGGCTCCATCCGGCCCTGGCTGGTCACGGTCGCGCGGCGCATCGTCATCGACGGGCACCGCAGCAGGCAGGCCAGGCCTCAGGAGGTCGACCCCTCTCCACTGGAGCTGATGCCTGCGGAGGACGAGATCGACCGGGCACTACGGCTGATGACACTTTCCGACGCGATGCACGACCTCAGCGACGCCCATCGCGAGGTGCTCGTCGAGACCTACTTCAAGGGCCGTACGGTCAACGAAGCGGCGGAAACGCTCGGCATACCCAGCGGGACGGTTCGGTCCCGGGTCTTCTACGCGCTGCGCTCCATGAAGCTCGCGCTTGAGGAGAGAGGAGTGACGGCATGACAGCGCAGGCGCACCACGCGGGACACGACGCCGTTGGCGCGTATGTGCTCGGCGTGCTCGACGAGGCGGACGCCACCTATTTCGAGGAGCATCTGGCCGGTTGTGACCAGTGCGGACGGCAGCTCGACGAGCTGACCGGACTGGAACCCCTGCTGGCGGACCTCGCGGCGGACATCCCCGGCATCCACGGGGCACCCGGCCGGACCGCGATCACGGGCCACACCCCGCACGCGTTCACCGCCACCCCGACCGCCATCGACACCCTGACCGCCAAGCCCGGCCCCGCCCTGCTGAACCGCATGGTCGGCGAGGTCGCCGCGGCCCGCAGCAAGCGCAAGCGGCGCGGTCTGTACCTGGTCGCCGCGGCGGCCGCCCTGATCGTCGGCGGACCGCTGGGCACGATGGCCGCCACCTCCGGCTCCGGCTCGGAGACGCCCGTCGCGGCGAGCCCGACCGACAGCGCGCTCTTCGCCAAGATGCCGATGAAGATGGAGGGCACCGACCCGACCACCAAGGTGTCGGCGGCGGTCGCGCTGCAGGACAAGATGTGGGGCGTCGACGCCGTACTGCGGCTGAAGAACGTCAAGGGCCCGCTCAACTGCAGCCTCGTCGCGATCTCCAAGGACGGTCATGAGCAGACCATGATGACCTGGGCCGTGCCCAAGTGGGGCTACGGGATCGAGAACAGCACCGAGGAGATCGCGAAGAAGCCGCTGTGGGCGCACGGCGGAGCGGGCATGAAGAGCGACGACATCGATCGCTTCGAGGTCCGTACGAGCGACGGCAAGCGGCTGGTCTCCGTCAAGGCGTAGCCGGCCCTGCCCGAGCAGCTCCGCCCGCCGCCGTGTCACCCGGATCGCCGACCACCCCGCGCGACGCCGTGAGCGAGATGTTACACAGAGTGTGATATGTCGCTTTCGCGTCCCCGGGGGGTCCGGATCCGAGGAGGCACACGTGGCTGACCCGGACGCCCATCAGCAACGCATGTTCACCCAGTACGTGCTGCCCGAGATCGAGGTGCTGCTGCGCGTGGCGATGTCTCTGACCGCTCAGCGCGCCGACGCCGAAGATCTCGTGCAGGACACGTTACTACGGGCGTACCGGGCAGTCGGCCGTTTTGACGGGAGACATCCACGGGCCTGGCTGCTGACGATCATGCGGCACGCGGAGGTGAGCCGGCGCCGCCAGCGTCGGCCCCGCCTGCTGGACGACCCGGACACCGAGCTGGAACGGCTCTCCCCGGCCCGCGACGCCACCCCGGAGGAACTGGTGGTGGACACCGCGTTCGACGAGGCCGTGGACGCCGCGTTCACCGCACTGCCGCTCCGTGACCAGCAGGTCGTACGGCTGGTCCATGTGGACGGGCTGTCGTACGCGGAGGCGGCGCGGGTGCTGGACGTCCCCAAGGGCACGGTGATGAGCAGGCTGCACCGGGCCCGAAGGCGGATCCGGAACCAGCTGCTGGCCGCGGGGCGCACCGGACGGGAACCCGAGCGAGGTGAGGCATGAGCCGATGGACGTGGTGGCGCGACACCGAGCGGCGCCGGACGAGAGAGTGCCCGGTGGGCGCGCCGATGCTCCAGTCGTACCTCGACGGCGAACTGGACGCGCCGGACGCGAGCCGGGTGCGGGCCCATGTGGCGGAGTGCCACGCGTGCGCCCGTGAGCTGTCCCTCTACCGGCGCATCACCAGCGCGCTGGCCTCCCGGGGGGTGACCGACGAAGCGGCGCTGGCGCGGCTGAAGGAGTTCGCGGCCTCGATCGCGGAGCGGGAGAGCACCCGGGATCCGGGGCCGGACCCGGGTCCGGGGTCGGGCCCGAGCGCGGTGCGCAAGTCCGGAGGCTGACGCGGGGCCGCCGCGCGGCCGAGCACAGCAGTACGGCCGCGGTGAGCAGGGTCCCGGTGACGAGGGCGACATCGGCCAGGTTGAACACCGGGCCGCGCCCCGCCACCGTGATCCAGTCGACCACGGCGCCGCGCAGCGGGCCCGGCGCCCGCACCACCCGGTCGGCGCCGTTGCCGACCGAGCCCCCGGCGATCAGCGCCATGCCGCAGGCCAGGCCCCGGCCGTGGGCCCGCAGCCCCGCGCACACGGCGGCCAGGGTGGCGACCGCGCCGGTGAGAGTGATCATGGTGATCAGCGCCGGGCGGCCGTTCCCCAGCCCGAAGGCCACGCCCGCGTTGTGCACCAGCACCGCGCGGAACGGCCCCAGCCGGGCCTGCGGCCCCCAGGTACCGCTCCAGGCCGCCACCGCGAGCGCCTTGCTCACCTGGTCGGCCGCGATCACCATGAGCGCGGCCAGCGGAAAGAGCAGTCGGCCGGTGTACTGGTGGGGGTTCATGGGCGGCCTCCCTGGATGCCGGGGCCGGTCCGTGGCACGGTCCGGGCCCGGGAGGGAAACCCGGCGGGAGCGCGTCCCGCTTCCCTCCATCCGTGACTTTCCAGACGTTCGGCACGTTCCAGGCCTTACGCGCAGTGGCACGACACGACGGAGGGCCCGCAGGCGGCTGCCTGCGGGCCCTCGCTGTCACGTCACCGTGCTCGGCCGGTGGCCGGAAGGGGTCACTCCGACGTCTTCCCCTTCGGCTGCAGCAGAGGCATCTGGTACTTGGACAGCATCTTCATCTTGTTCTTGTCGATCGTCTTCCAGTCCTTGTTCAGCACACCGCCGGTGTCACCCGAGTCCGGGTTCCAGGTCCAGTAGGTGTAGCTGATGCCGTTCTTCTTGAGGTAGTCCATCAGGGCGTTCTGCCAGATGGCCTCGGTGCTGTTGCCCGCGGTCTTGCGGCCACCGAACTCACCCAGCAGCACCGGAGCGATGTTCTGCTGCTTGATGTACGCCCAGTGCTTCTTCCAGATGGCGGGCATGTTCTTCGGGAAGTCCTTCGCCTGGAACCAGTTCTGGTTGAAGACGCCCGGACCGTAGTCGTGGGCCGAGTAGACGACCTTGTTGCCCTCGTCCAGCTTCACCGGGTACTTCTTCACACCCTGGAGGTCGCCACCCCACCAGAACTGCTCGTTCTTGTGCCGGTCGGTGCCCTCGACGAAGATCAGCCAGTTCTTGTTGACCTTGTGGATCGCGTTACCGGCCTTGGTGGCCGCCAGGCGCCAGTCGGTCTTCGGGTTGCCGTCGCCCCACGTGGCCTGGCCACGCGGCTCATTGTGCAGGTCGGCGCCGATCACCCGGTCGTTGTTCTTGTAGCGCTCGGCCAGCTTGACCCAGTCGCTCAGCCACTTCTTCTCGGAGAGGTTCTGGGAGTACCACAGCTCACTCTGGCCGTACTGGTCCGGGCGGTGCTGGTCCAGGATCACCATCATGCCCCGGTCGGTGGCACCCTTGACGATCTTGTCCATGATCTGCTGGCCGGTGAGGCCCTTCAGGTCGGGGTTCTGCTTGAAGTCGATCCCGTTGGGCTTGCTCTTGGCGTCGAACATCTCGTTCGAGTAGGGGAAGCGGATGGTGTTGAACCCCTGCTTCGCCATCTGGTCCAGCATGGACTCCCAGCTGCGGGTCCACAGGCCGTGCGGCGCGAAGGTGCCGGTCTCGGAACCGAACCAGTTCACACCGGTCAGGACGACCTTGTGGCCCTGCGAGTCCACGATGTCACCCTTCTTGGTGGACAGCGGGAACTTCACCTGCGAACCGGCGGGCTTGCCCGCGGCGACCGAGGACGAGGAGCCCGAGTCGTCGGAGTTCATGGTGAACGCCGTGACGGTGCCACCCACGGCAGCGACAGCGACGACGGCCGCGGCGATACCCATACGCAGACGGCGGGAGCGCGGAGCGCGCTTCGTCTCGGTGGTCTCGGGGTTGGTCGGGACGTTGTTCTGGTCCATGGGGGAATTCATTCGGTGATACTCCTGAGGAATTCGCGTATTTCGGTCTTGAGGATGCTGGGGGTGTTCGTCGGAGATTCCAGGCATTCCATTTGGGGGTCGGATACGGCGGTCAGCCGGACAATCCGCGCCTGCGGGAGGAGGTCGCCGATGAGGCGGTCAAGGCCCTGGACCTTCCAGCCGGGCCCGTCCACATCGATCAGCACCACATCCGGTTGCGCTGCTCGGGCCAGGGAAATTGCCTCCCGGGCCGATCCGGCAATTCCGGACAACTCCAGTCCCGGCTCCTCGATCACGAGATCAGCGAGAGCACTCAACACTTGGGTGTGGTGCTCCACGACGAGAACTCTTTGCATCGATGGAGCTCCTTCGGGCTTTTTTGTCCTGTCGCTCACCGACATTAGAAAAGCCCGGGGCTCGAAACACCGTACGCACGACCGAAATCTGGATACCTCAATTGCAGGAATTCAGGGCACGCCAAACGGCCGAATTCCGACTACCTCAGTTGAGGTAGCGGAATTCGGCCGTTTTATATGGGGTATGTCCGTTTTGCGGGGGTGGTGGAGGGTGCGCGAGGGCACACGAGGGAGCCTGCGAGGGCACACGAAGGGGCCCCGCGGAGGTCCGCGGGGCCCCTGAAGATGCCTACCGGGCGAGGATCAGCCGGTCAGCCGGTACGCGTAGCCGGGGACGAAGACGCCCGCACCGGCCGCGCAGCCGTCCGCCTGCCCCGGCTGCTTGATCCACAGGAAGGCGTCGACCCCGGGGATCCCGGTGGCCGCGGTGGGGGTCCGGCCCAGCCTGCGGCCCGGCGGATCGCAGAACTGGTGCTTGGGGGTGGGTCCCGCCCCGTTGCGGCTGGTGTCGACCACGACCCCCAGCCGGGGGCGGCGCAGCTCGCGCAGCACGGTCAGGCCGTAGCGCACCTCGTCGCCGGTGGCGTTGAAGTTGGAGACGTTGACCGCGATGCCGTCCCCGTACCGGTCGATACCGGCGTGCCGCAGCCGCCCGGCCATGGTGCGCGCGGGCTGCCAGCCGGAGTTCCCGGCGTCGTAGTAGACCCGGGCGCGCGGGGCCCGCGCCTTGAGCGTCCGGGCCGCGTACGCCAGGGCGGCGAACCGCTCCGCACGCTGCCGCTTGCGCAGACAGCTCAGATGGGCGAGGGCGTCCGGTTCGAGGACGACCAGGGCGGGCCGGTCGCCGACGCCCCGGGTGAAGGCGTCGATCCAGCGCCGGTAGGCGACGCCCGCGTCGCCGCTGCCGCCGGAGCTGTACTGCGCGCAGTCCCGCTGCGGGATGGCGTACGCGACCAGGACCGGCAGCCGCCGCTGGGCCGCGGCCGTGCCGACCAGGCCCCGGACCTGCTCCTCGACCAGCGACTCGTTGGTCTCGGTGAACCAGGCGGCCTGCGGCTGGTCGGCGATGCGCCTGCGGATGGCCGCCGCCCGCCGGTCGCGCGGATGGGCGCGCACCCAGGACGCGGCGGGGTTGTGCGGGTCGGTGTAGAAGCGGGTCGTCGCGGGATAGAACGGCTTGGCCACGGAGAGTGAGGGCTTGTGGGCAGGGGTGTCCGCGGGCCGCAGCAGCGTACGCACCGTGGTGACGGCCATCACGACCTCGGCCACCAGCACCATGACCAGCACCTGGGCCATGCCGCGGCTCAGCCATGAGGCACGGCGCGACCGCGCCGGCGGGCGGGCCCGGTCGGCGCGGTCGCGGGGTTCGGTGAACATCGCCACCTCCGCCGGTCAGCCGTGGTGGGAGTCGCCGGGCGGCGGGCGGCGGCGGCTGATGAGCACCACGGCCAGCACCGCGAGCACGACCAGTACCCCGGCCACCACCCCTATCGCGACCAGGGCGGATTCATCCCCCGCCGCGCGAGAGGCGGCGGCCGGTTCGGTGCGGTGCGGGGAGGGGGCCGCGGTGGGCTCGGCGGAGGGCGGCGGCGTGGTCCGGTCCGCGAGCGCCCTGGCGGGGGCGATCACCCCGTAGCCGTAGCGCGGATCGTGGCCCGCCGAGCCCTTCCGGTCGGCCGTGTCGATCAGCTTCCGGACGATCTGGCGGGAGTTCCAGCGGGGGTGCTCCGAGCGCAGCAGCGCCGCCCCGGCGGCGACCCAGGGCGCGGCGTAGCCGGTGCCGTCACCGGTCCAGTAGTCGTTGTTGCCCGCCGTGGTGAGGATGGCGACGCCGGGCGCGGCGAGCGTGATGCCCCTGCCGTGGTGGGACGAGGTCCACACGGCGCCCTTCTTGTCGGTGGCCACGACGGCGACCACCCCGGGGAGGGCGGCCGGGTACGTGGGCCGGTTGCCGTCCTTGCCGTTGTCCCCGGCGCCCGCCACGACCACGGCGTCCTGGGTCGCGGCGTACTTCACCGCGGACTTCAGGGCGGGGCTGGGGTGCTTGAAGGACACGGCCACGTGGATGATGTGCGCGCCATGGCTCGCCGCGTGGCGGATGGCCCGGGCGGTGGCCGCGAGCTGGGGTTTTCCGTTGCGGTACACCCCGAGCGGCATGACCCGGGCCCGGGGCGCGAGCCCGTACACCCCGTCGCCGCGGTAATTGCGGCCGGTGCCGACGATGATGCCCGCGGCGTGAGTGCCCTGCTCGTCCGCGTTTCCGTCGTCCCGGGTGACGGGGCTGCCGCCGCCCGCGAAATCCTTTCCGGCGGCGACCCGCCCGCGCAGATCCGGATGGGTTGCGTCCACCCCGGTGCCGACGACCGCGACGGTCACTCCGGCACCCTTGCTGAATTTCCACGCACGCTCCGCCTTGAGCGTGGTGAGCGCCCATTCGGAATCGTGCAACGCACCGCTGCCGGAATCACTCGCCGCGGCCGGCGTGGCCAGCGCGAGGGTCATCGCTGCGATGACCACTCCGGCCCGGCCGGCGCATGGATGGCGTGACATCACGTGACCTGACATTACGTCACCTACTCTCGTCGCACGGGACGCAAGGCCGTCGGGCCCCTTTCATCTTGGACAGCCCCCGGAAGTACTGACACCCGCGGGCGAGGGATCCGCCCTTCCCCTCTTCGGGGGAAAGGTCCGGGGCCCAAGAAGCCGGCGCTCCCCGAAATGGGGGAGGAAAGAGGTCCGCCGAAGGTGCACTCACCGCTCCCCCGGGCGCGGGTACTACCTCCTTTGCGGGTGACGCACTCTGGGTCTCGACGGCGATAAGAGCCTCCTGTCGAGGGAGTCGCGATGCAGCGTTTCCGAACGTTCAGTGAGCGCACGGGAGAGCCGGGCGATCGAGCGGACGTGACCACCCACCGGCGAAACGGGAGCCCTGTGCGGACCCGTTCGCCGCGGCGGAGGACGGCGGGTCTGCCCGGTCTGGCGCTGCGGTTCGCCGTGGTCGGCGGGGGCGGTGTGCTGGTGAATTCGGCGGCGCTTTTCGCGCTCTACCACTGGGTGGGGCTGCCGCTTCTGGTGGCGTCCGGCATCGCGGTGGAACTGGCCGTGGTCCACAACTATCTGCTCAACGACCGGTGGACCTTCGCCCTGCGCACGCCGTCGGCCGGACGTTTCGTCAAATTCAACATATCCGTGCTCGGCGGACTCGCGATCAACGTCGTGCTCGTCTGGTCGCTGGTGCACGCCGGAATGCATCTCCTGCTGGCGAATTGCCTCGGCATCGCCGCCGCGTTCGCGGTCAACTTCGTGTGCAGTACCGGCTGGGTGTGGGGGAGGCGAAGCCGATGATGATCCCGATCGTCTATCTGGTGCTGGTGTCGGTCTCGGTGCTGCTCACCGTGCAGTCGAGCCACGTCCTCTACCTCATGCTCTACACCTGGGACCGGGCGGACGCCGAGCGGAAGGCCCGGGCGCCGGAGACCTTCATTCCGCCGCGGCTCTCCTTCAGCGTGCTGCTGCCCGCCCGGCATGAGGAAGACGTCATCCAGTCCACGATCGAGCGGGTGGTGCGCGCCGACTATCCGGCCGAATTGCTGGAGGTCTTCGTGATCTGCTCACAGGACGACGACGGCACCGTGAAAAAGGCCGAGGAGAAGATCGACCAGCTGGCCCGGGAAGGGCTGCACAACGTGCGGGTCGTGGTCTTCGACGACGGGCCGATCAACAAGCCGCACGGGCTCAACACCGCCCTGCCGCAGACCGCCAACCAGGTCGTGACCATCTTCGACGCCGAGGACGACATCCACCCGAAGATATTCCGGCTCGTCAACACCGTGATGGTGCAGGAGCGGGTCCGGGTGGTGCAGGCAGGCGTCCAGCTCATGAACTACCAGTCCAACTGGTATTCCACGCTGAACGTCCTGGAGTACTTCTTCTGGTTCAAGAGCCGGCTGCACTACCACGCCCACCACGGCTCCATCCCGCTCGGCGGCAACACCGTCTTCTTCTCCCGTGCCCTGCTGCTGAAGCTCGGCGGCTGGGACGACCGCAACCTCACCGAGGACGCGGACATGGGCCTGCGGATCTCGGCCATGGGCGAGCGGGTGCGCGTGGTCTACGACGACCGGTATGTGACCAAGGAGGAGACCCCGCCCACCCTCGGCCACTTCATCCGGCAGCGCACCCGCTGGAGCCAGGGCTTCATGCAGACGCTGAAGAAGGGCACCTGGAAGAAGATGCCGACGCGCAAACAGCGCTGGCTGGCCTTCTACGTGCTGGTGTTCCCGCGCGGGCAGGCGCTGCTCGGCCTCTATCTGCCGATCTCGCTCGGCATGATCCTGATCCTCAAGGTGCCGGTGCTGATCGCGCTCTGTTCGTATCTGCCCGTACTGCTGCTGGTCGCGCACTTCCTGGTGCAGATGGTCGGCCTGTACGAGTTCACCGACGCCCATGGCCTCGAAGCCTCGCCGAAGGCCGTCGTCCGGATGGCGATCGCCTGGTTCCCGTTCCAGATGGTCCTCGCGTACGCCGCGCTGCGGGCCATGCGGCGGCAGATGGCCGGCCGCCACGACTGGGAGAAGACACAGCACGTGGGCGCCCACCGGGGCCCGACCGAGGAGGCGGAGTCGCGTGTCGCATGACCCCGTGCCCCACCGGGCACCCTCGAACCCGGCCACCGCCGACCAGGACCGGGCCGCCCCGCAGCGGCCCCCCGCGCGGCGCCGCCGCCGGTTCTCCGTGGAGCGCGGCTGGTTCCCGCCGCTGGGGAACGCCGGGCGGATCGCCCTGGTGCTCTCGCTGCTGACCGGAGCGCTCACCCACGGCTACCACCTGTTCCGCTACCCCCTCTACCTCACCGACGAGGGCATCTACATGCAGCGGGCCTGGTCGCTGGTGCGGGAGACCAGCCTGTCCCCCTACACCTACGACTACGACCACGCCCCGGCGGGCTGGATCACGCTGGCCGGCTGGGTCTTCCCGCTGCCGAAGCAGTTCGAGACGTTCGGCAACGCGATCAACACCGGTCGCTTCCTGATGCTGCTGGTGCACGTCGCGAGCGTCTATCTGCTGTTCGAGGTCACCCGGCGGCTGTCGGGCAGCACGCTGGCCGCCACCATCGCCGCGTTCTTCTTCAACGTCTCGCCGATCGCGGTCTACTACCAGCGCCAAGTGCTGCTGGACAACCTGATGATGTTCTGGCTGCTGCTGAGCCTGTTCGCCCTGCTGCGCCGGGAGACCACCATCAGATCGGTGTTCGGCGGCGGGTTCGCCCTGGGACTCGCGCTGATCACCAAGGAAAACGCGATCTTCTTCGTGCCGAGCTTCACCTATCTGCTCTACCGGCGGATCAAGGGGTCGGCGAGCCACCGGTTCCTCCGGACCCTCTGGCCGTTCGCCGCGGCGGCTCCGATCGGCGCCTATGTGACGTACGCGCTGCTCAAGAACGAGCTTCTGCCGACCGGTTTCGACTTCGACCTGAACAATCCGCCCGCGGACCACGTCTCGCTGCTCTACACCCTGTGGTGGCAGCTCAACCGCAGCCAGGGCACCCTGCTCAGCCACCACGGTCTGCTCTACACGAGCTGGCTGATGCGCGACTCGTTCATGCTGATCGTCGGGTTCACGGCGATGCTGCTGTGCCTGTGGTGGGGGCTGCGGGACCGGCAGCGCAACCTGGGCTATCTGATCGTCGGCACCCTGGCCTTCGGCTACACCTTCTACCTGCTGCGCGGCAGCGTGGTGCTGGACTTCTACGTCGCGCCGCTGATCCCCATGTTCGCGATCAGCATCGGCATGGCCGTGGACCGACTGCTGAAGGCCTCTTTCCAGAGTCGTTTCATGCGGCAGGCACATTCCCTCGTACGGGTCGGCGTGCCGTCGCTGGTCGCCGTCGTCCTGGTGATGTCACCGTCCTCCGGATATCTGGTGCACACCAATACCGAGGGCCATGTGCAGATAGCGGACCAGTACCAGTCCAAGATCAATCTCACCAAAATGCAGCACGACCAGATCGCCTGGGTGCGTAAACACGTCCCGCCCAATTCGCGCATCATCATGGACGACGACCTATGGGGAGAGCTGCACGATGTGCGTCCGTTCTACCCCTACGCGCATTCGCACTGGAACGCCTCGTCCGACCCCGATGTGCGCGACAAGCTGTTCAAAAAGAGATGGCAGAACATCGACTACATCATCATGTCGAACAAAATGCGCAAGTCGATGGCGACGAATAACGCCGACGGCCGCGAAAACTGGATCCTCAAGGCCCTGCAGAATTCCGACCGGGTCTGGTCGGACATCCAGGGCAACATCAAGCTCGAAATCTACCGGGTGCAATAGCCGCGGGAAGAGGAGGTGAAGGCCATGCCTGAGTACGACGACTGGGATGTTCCGGAGGACAGGGATGTTCCCGAGTACGAGGAGGAATCCCCGGCCGGGAACGACCCGGGCGACAAGCCCAAGAAGAAGCTCACCTGGAAGACGGTCCTGCTCGCTCTCGTGGTCTTCGCGATCGTCGGATCGCTCGTGCAGGTGATCGCGCGCGGTGGCTTCGGTGGCGCCCTCGACACCACCGGCAACGGAGGCGGCGGCGCCCCGAAGAAGGGGCATCCGCACGAGCGGCAGGAGGTACGGCCGCCCAAGCAGCCCAAGACCATCAAGCTGGGCAACCAGCGCGTCCCGCAGGCGTCCGGCCCGATCATCGTGCTCAACCCGGGCCTGGTGACCCCAGGCGGCAAGGCGACGGTCGAGGGCGGCGGCTTCGGCAAGAAGTCCACCGTGGACCTGCTGCTCAAGGCCCGGGCGTCGGACACCAAGGGCCGGGCCATCGGCAGCGTCCGCACCGACCGCTACGGCTCGATCTACGCCCGGTTCACCGTGCCCGAGTCCAACAGCGGCCGGCCCGCCACCCTCGTCGCCCAGCAGCGCGGCAGCGCCAACGCGGCCGAGGCCAAGGTGATCACCGGCGGCGCGGTCGGCACCGCGCGGATCAACAAGCTGGTCGGCCGGCCGGGCGACACCGTCTCGGTCAGCGCCCACGGCTTCCGGCCCGGCGAGTCGATCGACGTGTTCTGGGGACGGACCACCGGCGTCCCCGTCACCACGCTGCACACCGACAGCGGCGGCAGCGTGGGCCGCGCGGACATCAAGGTCGGGGTGGCCCCGACCGGCAACAGCACGCTGGTCCTGGTGGGCAAGCGCAGCAAGACCACGGCCACCGCGCCCTTCCAGATGCTGGCCATGTACCCGTCGATGAAGTCCAAGCCGTACGCGCTCAAGGCCGGTCAGCGGATCACGCTGTCCGCCAACAAGTTCGCGCCCGGCGAGCGGGTGCTGGTCTACATCAACCGCAACAGCGGGCTGCCCGCCTTCACCGCCCAGGCGAACGGCATGGGCCAGATCCGCGACGTGGCGTTCAACGTGCCGTTCGGACTCAAGGGCCGGCAGACGCTGATGGCGATCGGCGACCAGAGCCGGGCCGTGGTGCGCTCGGGGTTCACGGTGCTGCCGTACACCCCGTCCGCCGAGCCCAGCGCCTTCGGCGGCCGGGCGGGCACCACGCTGAGCTTCTACGTCGCGGGCTTCGCCCCGGGCGAGACGGTGACCGCGTACGCCGGTTCCGGCTCCACCGGGCAGCGGAAGATCGCGACCTTCCAGGTCGACAGCCGCGGCAAGGCGTCGGCGGTGGGCTCGTACCGGATCACCCCGGCCGACGAGAACGGCGTCGCCTTCCAGCTCATCGGCCAGAAGAGCGGCGGCATCGCCAAGGCGAGCATCAACATGTCCTCGGGCCACGGACAGAACGATTAGGTACGACGGTGACGCCGGTGACGTCGGCGAAGACGCCCGAAGCGGGAACGTGGGCCGGCAGGTCCGTCCGGCCGCCTTCAGGGCCCCTGGGCCCACGTTCGCGATAGTCCGGAGATGTACCATGCGTCCTGGAGTGTCCTATGAGTATTATTTTCGGCCCCAACTCGCGAAGAGTCCTCCAGTTCCTGACCCATATCGAGGACCTCTCCCCCGAAGAAATCGACCGGGTGGCCGATCTGTGGAAGCAGACCTCCAGCCAGACCCGGGCCGAGGGATGGGCGGAGGTCCACCGCACCACGACCGACGAGGAGCGGTACCGCATCCTCGTGGCCGCCGCCGTCGCGCGCCGCGCCGCCCTGGACGCGGCCCGTAACCACCGCCGTCACGACTGGGCCTTCTGGGCCGCGGTGTGGGACGCCGCGGCGGCGGTCGCCGTGTGCGACCGCATCGGAAGCCACTACAACGTGCTGGTCGCGCCGCTCGCCGCGGTCATGCCGTCGCTGGCGCACTGCCGGCGCGATGAACTCAGCATCCGCGAACTGCAGGGTGCCGTCCTCAAGGGAGGTGGGTAGCGATGGGTGACGACCGGATCGACGTTGTGGTGGCCGATGACGACCCGGCAGTCCGGGAAGCCCTCGCGGACCTCATCGACTCCCACCCCGACCTGGAGCTCGTGGGGCTGGCCATCGACCACGAGCAGGCCGTGCGCGAGGCGGTCGAGCACCACCCCCGCGTCGTGATCATGGATGTGCACATGCCCAAGGGCGACGCCCCGGGCAGCGTCCGCGCCATCCGTGACCAGGCCCCCGGCGCCCGCGTGGTCGCGCTGTCCGCCCACGGCGACCGCGAGACCGTCCTCAACATGCTCGCCGTCGGCGCCACCGGCTACCTGGTCAAGGGCACCCCCGCCGAGGAGATACTCGAGGCGATCAACCGGGCCGCCCGCGACCAGTTCTCCATGTCCGCCGACCTCCTCACCGACTGCGCCGAACCCCTGCGCCGCGCCGACCGCGCCTCCTGGCGCTTCGAGGACCTGGTGGGCGGCCGGCTGGAGGAGTCGTATCTGGACCTGCTCGGCCACGCCCCCTGCGGCGTGCTGGTCCTCGGCTCCCGCGGCCGGATCGAGTTCGCGAACGCACACGTACGGCACATGTTCGGCTACAGCTCGTCCGAGATGCGCGACAAGCGGCTGCGGGACCTCGTCCCCGAGCGCTACCGCACCGCCTCCGAACAGCTCGTCGGCCGGGTGTTCAGCGCGCCGTCGGCGATGGCGGGCCGCCGCCGGGACGGCACCGAGTTCCCCGCCCAGTTCAGCGGCGGCCATCTGCAGGGCAAGCGGGCCCGCGGCGTGGTCTTCGTCGCCGACCTGAGCCAGCTGCGGGCCGCCGAGAGCCGGTTCCGCCAGCTCATCGAGTCCTCCCCGGACGCGATGATGATCGTGGACACCGCCGGGCGCATCCAGGCCGCCAACAACCGCACCGAAGCCCTCTTCGGCTACGACCGCGACCATCTCATCGGCCGCGCCGTCGAGGCGCTGCTGCCCGACCAGCCGCTGACCATCTCGCTGCGCGAATGGGACGAGACCGAGGAACCGCTCGGCCACAGCATGGAGCTGGTCGGCCGGCGCAGCGACGCCAAGCAGTTCCCGGCCGACGTCAGCATCAGCCCGCTGCGCACCGAGGAGGGGCTGCTGACCGTCCTGACCGTCCGCGACATCACCGAGGTGCAGCGCGCCCAGTTCGTCCTGGAACGCAGCCTGGAGCTGCTGGAGGTCACCGACCGGGACCGGCAGGCCCTGCTCAGCCATCTCGTGCACGCCCAGGAGGCCGAGCGCGGGCGGATCGCGGCGGACATCCACGACGACACCATCCAGGTGATCACCGCGGCCAGCCTCCGGCTCCAGCAGCTGCGGCGGCGGCTGCGGGACCCGGAGGAGCAGCGGGTGATGGACAAGCTGGACGAGACCCTGAAGCTGTCGCTCAGCCGGCTGCGCCAGCTGATCTTCGATCTGCGGCCGTCCAGCCTGGAGCACGGCTGCCTGGCCGCCGCGCTGCGCGGACTGCTGGAGCAGATCCGTACCGAGACCGGCCTCACCTACCGGCTGGAGGACCGGCTCGCGGCCAAGCCGCCCGCCGAGACCATGGCGCTGATCTACCGCACCGCGCAGGAAGCCCTGATGAACGTGCGCAAGCACGCCCGGGCGAAGACGGTGCACGTCCAGCTGCTCGGGCTCGACGAGGGCTGTCTCGTACGGATCGTCGACGACGGCCAGGGCTACAACCCCCTCGAGGTCGAATCCCGCCCGGGCCACCTCGGGCTGTCCCTGATCCAGGAACGGGCCCAGATCGCGGGCGGCTGGTGCCGTATCGAGAGCGCCCCGGGCGCGGGCACCACCGTCGAGTTCTGGGTGCCGCTGGGCGACCCTCCGCCGATCCCGGCCCTCGGCGCGCCATCCCTCGGCTGCCCGTCCCCGGAAGGGGAACCGGAGCCGTGACCGCCCCGGCGGAGCTGACCAAGGTCCTGATCGTCGAGGACCACCGGGTGGTCGCCGAGGGACTGTGGGCGCTGCTGGCCGAGTACGGCGACCTGACCGTGGTCGGCTGGGCGGACTCGGTCGCCGAGACCGTGCCCATGGCCAAGGAGCTGTCCCCCGATGTGGCCCTGGTCGACTTCCGGCTGCCCGACGGCACCGGGGCCGACGCGGCCGCGGGCATCCGGGCCCATGACCCCTCCACCGCGATCGTGATCCTCAGCGCCGACGCCAGCGACTCGGCGCTGCTGGCCGCGGTGGAGGCGGGCGCCTGCGGCTATCTGCTGAAGTCGGCGAGCGGCGACGAGATCGCCTCCGCCATCCGCTCCGCCGCCGAGGGCGAGACGCTGATCCCGGCCGGCACCCTGGTGGAGGTGCTGTCCCGGCACCGCGAGTCGGCGCGCTCGACCGCCGAGCAGACCGGGCGGCTGGAGAGCCTGACCCGGCGCGAGCAGGAGATCCTCACCCTGATGAGCCAGGGCCTGGACAACCGGGCCATCGCGGAGCGCTTGCTCATCAGCTACGCGACCGTCCGCACCCATGTGCGCAAGATCCTGGAGAAGCTCGAGGTCCGCTCGCAGCTGGAGGCCGTCGCCAGGGCCACCGAGTGGGGTTTCCGGCCCGTGGAACCGGAGTAGCGCCTCGGTCAACCGGGGGCGGACGAATGGGGGACAAAATCCCCCCGCTGTTGGAATTCCGGACAGCACTCACCGAGTTCCCTTCCCGTGCGCGTAGCTGGACCTCCGTTCCGTCGTTCCCGTCCGTTCCGTCGCTCTCGTTCCATGGGCAGGTGAGTCAACGTGGCGCTTCGCGTTCTGATCGCAGACGATCATGCGGTGGTCAGGCAGGGCCTGCGCATGATCCTCGGGCTCGACAACGAGATCAAGGTGGTCGGCGAGACGACCAACGGCCGGGAGGCCGTACGGCTGGCCCGCGAGCTGTGCCCCGACGTCGTCCTCATGGACCTGCTGATGCCCGTGATGGACGGAGTGTCGGCCACGGCGGAAATCCGCCAGGACATCCCCGAGGTCGAGGTGGTCGCGCTGACCAGCTCCCTCGACGACGCCATGGTGATGGGCGCGGTACGGGCCGGGGCGATCGGCTTCCTGCTGAAGAACGCCGAGGCCGACGACCTGAGGAACGCGGTGAAGGCCGCGGCCGCCGGCCAGATCCATGTCTCCCCCGCCGCGATCTCCCGGCTGATGGGCCAGGTCCGCGAGCCGAGCGGACCCGAACAGCTCACCGAGCGGGAGACCGAGGTCCTGACGATGCTGGCCCGCGGCAAGGCCAACAAGGAGATCGCCCGCGACCTGCGCATCGGCCAGCAGACCGTGAAGACCTACGTGAGCCACATCCTGACCAAACTCGGCGTGCACAGCCGGACCCAGGCGGCGGTGTACGCGGTGCAGTCGGGCCTGGTGCCGGCCGGTGAGCTGACCCCGCCCGAGGCACTGGAGTCCACGACGAGGGAGCAGTGGTGGTCGGCGTGATCGCTTTTGGGATACATGGGCACCGGTACGGGCACGGCTTCACGCCGGTGAGGTGGCGGCGCCGTCGCACCGCGCTCGCCGAGGTGACCGAGCAGGTCCTCGTCGGCGAGCCGGGCGACGAGGTGCTGCGGCTGATCGCCCACCGGCTGCGCGAACTGCTGGGCGCCGACCTGGCGCGGATCATGGTGCTGGAGCCGGGCGACATCCTGGCGGTACGGGCCACCGACGGCGCCCCGGAGGCCGTCCCCCGTGGGCTGCTGACCCCGGGCGGGTCCGCCCCCGCCCGTCAGGCCATCCGCGCCGGACGCCCCACGGTCTCCGGGGGCGAGCCCAAGCGCCCCACCCTCTTCGGCCTCTTCCAGCGGGTTCCGCACGACGCGGCCCTGGCCTGCGTACTGGACGCGCCACTGCTGGTGCGCGGCCAGACCGCGGGCGTGATCGAGGTGGCGACACGGCGCGGCGGCCGACGGCTCACCCGGGCCGATGTGAAGACCGTCCGGATGTTCGCGGAGCCCGCCAGGCTCGCCGTGGCCCGGCTCCGCGGCCGCGAACAGCTGCGCCGGGTGGCCGCCACCGCCGCCGCGGGCGCCGGGCAGAATTCCGTACGGCGGGCCCTGGACTCCCTGGCCGCGGCCGCGGTGGCCCGTACCACCGCCGCGAGCTGCACCGTCTACCTGCTGGAGCCCGGGCCGGGCGCCGTCCTGCGCATGGCGGGCGGCGGCCACGGGCACACCCCGCCGTCCCGCAGAATCGCGCTGGAGGCGATCGCGGGCGCCACGCCGGTGATCCACCAGGGCGGGACCGGGACCGGGGAGGCTCCGGCGCGGGGTGCGGTGGCCGCCTGGCCGCTGCTGCGCGAGACCACCGTGATCGGCGCGATGTGCTGCCACTTCCCGGCGGGCCGCCGCCCCGGCGAGACCGACATGACCGTCCTGGAGGTCATCGCGGGCCACGCGGCGTGCGCCGTGGAGACCGACCGGCAGCGCGCCGCCGCCCGGGAGACGGCGGTACGGGAGGAACGGCAGCGGGTCTCCCGGGAGCTGCACGACTCGGTCTCGCAGGCGCTGTACGGCATCGCGCTGGGCGCCCGTACCGCCCGTGAGCTGCTGGAACGCGATCTGGCCGAGCCGACCGGGGTGGTCCAGCTGGCGCAGCTCGCCGAGCCGATCGAGTACATCCGGCGGCTCGCGGACGTCGCGATCGCCGAGACCCGGACCCTGCTGTGCCAGCTGCGGCCCGAGTCGCTGGAGGCCGAGGGCCTGGTCGCCGCGCTCACCCAGCACGTGGAGACGCTGCGGGACCGGTACGGCATCACGGCCGAGGCGACGCTCGGGTCCGAGCCGGAGACCACACCGGAGGCCAAGCACGCCCTGTACCGGATCGCGCAGGAGTCGCTGCACAACATCGCCAAGCACTCCCGGGCCCGGAAGGTCACCCTCCACCTGCTCAGCGGCCCCGACACGGTCACGCTGACCGTGGCCGACGACGGCGTGGGCTTCGACTCCCAGGGCACGTTCCCCGGCCATCTGGGGCTGCTGTCGATGCGCGAACGGGCCCGGGAGGTGGGCGGCACCCTGCTCGTGGACAGCCGCCCGGGGCAGGGAAGCCGGATCCGGGCCACGGTCCCGGCCGAGCCGTGAGCCGAACCCGAGCGACATATGAGACATTACTGCCCCTCCATGTCGGACTCCGTGAAGGGAAAACCGGGGTGATCGTCGTCGGGAACCACACGCGGGAACCGGATCTGCGGGCCGCGCTGGCGGCGGTCGAGGACGGCCTCGTAGGGGCCACCCGCAGCGACGTGCCGTTCATCAGCGAGGCCGCCCGCCATCTGGCCCGCCCGGGCGGCCGCCGGTTACGGCCGCTGCTGGTGCTGCTGGCCGCCCAATTCGGCGATCCGGACGCGCCGGGCGTGGTGCCCTCGGCGGTCGTCGTCGAACTGACCTATCTGGCGACGCGCTACCACGACGACGTACGGCACGAGGCGAACGCCTCGGTCGCCGTGCTCATCGGCGACTTCCTCTTCGCCCGGGCCTCGCGCCTGCTGGCCGGGCTGGGGCCACGGGCCGTACGGCTCCAGGCCGACGCGTTCAAGCGCCTGGTCAGCGGCCAGATCCTGGAGACGACCGGCCCCCGCGACGGCCACGACCCGGTCGCCCATCACCTGCGGACCCTGGCCGCCCGCACCGGCGCCCTCACCGCCGTCTCCGGCCGTCTCGGCGCGCTGGCCTCGGGCGCCGGCGAGGAGATCGCGGACGCCCTCGCGGTGTACGGCGAGCGACTGGGAGTGGCCCGCCACCTCGCCGCCGAACTGCGCTCCCCGGTCCAGGGCGCCCCCACGCTGCCGGTCCTCCTCTCCGGCGACGCCTCGGCCCCGGCCGTGGCCGAGGCCCGCCAGGAGGTGCACCGCCAATGCGCCGCGGCCCGCAAGGCCCTCACCGACCTCCCCGAGGGCCCGGCCCGCGAGGCCCTGGCGGACCTGTGCGACACGGTGATCCAGGACGGCTGACGGCTCAGGGCCACTGCCCCCGAGGACCACTGACGGCTCAGAACGGCCGCTCGCCCCGCGACAGCGCCTCCCCGAATCGCCGCAACCGTGCCAGCGCCCCGGGGTCCAGCGCCTCCCGCCGCCGTACCAGCGCCCGCGCAACGGCGCGCCGCGCCCCCGCGCCACGGCGCCGGCACTCGCCCGCGCCACCGCACCGGTACGCGCTCGCGCCCGCCCCCTCGCCCTGTCCCCTGTGCGTCTCCACCCCACGGAAACCCCGGCCCCGCGCCACCCGATTCCACCCCACGTCCCGGGCCGCCGGGACGACCGCTACGGCGGCCACCAGTTGTGGCTGACCACCAGCATCACCTGAAGCTGCACGCTCGCCGAGTAGTACCGGTCCGGTACCGGCGGCGACGCCGCCATCCACTCCCACAGCGCGTCCAGCCACTCCTGCCCGCCGCCACCCACCATCGCGGCCACCCCGAAGGGGGCGACGAACGCCCCCGCCGCGCCCTCCCCGTACGCCGCACCGTCCAGCCGGTATCCGCACCGGATGCGGCCCGGGTCGCCGTGCGTCGCCGCTCGCATCCACCGCCCCATCCGCCCGGCCACCGCCCGCGCCCGGGCATCGCCGCTCACCACCGCGTCCACCCCGATCCGCCAGGGGACACGGCAGGCGTTCCAGTGGTGATCACCGTCGTGCGCGCTCTCCAGCACCTGCCCCGGCGCGGGCTTCGGATCGGTCCTCGCATCCACCACGAAGTCCGGCAGCAGCCCGGTCTCCGGCGCGTACTGCCGCTGCAGCGCCCCCGCCAGCGACAGATGCGCGTCCAGCGCCTCGCCCCACCGCGGGTCCCCCGTCGCCGCCCGGAACGCCCTGAAGTGGCCGGGCATCCAGTCCGAGGTGCGGGAGACCTCGTCGAAGTGGCCCGAGGACCAGTCGCCCAGCTTGATCGGCCCGCCCGCCGCGGGCAGTCCGGTCTCCCGGACGGCCTCGATCCGCCGTATCGCCCGCGCCAGGTAATCGCCACCCCACTGCCGGTCCGCGAGCAGCAGCCCGTAGGCGATGTCCAGGTCACCGTCGGTCGCGGAATTCGCCCCGCCGACGTCCCGCCCCGCATCGTCCTGCTGGGCGGCGTGCAGTTCGGGATGACCGGCGGAGGGATGGTCGAGGACATACCGGAGGATTCCGTCGAAGACATCCCGCGCGTCGGGGTCGGCGCCCGCCATCAGCGCGCTGATCACCATGCCGTACCCCTGCGCCTCGGCGACGTACGGATACGCCGCGTCGGGGGCGTACACCGCGCACGAGCCAGCGCTCCGGGACCGTACGAAATGGCTCTTCCACAGCAGGTAGTGCTCCAGCACCCGCCGGTCCGCCGCCACCGGATCGCCGGAGAGCCGCAACGTGCCGGGGGCGTACGGGAACGCATGGCCGCCGAACGGCACGACCGGCCCACCGGCCCTCATCGCAGCGGCCGCCGCCGCGCCCGCCGCGACCAGTGCACGGCCAGGAAGATCACATCGGCCACGAACACCGCCACCCCGACGACCAGCAGGTATCCCAGCCCGTGCACCACCGTGCCGATGAGCCCGAGCACCATCGCCACGATCACGAAGAAGAGGAAGAGAGCCACCGCGCGACACCTCCCCGGCCCCTCGATCGAGGGCAGCCGTCAACGGCGGGCGAGCCGCCGCTGACCGCCCGCGCCCGCCTGGTACGCCTTGCCGTAGTACTGGAAGATCGCGCCCTCCTCGTCGGCGGGCAGCACATCGTCCACACCGAGCGACGGGGCCTTCTTCACCAGCGCCCGCGCGTACGACACCTTGACGTAGCCCGGTCCCACGATCGCGTCGTCCACGGGGACGAAAACCAGACGGTGCCGGGTGGGCATCCCGGTACGGACCGTCGCCATCTGCGGCTCGTCGTTGGCCGTGGACACATAGACCGACTCCAGCGCGCCGATCTTGCGGCCTTCGTCGTCCACGACATCGCGGTCGCGCCACTCACGGATATCAGCCGGCTGGATCATGACCATCACCCTCCGCCCTGGCGGCCCTGACCGCCCTGTACACATCCAGGCTGCGCCTCGAGACGGTGTTCGACAACTGACCGAAATGATCAGGCGTGTGCCCTCGGCGGAGGGGTACTCGGGCGTCGGAGGTTGATAATCATGGTCCCCCTTCTCGTGGTACTGCTTCTCGCGCTCCTTCTCTTCGGTGCCGGGTTCGCCCTGAAGGCACTGTGGTGGATCGCCGTGATCGTTCTAGCTGTCTGGCTCCTCGGATTCATCATCCGTCCCACGACGGGCGGCCGCCGAGGCCGCTGGTACCGCTGGTAGCACGGCCATAAGGAAGGAGTGGGGCCCGACCGGATTCCCGGTCGGGCCCCACTCGTGCGTGCGCGCTCGTACGGTGCTGCTGAACCAGGGCGGACACGCGCCAGGGCCGAGCCGTGATACGGCTCGGCCCTGATCAGTCGGCGATCAGTCGGCTTTGGCCGGCGCCCAGGCCGGTCAGTCGGCCAGCAGACCGCGTCGCAGCCGCGTCAGCGCCTTCGTGAGCAGCCGCGACACATGCATCTGGGACACACCCAGCTCGGCACCGATCTCGGACTGGGTCATCTCCTCGCCGAACCGCATCTGGAGGATGCGCCGGTCGCGCTCGCCCAGCTGCTCCATCAACGGCTTGAGGGCGTGCAGGTTCTCCACGACCTCCATCGCGGGGTCGACCTCACCGATCCGGTCCGCGTAGGTGGTGACGCGGGTCGTTCCGGTCTCGGGGTCGGCGGGCGCGTCCAGCGACGAGGTGCTGTACCCATTGCTGGCCACCAGCCCGTCGAGGACCTCCTCCTCGCTCAGGTTCAGATGCTCGGCCAACTCGGTCGTCGTCGGCGACCGGTCCAGCCGCTGGAACAGCTCCTCGTTCGCCTTGGCCAGATCGATCCGCAACTCCTGCAGCCGGCGCGGCACGTGCACCGCCCAGCTCGTGTCACGGAAGAACCGCTTGATCTCACCGACGATGTACGGAACGGCGAAGGTCGTGAACTCCACCTCGCGAGTCAGGTCGAACCGGTCGATCGCCTTGATCAGCCCGATCGTCCCGACCTGGACGACGTCCTCCATCTCCACCGAACGATTACGGAATCGCCGGGCGGCATACCGCACCAGCGAAAGGTTGAGCTCGATCAGGGTGTTGCGCACGTACTGGTAGTCGTGCGTCCCCTCTTCCAATTCCGTCAGCCGGTCAAGGAAGACCTTGGTCAGCGCACGAGCGTCCTGTGGCGTCACCTTGGTCGGGTCCGCCACGGCCGGCAGTCCGACCACCGCGCACGCCTGCTCAGCCTCCCCTGCCATCAGCTCCGACGAGTCCACGGTTGCCGTGCCGTTCACTTCGCCCTCCCTGCCCATCGGCTTGTTGCAGCTGAACGAGGAGCCGCCTACCCACCATTCACACCTCCATGCTTTTTTCTTCGAGCGCCGACGAGGGCACCGTGGCATAACCGGGCAAATCGACCCCCAACTGACCTGGACACCCGGACCCGTTGACCCCCTCCCCGAAGCCCCGGCCCCACTGCCGACCACCGACCCTCCCCAACTCGTCCGCGACGGAGACCGGCTGGGGAAGCAGGGGCTCGATGGGTCCCCTGTTCAACGTGGTGATGATCGCCGCGCCTGCGCGGCGATCATCCTGCTCGTCGCGAAAGCCGCCAGGGCCGGATCGAGGGGCAGCCCCCTCGCCACCCACGGACGCGCCCGCCGCTCCGACGGCCGGGGGTCCGGAGGCGGCGGATCCTCCTGCGGCGCACACGGGCCACCCAGCAAAAAACCCAGGTCACACGAGGTGACCTGGGCTTCTCATGAGCCGCCTAAGGGAATCGAACCCTTGACCTACGCATTACGAGTGCGTCGCTCTGGCCGACTGAGCTAAGGCGGCATGCTGGTGGCGCCTGATCGGCAGCAGCAGCTTCGCCAAGTCTACACAGTCCCGGGGGGTGCTCCGTACGGGGTTCCGGGGCGGCGGACCGGGAGGTCAGGTGCAGCGGCGGTGGGCCGGGGCGGGGGGCCGACCGGTGAGGAGGTAGGTGTTGATCGCCGTGTCGACGCAGCGGCTGCCGCGCGCGTAGGCGGTGTGGCCGTCGCCGTCGTACGTGAGGAGGGTGGCGGAGGTGAGCTGGGAGGCGAGGGCGCGGGCCCAGCGGTACGGGGTGGCGGGGTCGCGGGTGGTGCCGACGACGACGATGGGGGCGGCGCCCTCGGCCCGGAGGGGGTGGGGGCGGCCGGTCGGGGGGACGGGCCAGTAGCCGCAGTTCAGGGCGGACCAGGCCAGGGACGCGCCGAAGACGGGGGAGGCCTTCTCGAAGGCGGGGAGGGCGGCGCGGACCTCGGCGGGGGTGCGGAACGCGGGCGGGAGGTCGAGGCAGTTGACGGCGGGGTTGGCGTACATGAGGTTGGCGTAACGGCCGTCGGTGTCGCGCTCGTAGTAGAGGTCGGCGAGGTTCAGCAGGCCCTCGCCGTCGCCGCGCCGGGCCGCGCGGAGGGCGGTGCGCAGCTGGGGCCAGGCGCCCTCGTCGTACATCGCGGTGATCACGCCGATGGTGGCGAGGGATTCGGTCAGCGTCCGGGAGCCGCCGGTGGGGACGGGGTGGGAGTCGATGCGGCGGAAGAGGGCGCTGAGCCGCGTGCGGGCGGATCCCACGGCGCCGGCGCCGAGGGGACAGCCGGAGCGGCGGAGACAGTCCCGGGCGAAGGCGGTGAAGGCGGTTTCGAAGCCGGCGGTCTGGTCGCGGTTCATGCGCCGGGAGGTCAGCGTGGGGTCGAGGGCGCCGTCGAGGACGAGGCGGCCGACGCGGGCCGGGTAGAGGTCGGCGTAGGTCGCGCCGAGGAAGGTGCCGTAGGAGGCGCCGACGTAGGCGAGTTCGCGGTCGCCGAGGGCGGCGCGCAGCAGGTCCATGTCGCGCGCCGCCTCGACGGTCGAGACATGACGGAGGATGCGGCCGGAGCGGGCCGCGCAGCCGCGCGCGAACGTCTTGTACGCGGCGACGAGCCGACGGGTCTCGGCGGAGTCGTCGGGGGTCTGGTCGGTCCGGGTGAAGGCGTCCATCTGCCGGTCGTTCAGGCAGGTGACCGGTTCGCTCCCGGCCACGCCGCGCGGGTCCATCGCGACCAGGTCGTACCGCGCGCGGACCGCCGCCGGATAGCCGATCGCCGCGAAGGTCTGCAGATAGCCGATCGCGGAGCCGCCCGGGCCGCCCGGGTTGACCAGGAGCGAGCCGATGCGGCGGGCGGGGCGGGCCGCCTTCTTCCGGGAGACCTCCAGCTTGAGGTCGCGGCCGGCGCCGGGCTTGGCGTAGTCGAGCGGGGCCTTCAGCGTGGCGCAGTCGAAGCCCGCGCCGCCGGGGCACTTGTGCCAGCTCAGGGACTGGCCGTAGTACGGCTTGAGGGCGCTGGGGACGGCCGTCGGCATGGACGCGGCGCGCGGCGCCGAGGCTCCGGCGGTGCAGCCGGAGAACAGCAGGGCGGCGCCCGCGACGGCGACGCCGATGGTGGTGAGCGTGCTGCTGCGGCTGGTGGCCATCGGCGGATCCCTCGGGTCGCGGGCGCTGGCGAGGAGCCACCAGCGATACGGAGGGTATCCGTCCGACTACGCTCCATGCGCCGACCGGCTCACTCGTACGGGTGAGGAACCGGCCCGCGCCCGCGGAGCACGGGTCTTTGGGCTCAGCCCGCGCGCAGCGCCATGGTCATCGCCTCCACCGCCAGCAGCGGCGCCACATTGCGGTCCAGCGCCTCGCGGCAGGCCGAGACCGCCTCGATCCTGCGCAGCGTCCGCTCCGGCTTCGAGCCCGCCGCGACCCGCTCCAGGGCGTCCCGTACGTCGGTGTTGGCGAGCGCGACCTGGGAGCCGAGCTGGAGGGCCAGCACGTCCCGGTAGAAGCCCGTCAGCTCCGTCAGGGCCAGGTCAAGGCTGTCGCGCTGGGTGCGGGTCGCACGACGCTTCTGGCGGTCCTGGAGGTCCTTCATGGCCCCGGCCGTGCCGCGCGGCAGCCGCCCGCCCGTACCGGCGGCGGCGCCGAGCGCGGCGCGCAGCTCCTCGGTCTCCTTGGCGTCGACCTCCTCCGCGACCTGCTTGGCGTCCTCGGCCGCCGCGTCGACCAGCTCCTGCGCTCCCTTGAGGCAGCCGCCCACGTCGTCGATGCGCAGCGGGAGCTTCAGCACCGCCCTGCGGCGGGTCCGGGCCCGCTCGTCGGTGGCCAGCCGCCGGGCGCGGCCGATGTGCCCCTGGGTGGCGCGGGCGGCGGAGGCGGCCAGCTCGGGGTCGATGCCGTCGCGGCGGACGAGGATGTCCGCGACGGCGTCCACCGGGGGCGTACGCAGGGTGAGGAGGCGGCAGCGGGAGCGGATGGTGGGCAGCACGTCCTCCAGGGAGGGCGCGCACAGCAGCCACACGGTGCGCGGCGCGGGCTCCTCGACGGCCTTCAGCAGCACGTTTCCCGCGCCTTCGGTGAGCCGGTCGGCGTCCTCCATGACGATGACCTGCCACCGGCCGCCCGCGGGCGAGAGCTGGGCGCGGCGGACGAGCTCGCGGGTCTCCTTGACGCCGATGGTGAGCATGTCCGTCCGCACCACCTCCACATCGGCGTGCGTACCGACCAGGGCGGTGTGGCAGCCGTCGCAGAAACCGCAGCCGGGGACGCCGCCGAGCGCCCGGTCGGGGCTCACGCACTGCAGCGCGGCGGCGAAGGCGCGGGCGGCGGTGGCCCTGCCGGAACCGGGCGGCCCGGTGAACAGCCAGGCGTGGGTCATCTTCGACGACGCCATGGACGGGGAGCCGGGCTCGGCCGACGCGCCGGCCGTGACCAGCGCGTCCGCGTCACGCGCGGCAGCGGTCAGCTGGGCCGCTACGCGGTCCTGCCCGACCAGGTCGTCCCATACCGCCATGACTGCCTCCGTTCGTGCCCGACGCGTCCCATTGTGGGGCACCCCACCGACAACGCCGCGAGGCGGTCAGCGGCGGCGCCGGCCGCCGCCGCCCTCGTCGTCACGGTCGCGCTCCCGGTCGCCGAGGAGTTCGTCGGCAAGGGTCGGCAGGTCGTCCAGCGGGGTCTCCTCCGCCCACTCGGGGCGCGGGCGCCGACGTCGCGGCTGGTCCTGGTGCTGGTCCTGGTGCTGGTCCTGGTCGAACTGCGGCAGCTCGCGCGTCCGGTCGTTCTCCTGCGCCCGGCCCTGGTCCTGCCCCGGCTCCTCCTTGCGGAACATCCACGGCGGAACCCGGTCGGCCGGATCGGCGGACCGCTCCTCGCGTACGGGCGGCTCGTCCCGTACGGGCGGCAGGACAGCCGTCTCATCGGTCGCGGAGGACTCCGGGGCCTGCGGCTGGGGAAGGACCGTGGTCTCCTCGACGTCCGGATCCTGCCCGGGACGCACCGGCGGGAGCACGGCCGTCTCGTCGGCGTCCGCGTCACGCGCGCGGGGATCGCGGGCGGCCCGCGGGTCGAAGCGCGGCGTCCGGACCGTCTCGGCCGCGTCCGGGGCCGCATCAGCCGCCGCACCCGATGCCGTGTCAGCCGCCGTGTCAGCCACCGCATCACCAGTCGTATCGCCCGCCGTACCGGCCGACCCCGGGAGCTCGGTCTCCACGGTCGGGGCGTCCGACGCCATCCGCGCCTGCTCCGCCCGCAGCAGCGCCTCCTCCGCCTTGCGCTGCTCCTCCTGGCGGCGCGCCGCCGCCTCGGCCCGCTCCCGGGCCTGCACCTCCGCCTTGCGGCGCAGCCGTTCCTGCTCGGCGGCGCGGGCGCGGTCCTCGGCCTCGATGCGCTTGCGGTCCTCCTCGGCCCGGCGGCGCGCGTCCTCGGCCCGCTTACGGGCCTCCTCCGCCTGCCGCTCGGCCTCGCGCTGCCGCGCCTCCTCCAGCTCGCGGCGCTTGCGCTCCTCCTCCTCGGCGCGGGCCTTGGCCAGCGCCTCCTGGCGCTCGCGCTCCAGCCGCTCCTCCTCCGCCTTGCGGGCGGTCTCTTCCTCGGCCTTGCGGCGCGCCTCTTCCTCCGCCGCCTTGCGGGCCTCCTCCTGGGCCTTCACCTCCGCCTCCGACAGCGGCAGCATCTGGTCCAGGCGGTGGCGCACGACGGAGGTGACCGCCTCCGGCAGCTGCCCGGCGTCCACGACCAGATAGCGGGCCGGGTCGGCGGCGGCGAGGGCGAGGAATCCGGAGCGCACCCGCTGGTGGAACTCGGCGGGCTCGGACTCCAGCCGGTCCGGGGCCTCGGTGAAGCGTTCGCGCGCGGTCTCCGGGGAGACGTCGAGCAGCACCGTCAGATGCGGCACCAGGCCGTTCGTCGCCCAGCGGGAAATGCGGGCGATCTCGGTCGCGGCGAGGTCGCGGCCCGCGCCCTGGTAGGCGACGGAGGAGTCGATATAGCGGTCGGAGATGACGACCGCGCCGCGCTCCAGGGCCGGACGGACCACCGAGTCGACGTGTTCGGCGCGGTCCGCCGCGTACAGCAGCGCCTCCGCGCGGTGCGAGATGCCCGCGGACGAGACGTCGAGCAGGATCGAGCGCAGCCGCTTGCCGATGGCGGTCGCGCCCGGCTCGCGGGTCACGACCACCTCGTGGCCCTTGGCCCTGACCCATTCGGCCAGCGCCTCGACCTGCGTGGACTTGCCCGCTCCGTCGCCGCCCTCGACGGCGATGAAGAATCCGGTCGCGGCCGGGGCCTCCTCCGCGCCCCCGCCGCGCAGCAGCGCCTCGCGCAGATCGCGCCGCAGCGGCACGCCCTGCCGGTCGTCGGTGCGGCCGAGGACCAGCGCCGCGATGGGCAGCAGCAGCGCGCCGACGAGCATGAGCGTGAAGGCGGCGCCGCCGTGGGCGAACACGAAGTCGCCGCTGCCGAGCCGGTGCGGCCCGATCACGGCGGCGAGCAGCGGGGCGACGACCGCGCCGAGGCCGACGGCCACGCGGACGACGGCGTGCAGGTGCTCGGTCATCCGGGGCCGGCGGGCCTCCTCCAGCTCCTGGTCCAGGAGGGAGTGGCCGGTGTTCGCCGCGACTCCGGCCGACAGACCGGCGAGCAGCGCGATCATCAGGACGGTCGTCGCGTCGTGCACCAGACCCGCAGTGAGCAGCGCGAGACCGGTCAGCGCGACCGACAGGGCGAGCAGCCGCCGCCGCGAGAGCCCCGGGAGGACCTTGGGCGCCGAGCGGATGCCGACCGCCGGGCCACCGCTGAGCACGAGCACGAACAGCGAGAAGCCGACCGGGCCACCGCCGAGGTCGACGGCCTGCAGCGCGGCGACGCCCACGGCCGCGGCGATCGCGGCCGCCACTCCGGCGCAGGCGAGGATCAGCAGCGGTACGGCGCCGGTACGGCCCTTGTCGGCACCGGTGCCGGAGACGGCGCGCGGACGGCGCAGCCCTTCGAGCGGGGAGCGCGTACGGGGCGTCTGCGCGCCGGGCAGCTCCACGAAGTAGAGGACCGAGATGGACGCGGCGAACAGGCCGGCGCCGACGTACGAGCCGAGCGCCGCCTGATGTTCGTGGAACCAGCTGACGCCCGTCCCCAGCAGCCTGCCGATGAGCATGACAACCAGCAGCCCGGCGGCGGCAAGCGGCACGCTGAGGAAGTTCGTCCGCAGCGACAGGCGGCGCAGCGCATCCATGTGGTCGGGCAGCGGGCGCACCGCGGCGCCCTCGACGGGCGGCGCGGGGAGCAGCGCGGGGGCCGCGTCGTCCTTGGCGATGGTCCAGAGGCGCTCGGCGACGCCCACGACGAAGGTGGTGATGAGCAGCCAGGCGACGGCGTCGTCGGGCGTCCAGTCGATCCACAGCGGCGCGATGAGCAGCAGGACGAGCCGCAGCCCATCCGCGCCGATCATGGTCCAGCGGCGGTCCAGCGGACCGGACGGGCCGATCAGCGCGGAGAGCGGGCCGAGGAACACCGCCCCGAACAGCAGCGTCGCGAGGAGCCGCACGCCCAGAACGGCCGCGACCGCCAGCGCCGCTCCGCGATAGCCGCCGCCGAACGAGCCCGCGGACACCGCGGCCTGCAGCGACAGCAGGACGAGCACCAGCACGGCCAGCCCGTCCGCGGCACCGCTGACGAGTTGGGCGCTCCAGAGCCGGCGTAGCGGCGGATAGCGCAGGAGGGCTCGGACGGCACGCTCGCGGGAGTCCGCGGCAAGGGCGCCGGAAGTGGGGGTCACGTCCGAAGGCTGCTCTCGCGTCATCCCGCCAGCCTATCCGGATCACGTGAATCCACGTCCCCCCGGCCGAACAAACGGGCGGGGGGACGCGGATGACGTGGGGACGAGCCGGGTGGCTACTCCGCCTTGGCCGCGGTCTTCGTGGCCGCGGTGGTCTTCTTCGCGGCCGTCTTCTTGGCCGCGGTCTTCTTCGCCGCGGTCTTCGTGGCCGCGGTCTTCGTGGCGGCCGTCTTCTTCGCGGCCGTCTTCTTCGCGGTGGTCTTCTTCGCCGCCGTCTTCTTGGCCGTGGTCTTCTTCGCCGCCTTCTTGGCGGTCTTCTTGGCCGGGCCCTTGGCGCGCTTCTCCGCCAGCAGCTCGTAGCCGCGCTCGGGCGTGATCGTCTCGACGTCGTCGTCCCGGCGCAGCGTCGCGTTGGTCTCGCCGTCCGTGACGTACGGGCCGAAGCGGCCGTCCTTGACCACGACCGGCTTCTCGCTGACCGGGTCGGTGCCCAGCTCCTTCAGCGGCGGCTTGGCCGCGGCCCGGCCGCGCTGCTTGGGCTGCGCGTAGATCGCCAGCGCCTCGTCGACCGTGATGGTGAAGAGCTGCTCCTCGCTCTCCAGCGAGCGCGAGTCGGTGCCCTTCTTCAGATACGGGCCGTAGCGGCCGTTCTGCGCGGTGATCTCGGTGCCCTCGGGGTCGGTGCCGACCACGCGCGGCAGCGACATCAGCTTGAGCGCGTCCGCGAGGGTCACCGTGTCCAGGGACATCGACTTGAAGAGCGAGGCGGTGCGCGGCTTGACCGCGTTCTTCCCGGTCTTCGGGGTGTCGTCGGGCAGCACCTCGGTGACGTACGGACCGTAGCGGCCGTCCTTGGCGACGATCGGGCGCCCGGTCTCCGGGTCGGTGCCCAGCTCGAAGTCGCCGCTCGGCTTGGCGAGCAGCTCCTCCGCGTACGCCACGGTCAGCTCGTCCGGCGGCAGGTCGTCCGGGACGTCGGCGCGGTGCCCGGTCTCGCCCTCGGTCTGGGACGGACGCTCGACGTACGGGCCGTAGCGGCCGACGCGCAGCATGATCCCGTCGCCCACGGGGAAGGACGAGATCTCCCGGGCGTCGATCGCGCCCAGGTCGGTGACCAGCTCCTTCAGGCCGCCGAGGTGATCGCCGTCGCCGTTCCCGGCCTCGGCCGCGGCACCCTCGACGACGTCACCGCCGTTCACGCCTTCGCCGAAGTAGAACCGCTTCAGCCACGGCACGGCCTGGGCCTCACCACGGGCGATGCGGTCGAGGTCGTCCTCCATCTTCGCGGTGAAGTCGTAGTCGACCAGCCGGCCGAAGTGCTTCTCCAGCAGGTTGACCACGGCGAAGCTCAGGAAGGACGGCACCAGCGCGGTGCCCTTCTTGAACACATAGCCGCGGTCGAGGATGGTGCCGAGGATCGTGGCGTACGTGGACGGACGGCCGATCTCGCGCTCTTCCAGCTCCTTGACCAGCGACGCCTCGGTGTAGCGGGCCGGGGGCTTGGTGGCGTGGCCGTCGACGGTGATCTCCTCCGCGGCGAGCCCGTCGCCCTCGGCGACCTGCGGGAGCCGGCGCTCGCGGTCGTCCAGCTCGGCGTTCGGGTCGTCGGCGCCCTCCACGTAGGCCTTCATGAAGCCGTGGAAGGTGATCGTCTTGCCGGAGGCGGAGAATTCCGCGTCCCGGCCGTCGCTCGCCCGGCCACCGATCTTGACGGTGACGGAGTTGCCGACCGCGTCCTTCATCTGGGAGGCGACGGTCCGCTTCCAGATCAGCTCGTACAGCCGGAACTGGTCGCCGGTCAGACCGGTCTCCGCCGGGGTGCGGAAACGATCACCCGAGGGGCGAATGGCCTCGTGCGCCTCCTGCGCGTTCTTCACCTTCCCGGCGTACGACCGCGGCTTGTCCGGCAGGTAGTCGGCGCCGTACAGCTGCGTGACCTGCGCCCGGGCCGCCGCCACCGCCGTGTCGGAGAGGATGGTGGAGTCGGTACGCATATAGGTGATGTAGCCGTTCTCATACAGCTTCTGCGCGACCTGCATGGTGGCCTTGGCGCCGAAGCCGAGCTTGCGGCTGGCCTCCTGCTGCAGCGTCGTCGTACGGAACGGGGCGTACGGCGAGCGGCGGTACGGCTTGGACTCGACGGACCGCACCGTGAAGGCGGTTTCCGCGAGGGCGGCGGCCAGGGCGCGGGCATCCGCCTCGTCCAGGTGCAGGACGTTGGCGCCGCCCTCCCGTCGCCCACCACCGCCCTCAATCGAGGCTTCGCGCTGCCCATTCTTGAGCTGCCCCAGCGAGGTGAAGTCACGGCCCTGGGCGACCCGGCGGCCGTCCACGGCGGACAGCCGGGCGCCGAAGGTGCCCGGATCGCTGGCGTCACCGGCCCGGCCGGTGGCAAAGGTGCCGGTCAGGTCCCAGTACTCGGCGGAGCGGAAGGCGATGCGATCGCGCTCGCGCTCGACGACGAGACGGGTGGCCACCGACTGGACGCGGCCCGCGGACAGGCCCCGCATGACCTTCTTCCACAGGACCGGCGAGACCTCGTAGCCGTAGAGGCGGTCCAGGATGCGGCGGGTCTCCTGGGCGTCGACCAGGCGCTTGTTCAGCTCGCGCGGATTGGCGACGGCCTCGCGGATCGCGTCCTTGGTGATCTCGTGGAAGACCATCCGGCGGACCGGCACCTTGGGCTTGAGGACCTCCTGGAGGTGCCAGGCGATGGCCTCGCCCTCCCGGTCCTCATCGGTGGCGAGGAAGAGTTCGTCGGACTCGGCGAGCAGCTCCTTGAGCTTCTTGACCTGGCTCTTCTTGTCCGCGTTCACCACGTAGACGGGCTGGAAGTCATGATCGACGTCCACGCCGAGCCGGCGCACCTCGCCGGTGTACTTGTCGGGAACCTCGGCCGCACCGTTCGGCAGGTCCCGGATGTGCCCGACGCTCGCCTCGACCACGTAGCCCGGGCCCAGGTAGCCCTTGATCGTCTTCGCCTTGGCAGGCGACTCGACGATGACGAGTCGGCGGCCGCCCTGTGCGGTCTCGCTGGTGGTCGGGGACAACTTCGCTCTTCTCTCCGGTCGACGCTCGGTGAACGGGCGATGCAGCGCGGGTAACGCGTACACGCCCCTCTACGGTGACGCTGCGGAGTGTGACGGTACATCCCGCCCCCGTGTCAAACGGAAAAAGCCCGCAACGCCACTCGAACGGTAACCCGACAAGCGTCCTGTCTGCCGCCCGGACCGGCACAAGCCTCGCGGAAGGCGCCCTGTCAGGCGTAACCCAGGCACCAGATCCCGCCGCCCAGGGAGGCGGCGGCGAAGAGAAGGGAGAGGGTCGCGGAAGCGACGGGACTCACACCGTCGGCGACCGGCGCGCGCAGCTTCAGCCGCACCGCTGTCCACAGCAGCAGGGCCGTACCGAACAACACGAATGCCGCTCCGGCGAAGATCGCAGGTCCGCTCTCCATGAGCCGGAGCGTGACACGCGCCGGAGGCGTACGCACGAACCCGGGGTGAACGGCGCACGACCGCCGTTTCCGGCCGTGTTCACGTCCCCGGCGGCGGCTTCCCGCCATGCGGGGGCAAGGGGAGCGCGCGAGCGCTCCCCCGGCGTACCCCGGCGCGCGCTACGCGCCGGGGTACGGACCTACGGCACCTCGTCGGCCACCGGCTGCAGAAAGCCCTGCTCGACCAGGAGCCGGATGGACTGCGGGGTGCGGTCGCGCAGCACCACCGGGTCCTCCCCGAGCAGCTGGGCGATCGCGTCCAGGATCCGGCCGGCGCTCAGTGTGCCGTCGCACACCCCCGCGAACCCCGCGCTCACCGTGTCGACCTTGGTCGCGCGCCGCATGCCCCGGTTCTGCCGGAGCACCACGTGCTCGGGGTCCTCCGCGCCGGGCAGCCCGACCTGCTCCTGGACCACCTCGTCGGCGAGCCGGAAGCGGGCCGTCAGCAGCGCGGCGTCGTCGTGCGCGCGCAGGAAGTCCTGCCGGTCGAAGTGGGCCGCCACGGCCTCCCCCAGCGGCTGCTCGACCGGATGCGGCCACTCCTCCACCGTCACCGACGGCCGGTCGGCGCCGGACTTGCGCAGGGTGATCCAGCCGAATCCGACGGCCGTGGTCCCGCGCGCCTCGAACTCGTCCAGCCAGGCGTCGTAGCGCGCCGCGTACGCCTCGGGCCCGGCGAGGTGCTCTCCCGCGTCCCGCAGCCACAGCTCGGCGTACTGCGCGACGTCCTGCACCTCGCGCTGCACGATCCAGGCGTCGCAGCCGGGCGGCACCCAGGCGGCCAGCCGCTCGCGCCAGTCCTCCCCCCGGACATGGCTCCAGTTGGCGAGCAGCTGGCACCAGCCGCCGTCGCCCAGATGACCGGCCGCCTGCTGGACGAGGGTGCGGCACAGATCGTCCCCGCCCATACCGCCGTCCCGGTAGACCAGCCGGTCGCCCTCCGCGGAGCGGGGCGAGATCACGAACGGCGGGTTCGACACGATCAGGTCGTACGTCTCGCCGCCGACCGGCTCGAAGAGCGACCCCTCGCGCAGATCCGGCTCCGGCGCCCCGGACAGGGCGAGGGTGAGCCGGGCCATGTCCAGGGCGCGCGGATTGGGGTCGGTGGCGGTGACGTGGGCGGCGTGCCGGCTCGCGTGCAGCGCCTGGATGCCGGAGCCGGTGCCGAGGTCGAGAGCCCGCTTGACGGGCGTACGGATGGTGAGACCGGCCAGCGTGGTGGACGCGCCGCCGACCCCGAGGACGAGCCGGGAACGGTCCGCGGCCCCGCGGGCGCCGCCGGGCCCGCCGATGCCTCCGGCACCGCCGACCGCGCAGCCCAGGTCGGAGACGATCCACCAGTCCTGGCCCTCGGGGCCGCCGTAGGGGCGCACGTCGACACGCGCGCGCACCTCGGAGCCGTCCCGCACCAGCCAGCCGTCGGTGAGGCAGTCCGCCACCGGCAGGGCGGCGGCCGCCGGTTCGTGGGGCACCGGGCGCTGCAGCAGGAACAGCCGCACCAGGATCTCCAGCGGGCTGTCGCCCCGGGCCGCGCGCAGCGCGGGGACGGTCTCGCCGCGGGCCAAGGCGGCGTAGGCGGACGCGCCGAGCAGATCCAGCAGGCCGTCAGCGGTGAACGAGGCGGCCAACAGCGCTTCGCGGAGGCGGGCGGTGCGCTCGGGGTCGGCGATCGGGAGGCGGGAGGAGGGCTGGTGCGTACTCACGCCCCCATTGTCGGGGCAACAGCCGACCGTCGGCGACGACGGGCGGCGGCCTGTGGACAAGCCACCCGGTGGGGATAACTCGGCAACTCGACAACAGGGGCGTGCGGGCGGACCTTCGCGCCCTACGTGGCGCTGGTGGCGCCCCCTACGTGGCGCTGGTGGCGCCGGTCTTCGGCTTCTGGCAGCCGGGCTGCTTCGACATCGCGGTGCCGACCTTGCCCTCCTGCAGCTGCTTCAGGGCCTGGTCTCCCGACTTGCTGAGCTTGTCGAGCTCGTCGGCGACGCCCTTGAGGCCCTCGGCGAACTTGGACTTGTCCGAGGTCTCGAGCTTGTCGACGGTCGTCTTCAGGTCGTTGTACGCCTTGGAGGTGGCGTTCAGCTCCTTCACGGCCTGCTTCTGGACCTGCTCGCCGTTGTCGACGGGCGGGGCGCCCGCCTTCCGCACCGCCGTGGCGAGCGCCGCGTAGGACTCGGAGATCTGCTGGAACGCCTTGGAGTCCGTCTGCTGGAGCTTCTTGGAGTCCTGCTCGTCGGACGCCGCCTGGATGGAGGCGTTGGCGCCCTGAATCTTCTTCAGCTGCGGCTGCACCTGGTCACAGACCGACTTGGCCCAGTCGTTGACCTTCTTGTCACCCTCATCGCCGCCGCCACAGCCGCTCAGCGCCAGTACGAGTGCCGCACCGCCGGACAGTGCCACAAGCTTCTTGTTCACCGGATTGGTCCCTTCCATGGCTCTCGGCCCCGGAACATACACGTCCGAGCCGCTCGGACCTTCTGCCGAGCATCCTGTATGGATACTTTTGAAGCCATTTGAACCAAGCTCGGTGTGCCATCCGCCTCATCGTGTCCATCGCGCCAACGGGCGGAAAGGCGGGCACGGCTGCGGGCGGACGGCATGCCGTCGCACACCGTCCGCCCGCATGCCACGGGGGCTCATGCGTCCCCCTGATCGTTCCCGGGCCGGTTCCCGGGTCAGGACACCACCGCCGCGTCGGCCGACTTCGCGACGCGTTCGGAGTTGCCTTCGTCACCCACGGCGATTCCCCGCCGCTTGGAGACGTAGACGGCGCCGACGATGATCGCGACGGCCAGCGCGGCGATCCCCGCCCGGAGCCCCGGGCTCGCGTTGTCGCCGTAACTGAACTTCACGACCGCCGGCGCGATCAGCAGCGCCACCAGGTTCATGACCTTCAGCAGCGGGTTGATCGCGGGACCGGCGGTGTCCTTGAACGGGTCGCCGACCGTGTCGCCGATCACCGTCGCGGCATGGGCCTCGCTGCCCTTGCCGCCGTGGTGCCCGTCCTCCACCAGCTTCTTCGCGTTGTCCCAGGCGCCTCCGGAATTCGCGAGGAAGACCGCCATCAGGGTGCCGGTGCCGATCGCCCCGGCCAGGAACGAGCCGAGCGCGCCGACCCCGAAGGCGAAGCCGACGGCGATCGGCGCCAGGACCGCCAGCAGGCCGGGGGTGGCCAGCTCGCGCAGCGCGTCCTTGGTGCAGATGTCGACGACCCGCCCGTACTCCGGCGTCTCGCTGTAGTCCATGATCCCGGGCTTCTCCCGGAACTGTCGCCGCACCTCGAAGACCACCGCGCCGGCCGACCGCGACACCGCGTTGATCGCCAGCCCCGAGAAGAGGAAGACGACGGCGGCGCCGAGGACGAGACCGACCAGGTTGTTGGGCTGCGAGATGTCCAGGCTGAGGTTCATCTGCCCGGCCACCGAGGTGTGCACCTCGGAGACGGCCTCCGCGATGGCGTCGCGGTACGAGCCGAACAGCGCCGCCGCGGCGAGCACCGCCGTCGCGATGGCGATGCCCTTGGTGATCGCCTTGGTGGTGTTGCCGACCGCGTCGAGGTCGGTGAGCACCTGGGCGCCCGCGCCCTCGACATCGCCGGACATCTCGGCGATGCCCTGCGCGTTGTCGGAGACCGGACCGAAGGTGTCCATCGCGACGATGACGCCGACGGTGGTGAGCAGACCGGTCCCGGCGAGCGCGACCGCGAACAGCGCCAGCATGATCGAAGTTCCGCCGAGCAGGAACGCGCCGTAGACGCTGAGCCCGATCAGCACCGCCGAGTAGACGGCGGACTCCAGGCCCACCGAGATACCGGAGAGCACCACGGTGGCCGGGCCGGTCAGCGAGGTCTTGCCGATGTCCCGCACGGGACGTCGGCTGGTCTCGGTGAAGTAGCCCGTGAGCTGCTGGATGAGCGCGGCGAGCACGATGCCGATGGCGACGGCGACCAGCGCGAGCACCCGCGGGTCACCGCTGTGGCCGAGGATCTCGCGGTTGGTGACGCCGTCGAGGTCGCCGTAGCTGGACGGCAGATAGGTGAAGACCGCGGTCGCCACCAGCGCCATCGAGATCAGCGCGGAGATGAAGAAGCCGCGGTTGATGGCCGACATCCCGCTGCGGTCGGCGCGGCGCGGCGCCACGGCGAAGATCCCGATCATGGCGGTGATCACACCGATGGCCGGGACGAGCAGGGGGAAGGCGAGGCCCGCGTCGCCGAAGGCCGCCTTGCCGAGGATCAGCGCGGCGACCAGGGTCACGGCGTACGACTCGAACAGGTCGGCGGCCATGCCCGCGCAGTCGCCGACGTTGTCGCCCACGTTGTCCGCGATGGTCGCGGCATTGCGCGGGTCGTCCTCGGGGATTCCCTGCTCGACCTTGCCGACCAGGTCGGCACCGACGTCGGCGGCCTTGGTGAAGATGCCGCCGCCGACCCTCATGAACATCGCGATCAGCGCGGCGCCGAGACCGAAGCCCTCCAGCACCTTGGGCGCGTCGGCCGCGTACACGAGCACCACGCAGGAGGCGCCCAGCAGGCCGAGCCCCACGGTGAACATGCCGACCACGCCGCCCGTGCGGAAAGCGATCTTCATTGCCTTGTGCGAGACCGCCGTCAGATCCACGTTCGGCTTCCCGGGAGCGGACGACGCGGAATCCCCGTTGACCGGAGTGGTGGGGGCCTCGGGGGTGGCTTCCCGCGCCGCGGCGGCGACGCGCACATTGCTGCGCACCGCGAGCCACATGCCGATATAGCCGGTGGCCGCCGAGAATCCGGCGCCGATCAGAAAGAACACCGACCGCCCGATGCGCTGTGGCCAGTCATCCGCCGGCAACAACATGAGCAGGAAGAACACGACGACGGCGAATCCGCCGAGCGTGCGCAGCTGCCGGGCCAGATAGGCATTCGCGCCTTCCTGAACGGCCTCGGCGATCTTCTTCATACTGTCCGTGCCCTCGCCGGCCGCGAGCACTTGTCGTACCAGCACCACGGCGACCGCGAGCGCCGCGACCGCGACCGCGGCGATCACCATCACGATCACACGATTGTCGTCGGTCAGTTCTGCGGCGGCCAGGGTCGTGGTGAGGTCCAGCTGATGAGGGGTGAGAGGCCCCGCCATTCGTCCTCCTTGACGTTTGGCACATGGGCGCGCAGCAGTTCTGCGACCGCAGAAGAGCCGCCACGCTCAGGCGTCCTGAGCTCAAGATGTGGACGGATTGTAGGTAGCGTCACACGATCAAAACAGGGCGCCGGAATGGGAATTCGCCTGCACCAGCGAAGATCAATAGGTTTGGGCCCCGGGAATTCCTCCGGAAGGAGGAAGGTCAACAATTAACTGACGGGTGTGGAATGATCTCCATAAACGATCTCAGTGCACTATGAAAAGTGCTGTTCAGAGCGGTTTTCCGGGCACCCTGAACGCGCCCCGGACCCGACCGGAAACTCCGGAACCCCCGGAACGACGACCGGGCCGGCCGTCACGGGGACGGCCGGCCCGGAGGTCACGGCAGATCGAGCGGAATGGCGGCGGATCGTTACGGCACGAGGGACTGCGGCGAGGCGGGCCAGCTCATGCGGATCACACCGCCGGTCTCGCTGGTCGTCACCTCGACGTCGTCGACGAGCCCGCTGATGACCGCGAGGCCCATCTCGTCCTCGGTCTCGGCCTCCGCCGCGCCGTCGTCGTCCACATCCGGATGGGAGCCGGGGGTGTGCCCCGCCGAGGTGGGCGACTCATCGCCGACCTCGATGGAGAACTTCTTCTCCTCCTCGGTGAGCGCCACCCGCACCGGGGCGTCCACCCCGTTGCTCAGGTGCAGCCCCACCGCACGGGTGCAGGCCTCGCCGACCGCGAGCCGCACCTCGTCGAGCACGGCCTCGTCCACCCCCGCACGACGCGCCACGGCAGCCGCGACCAGCCGGGCGGTCCTGACGTGCTCGGGAAGCGCGCTGAAGCGGAGTTCGACAGTGGCCATGCCATCCCCCTCGGGCGTATGGGCGTGCAGATCGGGGGGCCGGGCGAAATCGCCCGGAACCCCCTTGGTGGTCTTCCCGCGGTGACTGGTCAGTCAGTCGCCGCGACAGCGTCCTCGACCGAGGTGTGGATGGGACACACCTTGGTCAGGCCGGTGATACGGAAGATCTTGAGAATGCGCTCCTGGTTGCACACCAGACGCAGTGAGCCCTCATGGGCACGTACGCGCTTGAGCCCGCCGACGAGCACGCCGAGCCCGGTGGAGTCGAGAAAGTCGACGCCCTCCATGTCGACGACCAGGTGGTAGCTACCGTCGTTGACAAGCTCGACCAGCTGCTCGCGCAGCTTGGGCGCGGTATATACATCAATCTCGCCACCGACCTCGACGACCGTGCGGTCGCCAACGGTCCGAGTCGACAGGGACAGGTCCACGGATCCTCCAGCACCTTGCATCGAGCGGTCGCCCCCCATGGATCGGCAGCCGCGATGGCATTCAATCACTTACCAGCAGGCGTGCACGACGCCTTGAGCCCATTGTCCGTCAGACCAGTGACACACTCGGTGTCGATGGCCCACAACCAACTCCCGCGGCAGGCGGGCATACGCCCCTCGCCCCGGGCCGTTCTCGACCGGCTCGGCACCGGAGCGGGCCGAGGCGCGCGCATCACTCATACGGAGCACTTGCCCCCGCGTCTCGGCAGCCATGCCGACTGGCCTTCGCCGATCCGGCCGGAAGTGATCGACGCCATCCGGGCCGCCGGAATCGAGCGCCCATGGGCCCACCAGGCCCGCACGGCCGCCCACGCCCTGCGCGGTGAATCCGTGGTCGTGGCCACCGGCACCGCCTCCGGCAAGTCCCTGGCCTACCTCGCCCCCGTGCTCAGCACCCTGCTGGACGGCTCGGAGGAGCCCAGCGGGCGGGGCACGACCGCCCTGTACCTCTCGCCCACCAAGGCGCTCGCCGCCGACCAGCGCCGCGCGCTGGCCGACCTCACCGCCCCGCTCGGCACCGGGGTGCGGGCGGCGGTCTACGACGGCGACACGCCGGTGGAGGAGCGCGAGTGGGTCCGCCAGTACGCGAACTACGTGCTCACCAACCCCGACATGCTCCACCGGGGCATCCTGCCGGGCCACCCCAGATGGTCCTCCTTCCTGCGCGCGCTGCGCTACGTCGTCATCGACGAGTGCCACACCTACCGCGGCGTCTTCGGCTCCCATGTCGCCCAGGTACTGCGCAGGCTGCGGCGGGTCTGCGCGCGCTACGGCTCCTCGCCCGTCTTCCTGCTCGCCTCGGCCACCTCCGCCGACCCGGCCGTGGCGGCCGCCCGGCTGACCGGGGTGCCGGTCGCGGCGATCACCGAGGACACCTCGCCCCGCGGCGAGGTGGTCTTCGCCCTGTGGGAGCCGCCGCTGACCGAGCTGCACGGCGAACAGGGCGCCCCCGTCCGCCGTACGGCCACCGCCGAGTCCGCGGACCTGCTCACCGACCTGGCCGTCCAGGGCGTCCGCACCGTCACCTTCGTGCGCTCCCGGCGCGGCGCCGAGCTGATCGCCCTGATCGCCCAGGAGCGGCTGGCGGAGGTCGACCGGTCCCTGCCGGACCGGGTGGCCGCCTACCGCGGGGGATATCTCCCCGAGGAGCGCCGCGCCCTGGAGCGGGCCCTGCACTCCGGTGACCTCCTCGGCCTCGCCGCCACCACCGCCCTCGAACTCGGCATGGACATCGCCGGTCTGGACGCCGTCGTACTGGCCGGCTATCCCGGCACCCGCGCCTCCCTGTGGCAGCAGGCGGGGCGGGCCGGCCGCACCGGACAGGGGGCCCTGGCGATCCTGGTCGCCCGGGACGACCCGCTGGACACCTATCTCGTCCACCACCCGGACGCCCTCTTCCGGCAGCCCGTCGAGTCCACCGTGCTGGACCCCGACAACCCGTACGTCCTCGCGCCGCACCTGTGCGCGGCCGCCGCCGAGCTGCCGCTCACCGAGGCGGACCTGGACCTCTTCGGCCCCGCCACCGAGGAGCTGCTGCCGCAGCTGGAGCAACGCAGGCTGCTGCGCCGCCGCGCGACCGCCTGGCACTGGACCCGCCGCGAGCGCGCCGCCGACCTCACCGACATCCGCGGGGAGGGCGGCAGCCCGGTCCAGGTCGTGGAAGCGGGGACCGGGCGGCTGCTGGGCACCGTGGACGCCTCGGCCGCCCACACCACCGTGCACGAGGGCGCCGTCCACCTCCACCAGGGCCGGAGCTATCTCGTCCGGCAGCTCGACCTGGAGGACTCGGTCGCGCTGGTGGAGGAGGCCAGTCCGCCGTACTCGACCACCGCCCGCGACACCACCGCGATCTCCATCCTGGAGACCACCACCGAGATCCCGTGGGGTGACGCGCGGCTGTGCTTCGGATCCGTCGAGGTCACCAACCAGGTCGTCTCCTTCCTGCGCCGCAAGCTGATCACCGGTGAGGTGCTGGGCGAGACCAAGCTCGACCTGCCGCCCCGCACACTGCGCACCCGGGCCGTGTGGTGGACCGTGACCGAGGACCAGCTGGAGGAGGCCCGGGTGCACCCCCAGGCCCTCGGCGGCGCCCTGCACGCCGCCGAGCACGCCTCCATCGGCATATTGCCGCTCTTCGCGACCTGTGACCGCTGGGACATCGGCGGGGTGTCGATCCCCCTGCACCCCGACACGCTTCTGCCGACCGTCTTCGTGTACGACGGCCACCCCGGCGGGGCGGGCTTCGCCGAGCGGGCCTTCCACACGGCCGCCCGCTGGCTGACCGCCACCCGCGAGGCGATCGCGGCCTGCGAGTGCGAAGCGGGCTGCCCGTCCTGCATCCAGTCCCCGAAGTGCGGCAACGGGAACGATCCGCTCGACAAGAGGGCCGCCATCCGCCTGCTGACGACGCTCCTGGCCAAAGCTCCGGACCAACCGCCCGCCGAAGGCTGACCGGACCCCGGCCCCGTCCGCCGATCGCCCGCCGGGGGCGGATACGGGGGTGTCGGCGGGGCCTGCCCGCGCCCGGGCCCGAAGGGCGAACGGCCCGGCCCGCACCTCCGCCGTGAGATCCGCGATCTCGCCGCTCAGTGCGCACCGCACGACGCGCGCGCCCTGGGCGGAGGCCACCCGCCGGGCGAGGCGGCACGCCACCCCGGGCCCCTCCAGGCCGTGGTCCGCCGCGGCGAGCGCCGCCAGGTCGGCGGCCCCGCCGGCCCGATGGCGCGCCACCATGACCTGCCCGGCCGCCAGCACGACCGCGAACACCGCGCACAGCGCCGTCGCGGCGAACGCCGCCCATACCGTCGCCGACCCCCGGTCGCCGCGCTCGCCGGCCCCGCGCACGGAACGCCTCGCACGACCGGCCGCCGCCCGGCGTACGACACCGCTCACCGGACTGCCTCCCGCCCCGCGCCGATCGCGCCCACCGTGTCCTCGGCGAGTGCGGTCGACTCGGCGTGCAGCCGGAGCGCCAGCGGGCCGGGGCCGACCGCGTGGGTCCGGACCCGCACGCGCATCAGGTCTCCGTCCCGCCACAGCTCCACCCGCGCGCCACGCGGTGCGGCCGACCGGACGGCATCCATCACGGCGTCCCGCGGCTCCGAGCGCGCCGCCGCCCGGGCGCCGGCCCGGGCCGCGTCCACGCAACTCAGCTGCGCGGACGCGGCCATCAGGCTCCAGATCAGCATCAGGGCGAACAGGGCCAGCACCGGCAGGACGACAGCCGCCTCCGCGGTGACGAAGCCCCGGTCCGACCCGATGCGGACCGCTCCCGCGCGGGCCGCTCCCGCGCGGGCAGCTGCCGGTGCGCTCCGCGGGCGAAGCCCGGCCCGCGCGCCCGGCCGGCCCACCGTGGACGGTGCCTCAGAACGGCGCATCGAGAGCTCGTCCGATCACCGATCGCAGCGCACCGCTGACGGTCCCGCTCGTCACCACCTTGTACAACACCGCGGCGAAGGCGCACGCCGCCAGCGTCCCCATCGCGTACTCGACGGTGGCCATTCCCGCCTCGGCCTGGGCACGCACCGCCGCGCGCCACCGGACCCACCACTGCTTGACCATCTCGATCCCCCTCGTAGCTGTCATGTGCCTACATACGGGCCCCTCGTGCCGCACCGGGCCGAGGCGCCGTGCTCAGGTGTGGCCCGCCAGGCCGCCCGCCAGCCCGGTCATCACCGGGGCCACACCGATCAGCAGATACGCGGGCAGGAAGCAGGCCCCGAGCGGGGCGGTGGCCAGCACGCTCGCCCGATCGGCGCGTCGGCCCGCCTCCCTCCCCTGCTCAGCGCGGCTGTCGGCGGCGAGCCGGGACACCGGCTCCACCGCCGGGGCGCCCGTGGTCCCGGCGTGCTCCAGGGCGCGTGCCAGCCCTTGCGCGCCGGGCAATGCGCCAAGCCGCCCCCAGGCGTCGGCGGGATCGCCTCCCAGCCGCAGCTCCGCGGCGGTCCGGACCAGCCGCTCGCCGACCGGGCCGCCGAGCGACTTGCCCACCGCGTCCGCTGCCGTGCGCGGGTCCGCCCCGGCGGCCAGACAGGCCGCCAGCAGGTCGGCGGCGAGCGGGAGCTGCCGCACCGCTTCGGCCTCCTGGCCGCCCGCGTCACCGGACCGGCCGCCTGACCGCGCGGCGGCGGCCTGCCGCCGCCACCGCCGGACGCCATACGCGGCCGCCGACCCCGAAACCCACCCCAGCGGTCCTCCGAAGAGGACGACAGCGGCCAGCAGGACACCGAGCGAAGCCGCCCAGGCCAGGGCCGCGCCCTCGTCCACCCGGGGACGCCGGCGCTCCCAGGCCTTGACCCGCCACCGGGCCACACCGGTGTCCGTCTCCGCATCCGCTCGCCCGCCCGGCAGCAGCGCCGCCAGACGCCGCCCGGCGGCACGGTCCCGCCGGGCCTCCACCACCGCCATCCCCACATACGCGACGGCGGCCATGAGGGACAACGCGATCCCCAGCCTGTGGACAAGGGCGGCACTCATCGACCGACGGCCTTTCCGGGAGCGAGCGCCGCCCGCGTCGACCGTCTGAGCCAGGCGAACCCGGCCCACTCCAGCAGACAGCCGCCCAGCAGACAGCCCAGCCCGACCCGGGTGTGCAAGAGCTGATGCAGCGGCTCGGTGCCCAGCGCGGAGCCCATCACCAGCCCGAAGACCGGCAGCACGGCCAGCACCACGACGGTGACCTTGGGCCCCGCCAGCCTGGCGCGCAGCGTCTCCCGCTGCTCGCGCTCGGCGCGCAGCGCCGAGGCCACCCGGTCGAGCCCGGCGGCAAGCCCCGCGCCCTCGTCGACGGCCACCTGCCAGCAGGCCGCGACCCCGGTCAGCCCCTCCGCGCCCGGCTGCCGGGCCGCCCTGCGCAACGCCTCGGGCACATCCCCGCCGAACCTGGCGGCGGCGGACACCAGCCCCCATCGCTCCCCCAGGTCTCCCGAGGGCACGGACAGCAGCGCCTCGCCGGGCTGCCGCCCCGCCCGCAGCTCGCCCGCCACCGTGCCGCACAGCTCGATCACCCCGACCGCACGCCGGTCACGGGCCCGGCCACGCTGCCGGGCCCGCAACCAGCGGCCGACCAACGGCACGGCCGCCACCGCGGCGAACAGCGGCAGGACCGACGCGCCGAGCACCGCGAGCACACAACCCAGCGGCAGGCACAGCAGCTCACGCCCCATCCGCCCGCCGTACCTGACCCGCCAGCGCTCCTTGAGCCATGCGGCCGTCTCGGACAGCCGCCGCGCCGGGTCCGGCCCGGTGGGCGCGGCGGGCCCGCCGCCCGCGAACAGCAGCCTGGCCCGGCGCAGCTCGCGGTCCCGCGCGGAGAGCAGCCACGCGGCCACCACCGCGCACAGCAAGGCCGCGCCGAGGCTCAGCGCCCCGGGGTTCCCTCCGGTGCCGGTCATGACGCGCCTCCGCCTCGTCCACACAGGCGCTGGAGCCGCTGCCAGCCCGCCGCCCGCTCGAAGCCCCGCGGGCTCCATACGGCGGCCGGCACGGTGGTGACGAAGCCCGCGCGATCCCGGTCCAGCACATGCAGCTCGGCGATCCTGCGCCGTCCGCCGCGGTCCCGCACCAGATGGACCACGACCGACAGGGCGGCCGCCAACTGGCTGTGCAGCGCGGCCCGGTCCAGGCCCGCGGTCGAGCCCAGCGCCTCCAGCCGGGCCGGTACGTCCCCCGCCGTATTGGCGTGGACGGTGCCGCAGCCGCCTTCATGGCCGGTGTTCAGCGCGCCCAGGAGATCGGTGACCTCGGGGCCGCGGACCTCACCGACCACGAGCCGGTCGGGCCGCATCCGCAGCGCCTGGCGCACCAGGTCCCGCAGGGTGACCTGGCCCCGGCCCTCCTGGTTGGCGGGGCGGGTCTCCAGCCGGACCACATGGGGATGGTCGGGCCGCAGCTCCGCCGAGTCCTCGGCGAGGACGATCCGCTCCTCCCGGCCGACCAGCCCCAGGAGGGTGCTCAGCAGCGTCGTCTTGCCGGACCCGGTGCCCCCGCTCACCACGTACGACAGCCGTGCGTCCAGCATGGCCCGCAGCAGCTCCGCACCGCCGGGCGGCACGGTCCCGGCGGCCACCAGCTCGGCGAGCGAGAACGCCCGCGGACGCACCACCCGCAGCGACAGGCAGGTGGATCCGACGGCCACCGGCGGGAGCACCGCGTGCAGCCGTGTCCCGTCCGGCAGCCGGGCATCCACCCACGGCCGGGCGTCGTCCAGCCGCCGCCCGGCCACCGCGGCGAGCCGCTGGGCGAGCCTGCGCACGGCGGCCGCGTCGGCGAAGGCGACGGCCGTCCGCTCAAGCCCCGCACCGCGGTCCACCCACACCTCGTCGGGGGCGGTGACCAGCACGTCCGTGACGTCCGGCGCGGCGAGCAGCGGCTCCAGGGGGCCGGTGCCGACCAGTTCGGAACGCAGGGCGGCGACCACACCGAGCACTTCGGTGTCGCCCAGCAGCCGACCCTCCTCGCGCAGCGCGGCCGCCACCCGGGCGGGAGTCGGCTCCGCGCCGCTCTCCGCCAGCCGCAGCCGCACCGCGTCCAGCAGGTCGGGGGTTTCGACGCTCATGCGGTGACACCCCCCGTCATGCCGGGCAGGGCCCGTGCCCAGAATTCGGCGCAGAACCGCCCCAGCGGGCCGCGCGCGCTGCCACCCGGAGGCTCGCCTCCGTCGAGTGCGTCCAGCAGCCCGGGCTCCGGAGGCAGTTGACCGGCCAGCGGCAGCCCGAGCAGCCGTGCGATCTCCTCGTCGTCCAGCTCCGGCCCGCAGGGGCCCCGCACCACCGCGCGCAGATCGCTCAGCACCATGCTCACCGTGGACGCCACCCGATGGGCGGCCGCGACGGCGCGCAGCTCCGCCGGGACGACCAGCAGACCGAGGTCCACCTGGGCGAGTGCCTCGGCGGCCGCCTCGTCCACCCGGCGCGGCAGATCCACCACCACGACCCCGCCGCGCCGCCGGGCCGCGGCCAGCACCGCGCGCATCGCCGAGGGCGGGATGACGACCGAATCCCCCCTGTCCCAGCTCAGCACCCGCAGGGAATGCAACTCGGGCAGCGACTCCTCCAGCGCGCTCCCGGCGACCCGGCCGCGCGATTCGGCGAAGGCGGGCCAGCGCAGCCCCTCCGCCCCCTCGCCACCGAGCAGCACGTCGAGGCCGCCGCCCAGCGGGTCGCCGTCGATGAGCATGGTGCGCCGCCCCGAGCGGGCCGCCGTGACGGCCAGGGCGCAGGCGAGGGTGGAGGCTCCGGCCCCGCCACGGCCTCCGATGACCCCGATGGTGACCGCCTGCTGGCCAACTCCCTCCGCCACATCGGCGATCCGGTCCACGAGCCAGGTCTCGGCATCGGGCAGGAAGGCCACATTGTCGGCGCCGAGATCCACCGCCCGGCGCCAGATGCCGTGGTCGTCGAGATCGCGCCCGATGAGCAGCACGCCCGCTCTGCGGACGCGGCCGCGGAGCCCGGCCGCCGCGTCGTCCCCGACGAGAATCAGCGGTGCGCCTTCCCAACTGCCCCGGCGGGTGGGCGCGCCATGGGCCACTTCGGCTTCGGCCCCGGCGGCGGCGCACAGCCTCAGCAGATCGTCGAGAAGCTCTTCGTCCTCGGTGATGATCAGCGGTCTGCCGCGTTGTCCTTCTGCCGGTGATGACCGTTCCGGTGTGATGGATGCAGTCACGATCCCCTCCCCATATCGTTACGCGCTCTCACTCACGCGAACGGCGAGTGCAAACAACGCGGAGAATCACCGTGTCGCGATCCTGAAAATCTTGGGGATCTTGGTCCAAAACCGTGGACAACTCATCAGTTGTGAATATCCCAGTCACCTAAACCAGTGACTTCCGGAGTGCAGTCTAGCGATTACGCACGGTAACCGTTCAGGCTGTGGGGGAGCAGGAGTCACCCGGGCCCGGATGGGGGGAACAAGATCTCGTGAAAGCACCGAAAAGGCGTCCGGACATGCGACGACCCCCGCCGGGGGGGAGAGCGGGGGTCGTCCCCACGGCCGACTCGGGGGGGGAGGAGTCGGGCCGGGTTAGCACGGTCGCGAACGATCCGTGACTTCCATGGTGTACCCGAGAGCCTTCTCAGGCAAACCCACGCGCCTGAGCTTACGCCGAATGGTGGGCCCTATGCTCGGCGTCGTGGAAAACCACTCCTTGCCCCGGACAGCCGCCTTCTTTGACCTGGACAAGACGGTCATTGCGAAGTCAAGCACGCTCACCTTCAGCAAGTCCTTCTACCGGGGTGGGCTGATCAACCGTCGAGCCGTACTGCGTACTGCTTATGCCCAGTTCGTCTTCCTCGCCGGCCGCGCCGATCACGACCAGATGGAGCGGTTGCGCGAGTACCTCTCGGCACTCTGCCGCGGCTGGAATGTCCAACTGGTGAAGGAGATCGTCGCGGAGACTCTGCACGATCTGATCGATCCCATCATCTATGACGAGGCGGCTTCCCTCATCGAGGAGCATCACGCCGCGGGACGCGATGTGGTGATCGTCAGCACCTCGGGCGCGGAGGTCGTGGAGCCGATCGGCGAGTTGCTGGGCGCGGACCGGGTGGTGGCCACGCGCATGGTCGTCGAGGACGGGGTCTTCACCGGGGAAGTCGAGTACTACGCCTACGGGCCGACGAAGGCGAAGGCGATCGCCGAGCTGGCCGAGTCCGAGGGATACGACTTGTCGCGCTGCTACGCCTACAGCGATTCGGGGACCGACCTGCCGATGCTGGAGTCCGTCGGCCATCCGCACGCGGTGAATCCCGACCGGGCCCTGCGCCGCGAAGCGGTCGCCCGCGGCTGGCCGGTCCTCTCCTTCGACCGCCCGGTGCGGCTGAAGCAGCGGCTGCCCTCGCTGTCCATGCCGCCGCGGCCGGTCCTGGCCGCGGTCGCCGCGGTGGGCGCTGCCGCCGCCACCGCCGGTCTGGTGTGGTACGCCAGCCGACGGCGCGCCCCTTATACCCGGATTTGACCTGGCCGCAAAGATCTGCGTGGAGGGGTTCCGCTTGGCTTCGCGCAGGAGTAGAAAGGAGTTGACGGCCCGCGAGACCAGGGGTATCCGGGAGGATCTCCCCAGACGCACCAGGCCCCACGGACCGAGCATGGATGCCGGGCACCCACGCGACGCCGACCCGTCGATTACGGGCCAGCCGCACCAGGTGACGGGCGAAGATCCCGGCCTGATGGGCGAATTTCCGTGCACGCACTGGTAACCCGGCGGACGTGCCAGCGGCGGCACCCCCGTGGTGCCGCCGTAACTCTGTCCGGGCCCGGACCTCCTTGGGTCCGGACGGGCTCAGGCCGCTCCCCGCTGCATCGCCTCGCATACGGCCGTACTCTCCCGCACACCCAGCTCAACCGACCGTCCGCAGTGCGCGATCCAGGCCGCCATGCCCTCGGGTGTCCCGGACACATAACCCTCCAGCCCGGCCACACACGCCGCGGCACCCTGCTCCGCGTGGCCCACCTCCGCCGGGCAGACGGATTTCGGGTCCAGCCCGCTGCCGACCAGCACGATCCGCTCGGCCGCGCGCGCCACCAAGCCGTTGTACGAGGCGAAGGGCCGCAGCGCGAGCAGTTCGCCGTGCACCACCGCCGCCGTCACCAGCGCCGGGGCCTCGCTGCCCGCGAGCAGCAGCCGCGCCAGCCCGTCGAGTCGGCCCGCCACCTCGTCGGCGCCCGGTGGCTCGGGTCCGACCAGCCGTTCCCGCACCGGTTCGCCCGCCAGCCGGGGGCGTCCGACTCTGTCGTCATCGTCCGCTCCACCGGCCGCGACCAGATGCAGCCGGGCCAGCACCCGCAGCGGCGACTGCCGCCAGACGCTCAGCAACTGGCCGGCCTCGGCGGTCACCCGCAGCGCCGCACCCACCGTGTGCGGCTCGCCCTCGGCCCCGAAGTCGGTGCGGCGGCGGACCTCTTCGAGCGCCCAGTCGGCACCGGCCAGCGCCGCGGAACCACGCGCCCCGCGCAGCGCCGCCTCGGACGTGACCTCGTTGCTGCGGCGGCGCATCACCCGGTGGCCGTAGACCCGGTCCACTGCCGTCCGCACGGCCTCCACGGACTCGGCCACACCGGGCAGCCCCGCCAGGGCGGCGAGCGGATCTGCTGACGTACTCATGAGTACGACCCTACGCACCCACGGCCCGGGGCCCCTCGTTGGAGTGGTTTTCTTCACGTAAATCCCTCATGGGAGAGGATCACTCACCTACGCTTCCTGAACATGAAGATCGCTTTCGTAGGCAAGGGTGGCAGCGGCAAGACGACGCTGTCGTCGCTGTTCATCCGCCATCTCGCCGCCACCCGAGCCCCCGTCGTCGCGGTCGACGCCGACATCAACCAGCACCTGGGCGCGGCGCTCGGGCTCGACGAGGCGGAGGCCGCCGCACTGCCCGCCATGGGCGCCCATCTCCCCCTGATCAAGGACTACTTGCGCGGGACGAACCCTCGGATCGCCTCCGCCGAGACCATGATCAAGACAACGCCGCCCGGCGAGGGGTCGCGGCTGCTGCGGATCAGCGAGAACAACCCCGTCTACGAGGCGTGCGCCCGGACGGTCCCGCTCGGGGAGGGGGAGGTGCGGCTGATGGCGACCGGGCCCTTCACCGAGTCCGATCTCGGTGTCGCCTGCTACCACTCCAAGGTCGGCGCGGTCGAGCTGTGTCTCAACCATCTGGTCGACGGGCGCGGGGAGTTCGTGGTCGTCGACATGACGGCGGGCAGCGACTCCTTCGCCTCCGGGCTCTTCACCCGCTTCGACATGACGTTCCTGGTCGCCGAGCCCACCCGCAAGGGCATCGCGGTCTACCGCCAGTACAAGGAGTACGCCCGGGATTTCGACGTGGCGCTGCGCGTGGTCGGCAACAAGGTGCAGGGCCCGGACGATCTCGCCTTTCTGCGCGCCGAGGTGGGCGACGACCTGCTGATCACCGTCGGCCACTCCGACTGGGTCCGGGCGATGGAGAAGGGCCGCGCACCGCGCTTCGCGGAACTGGAGGAGCCCAACCGCGAGGCGCTGCGCACGCTGCACGACGCGGTGGACGCCTCCTACGAGCGGCGGGACTGGCAGCGCTACACCCGCCAGATGGTGCACTTCCACCTGAAGAACGCGCAGAGTTGGGGGAACGCGAAGACGGGTGCCGACCTGGCGGCACAGGTCGACCCGGCCTTCGCCCTGGACGAGTCCGCCCTGGCCGGCCGGGCGGCGGCCGCTCCCACGCCTGCCTAGCCATCCGCCCCGGCACAGTCATCTCATCTGACTATTCACCCCATAGAGGGGACAACAGCTCTCTCTACCCCAAAAGGCTTCCCACTGACTTTACCTGGCATTACGATTCATTTACCAACGCTTGGGAGTCAGTACCGCAGTACGCCGTGACCCACGGCCGCGCCCTTGACCGCGACCGCGAAGCCCCGGAGGAGACGGGAATGTTGAAGCTCTTGAACCAGATCGCGCTTGCGGCGGGGGCCCCGCCGCAAGCCGGGCTGATGGCCGTCGCGCTCGCCGGGATCGCGGTTGCCGTCCTCGTCTCGCTGCGCCTCGTCAATCGGCCGAGCCGGCCGGCCGCCGAGCCGCCCGGCGCACCCCCCTGCCGTCCGTGGACACCCTGGCGCAACCACCACTGCACCCGCCCCACCCCGGCGGCCGGGGCCGGGCACGATCCCGGGGGCGGCACGGGGCAGTTGCTGGGCGGGGTGAGCGCCTTCCAGCGCAACACCGCGCCCCTGGTGCGCGACGAGCTGGCGCGGCTCGCCCGGGAGGGTCAGCGGCCCACCCAGCTGTTCCTCACCTGTGCCGACTCCCGGCTGGTGACCAGCATGATCACCTCCAGTGGCCCCGGCGATCTGTTCACCGTGCGCAATGTGGGCAATCTGGTGCCGCCTCCCGGCGAGGATGCCGCCTGCGATTCGGTGGGCGCGGCCATCGAATACGCGGTGGAAGTGCTGAGGGTCAGCAGCATCACGGTGTGCGGGCACTCCGGATGCGGGGCGATGCAGGCGCTGCTCGGCTCGTCGTCCGCGCCACCTGGAGCACAGACGCCGCTGGCGCGCTGGCTGCGCCACGGCAGGCCGGGGCTGGCGCGGATGGAGCGGATCGGGCGGCTGGGGCGCGGCGAGGTCGCGCTGGCCGACCGCCCGGTGGCCGACGATGGGGAGCGGCTGGCGCTGATCAACGTGATGCAGCAATTGGAGCATCTGATGGCGCACGCCTGCGTCGCGCGACGAGTGGCGGAGGGAGGGCTGGTGCTGCACGGGATGTACTTCGATGTGGCGGAGGCTCAGGCGTACGTCCTGGACGCCCGATCGGCCAGATTCCTGGCCGTCCGGCCCGGCGACGGCACCCCGGTGACCGTCTGCGCGGCCGGTCCGGCCGACGCTCTGGAGCACGAAGAGGAGGGAGCCGCGGAAGCGCTGGAGGCGATTTGATGACAGGTCTAAACCAATTTACGGCGTCAGGCCTTGTCAGGGCCTGCCCGAGGCTGATGAGCTATGGCCGGGACACAACGGACACCCTGGGAATGGGAGATGTCGTGAGCAACGAAAGCCTGGCCAGTCTTCTTCGGGAGGAGCGCCGCTTCGCGCCGCCGGCCGACCTGGCCGCGAACGCCAACGTGACGGCCGAGGCGTACGAGCGTGCGAAGGCGGACCGCCTGGGCTTCTGGGCCGAGCAGGCCCGTCGGCTTACCTGGGCGACCGAGCCGACCGAGACGCTCGACTGGTCGAACCCGCCCTTCGCGAAGTGGTTCGCCGACGGCAAGCTCAACGTGGCGTACAACTGCGTCGACCGCCATGTGGAGAACGGGCTCGGCGATCGGGTCGCCCTCCACTTCGAGGGCGAGCCGGGCGACACCCGTTCGCTGACCTACGCCGAACTGCAGCGGGAGGTCTCCCAGGCGGCGCACGCGCTGACCGAGCTGGGAGTCCAGACGGGCGACCGGGTCGCCATTTACCTGCCGATGATCACTGAGGCCGTCGTGGCGATGCTGGCCTGCGCCCGCATCGGCGCCCCGCACTCCGTGGTCTTCGGCGGCTTCTCGGCCGACGCCCTCGCCACCCGTATCCAGGACGCCGACGCCCGCGTGATCATCACCGCCGACGGTGGCTACCGCCGCGGCAAGCCCACCGCGCTCAAGCCCGCCGTCGACGAGGCCCTGACCCGCCCCGGCACCGAGAACGTGCGCAGCGTGCTGGTCGTCCGCCGCACGGGCCAGGAGGTCGCCTGGACCGAGGGCCGCGACGTGTGGTGGCACGAGATCGTGGAGCGCCAGCCGGAGCAGCACACGCCCGAGGCGTTCGACGCCGAGCACCCGCTGTTCATCCTCTACACCTCCGGCACCACCGGTAAGCCGAAGGGCATCCTGCACACCACCGGCGGCTACCTCACCCAGGTGTCGTACACCCACGACGCCGTCTTCGACCTCAAGCCGGAGTCGGACGTCTTCTGGTGCACGGCCGACATCGGCTGGGTCACCGGCCACTCGTACATCGTCTACGGGCCGCTCTCCAACGGAGCGACCGAGGTGCTCTACGAGGGCACCCCGGACACCCCGCACCAGGGTCGCTGGTGGGAGATCGTCCAGAAGTACGGGGTCACCATCCTGTACACCGCCCCCACCGCGATCCGCGCGTGCATGAAGTGGGGCGACGACATCCCGGCCAAGTTCGACCTGTCCTCGCTGCGCGTCCTCGGCTCGGTCGGCGAACCGATCAACCCCGAGGCGTGGGTCTGGTACCGCAAGAACATCGGCGCGGACAGGACGCCCGTCGTCGACACCTGGTGGCAGACCGAGACCGGCGGCATCATGATCAGTCCGCTGCCGGGCGTCACCGCGACGAAGCCCGGTTCGGCCCAGGTGGCGCTCCCCGGTATCGCCGCCACCGTCGTCGACGACGAGGCGAACGAGGTGCCGAACGGGGCGGGCGGCTATCTGGTGCTCACCGAGCCCTGGCCGTCGATGCTCCGTACGATCTGGGGCGACGACCAGCGCTACCTGGACACCTACTGGTCCCGCTTCGAGAACCGCTACTTCGCGGGCGACGGCGCCAAGAAGGACGACGACGGCGACATCTGGCTGCTCGGCCGGGTCGACGATGTGATGCTGGTGTCCGGCCACAACATCTCGACGACCGAGGTCGAGTCGGCGCTCGTGTCGCACCCCAAGGTCGCCGAGGCCGCCGTCGTCGGGGCCACCGATCCGCAGACCACCCAGGCGATCTGCGCGTTCGTCATCCTGCGCGGCGGCGCGGCCGAGGACGAGGGTCTGGTCGAGGAGCTGCGGGCGCATGTCGCCAAGCAGCTCGGCCCGATCGCCAAGCCCCGGCGGATCCTGCCGGTGGGCGAGCTGCCCAAGACCCGTTCCGGCAAGATCATGCGCCGGCTGCTGCGCGATGTCGCGGAGAACCGTGCGCTGGGTGACGTCACCACGCTCACCGACTCCTCCGTCATGGAGCTGATCCAGAGCAAGCTGCCGGCCGCGCCCAGCGAAGACTGACCACCAGCGAAGACTGGCCAGCGGTGCCGACGGCCTGACCAGCGGCCGCATCAGGTCCGAGCAGTGGTCTTCGGGCTGAGGGGCGCTCCCGCCATGCGGGAGCGCCCCTCGTCCGTTCCGGTTAAGGTGAAGACCTGCCGCGTTAACAACGCGACAAGATGAACGAGGGCGCGCCGGGAAGTCTGGTCGGCACACACCACACGTGTGTCCGCACCCGCCCGACGACCCAGGAGGCCCCGCCCGTGGCCGCGCCCACCACCCGTAAGTTCCTCGGCCGCCCTTCGCTGCCCGAGCGGACGTTCATCACCGACGCGCTGCGCACCGAGACCGTCGGCGGCATGATCCTCCTCGTCGCCGCGATCGCCGCGCTGATTCTGGCGAACACCCCGCTCAGCGGCGTCTACGGCGACATCAGGAACTTCTCCTTCGGCCCCCAGGCGCTGCATCTGCACCTCTCCGTCGAGTCCTGGGCCACGGACGGCCTGCTCACCATCTTCTTCTTCGTCGCCGGCATCGAGCTGAAGCGCGAGCTGGTCGCGGGCGAGCTGCGCGATCCGAAGGCCGCCGCGCTGCCCGTGATCGCCGCCCTGTGCGGCATGGCGGCGCCCGCTCTCGTCTACGTCGCCGTCAACGCGACCGGCGGCGGCAGCCTGAAGGGCTGGGCGGTGCCGACCGCCACCGACATCGCCTTCGCGCTCGCCGTCCTCGCCGTCATCGGCACCGCGCTGCCCGCCGCCCTGCGCGCGTTCCTGCTCACCCTCGCCGTCGTCGACGACCTCGGCGCGATCCTGATCATCGCGATCTTCTTCACCAAGGACATCAACTTCGTCGCCCTCGGCCTGTCCTTCGCCGGGCTCGCCCTCTTCCGGCTGCTGCACCACAAGGGCGTACGCGGCGCGTACATCTACATTCCGCTCGGCCTGGTGATCTGGGCCCTGATGCACGCGAGCGGAGTGCACGCCACCGTCGCGGGCGTCGCGATGGGCCTGATGCTGCGCTGCACCGTGCGGGAGGGCGAGGACCGTTCCCCCGCCGAGCGCGTCGAGCACCGGGTGCGCCCGCTGTCGGCCGGGCTCGCCGTGCCGGTGTTCGCCCTCTTCGCCGCCGGGGTCCCGATATCCGGCGCCGCCGTCGCGGACGTCTTCACCCGCCCCGAGACCCTCGGCGTCGTCCTCGGCCTGGTGGTGGGCAAGGCCGTCGGGGTCTTCGGGGGTTCGTGGTGCGCGGCCCGGTTCACCAAGGCCGAGCTGAACGAGGACCTGGCCTGGGCGGATGTGTTCGCCGTCGCGACGCTCGCCGGTATCGGGTTCACCGTCTCCCTCCTCATCGGCGAACTCGCCTTCCCCAGTGCTCCGGCGCTCGCCGAAGAGGTGAAGTCCGCGGTCCTCATCGGCTCACTGTGTGCCGCGCTGCTCGCGGGCGTCCTCCTCAAGCTGCGCAACAACCGCTACCAGCGGCTGTACACGGAAGAGGAGCGGGACGAGGACATGGACGGCATCCCCGACGTCTACGAACTCGACACTCCCGAATACCACCTCCGGATGGCCGCCCTGCTCGAGGCGAAGGCCGCGGAGCACCGGCGGCTTGCCGAAGTAACCGCCGCGGACGGCTCCGGTGACGATGGTCCGGCATGATCTGAGACGCCATGATCTGAGAGGCTTGAAAGCCGCGGAAACAGTGCAGAAGACCTGCACGCGCGGAAGAAGCGCGCAGTCGCGTGACAACGCGCCGGGACCGCGACGAGCACCGAAGACGACCGGAAGACGTACAAGAGCAGAGGGAGATGGCGATGAGCGCAGCCGACGACGGCGGCAACCGCAGCCTCGGCCAGCTGGTGGCCACGGCGACCACCGAGCTGTCCGCGCTGGTGCACGACGAGATCGCGCTGGCCAAGGCCGAGCTCCGGGTGGGCGCCAAGAAGGCGGCGGTCGGCAGTGGCGCCGGCATGGCGGCCGGGGTGCTGATCCTGTTCTCGCTTCCGGTGCTGAGTTTCGCCCTCGCCTACGGAATGCGGTCCTGGACCGGCCTCGGCCTCGCCTGGTGCTTCCTGATCGTGGGCGGCATCTACTGGCTGATCGCAGGAATCCTGGGCCTGCTCGCGCTGCGGAAGTTCAAGAAGGTCAAGGCGCCCAAGCGGACCATGGCCTCGTCCAAGGAGACGGCGGCCGTCCTCGGGAACGTCAAGCCGCATCCGCGGGCGGGCGAGAACGGCGGCCGCTCCGCACAGGATGTGACACGCTCGTCGGCATGACCGTCCCTGACATTTCCGCGTCGGTCGTTCGGCTGGACGGCCCCTGGACCCACCGGGACGTCGCGGCCAACGGCGCGCGCTTCCACATCGCCGAGCTGGGCGACGGCCCGCTGGTGCTGCTGCTCCACGGGTTTCCGCAGTTCTGGTGGACCTGGCGGCACCAGCTGACCGCGCTCGCCGACGCCGGCTACCGGGCGGTCGCGATGGACCTGCGCGGAGTGGGCGGCAGTGACCGTACGCCGCGGGGTTACGACCCGGCCAACCTCGCCCTCGACATCACCGGTGTGATCCGCTCGCTCGGTGAGCCGGACGCCGCCCTGGTCGGCCACGACCTGGGTGGATATCTGGCGTGGACGGCGGCGGTGATGCGGCCGAAGCTGCTGCGGCGGCTCGCGGTGGCCTCCATGCCGCATCCGCGGCGCTGGCGCTCGGCGATGCTCGGGGACGTCAGGCAGAGCAGCGCGGGCTCCCACATCTGGGGCTTCCAGCGGCCGTGGCTGCCCGAGCGCCACCTGGTCGCGGACGACGCGGCGGCCGTGGGGCGGCTGATCCGGGACTGGTCCGGGCCGCGGCTGCCCGAGGACGAGGTGGTGGACGTCTACCGGCGCGCGATGGTCATCCCCTCGACCGCGCACTGCTCGATCGAGCCGTACCGCTGGATGGTGCGGTCGCTGGCGCGGCCGGACGGTTTCCAGTTCAACCGCCGGATGAAGCGGCCGGTACGAGTGCCGACCCTGCATCTGCACGGGTCGCTCGACCCGGTGATGCGCACCCGCAGCGCGGCCGGCTCGGGGCAGTACGTGGAGGCGCCCTACCGCTGGCGGCTCTTCGACGGCCTCGGCCACTTTCCGCACGAGGAGGATCCGCACGCCTTCTCCACGGAGCTGATCAACTGGCTCAAGGACCCGGAACCGGACCGCTGAGCCGACGCCGCACCGAGCACCCGGCGCGCCCCGTGCGAACAGGTGTTTCTCGAACAGCCACTTGCCTGGCGCATAGGCCAATTGCCGCAGTCACCGGCGATTACCGACCTTGGGCCAGGGGCACAGTCCGAAGTATGGGCTGGACGCACGACTACCGTGACGCACCAAGCGGCCGCGGCCCCGAAGCCGCCGCTGCTGCCAATGCCGCACTCAGCGTTTCCGAGCGGGGCGGCTCAGGGCCTGTTCAAGGCCATGATCCCAATATCGTCGGGATTCCCCGCATCATCCGGCGCCGTGCCCGCTGGGTCTCGGCGCGGCTGCGCCATCCACGCAGCCGGTAGGCACCGCCTACCGGCATCGCATCGCACGCGCACCGGGAAGCACGCACCGGAGCAGGCACCGGGTAACAGGGGCTAGAGGGCACAGCCCTGGCTGTCCACCGGCTGGTCGGCCGTACGCCCCTTCTCGGCGTCCTTGCGCACCTCGTCCGCCGTCAGCGCGTACCCCGTGGACGCGTCGTCGAGCGACTTGGCGAAGACCACGCCGTACACCCTGCCCTGCGGGGTGAGCAGCGGGCCGCCGGAGTTGCCCTGGCGCACGGTCGCGTACAGCGAGTAGACGTCACGCTGCACGGTGCCACGGTGGTAGATGTCCGGGCCGTTGGCGGTGATCCGGCCGCGGATGCGGGCCGCGCGCACATCGAACGCGCCGTTCTCCGGGAACCCGGCCACGATCGCGTCGTCGCCGGTGTTCGCGTCGCCCTGGGTGAACTGGAGCGCGGGGGCCTGCAGCGAGGGCACATCGAGGACCGCGATGTCGCGCTTCCAGTCGTAGAGGACGACCTTCGCGTCGTACAGCCGGCCCTCGCCGCCTATTTGCACGGTCGGGTCGTCGACCCCGCCGACCACATGGGCGTTGGTCATGACCCGGTTCGGCGCGTAGACGAAGCCGGAGCCCTCCAGGACCTTGCCGCAGCTCGGGGCGGTGCCGACGACCTTCACGATGCTCTTCTGGGCCTGGCCGGCCACCGGGGACTGCGCGAGGGCCGGGTCGGGCTGCGGCACCGAGGGGATCGGCTCGTTCGAGAACGGCGAGAAGACCTGCGGGAAGCCGCCCTGCGCCAGCACCGTGGAGAAGTCGGTGAACCAGGAGTTGGCCTTCTCCGGGACCACACGGGAGACCCCGAACAGCACCTTGGAGTCGCGGACCTCCTTGCCGACCGTGGGCAGCGAGGTCCCGGCCACCAGGGAGCCGATCAGCCAGGCGACCATGAGCATCGCCAGGACGTTCACCAGCGCGCCGCCGGTCGCGTCCAGGGCGCGCGCGGGTGTCCAGGTGATGTACCGGCGCAGCTTGTTCCCCAGGTGGGTGGTGGCCGCCTGGCCGACCGAGGCACACACGATCACCAGCACGATCGCCACGATGGCACCGAAGGTGCCCGGCGACGCCCGGTCAGTGGTGCCGTCCCAGATGACCGGCAGCAGATAGACCGCGACCAAGCCACCGCCGACGAAGCCGATCACCGACAGCACGCCGACGACGAAGCCCTGGCGATAGCCGATGATCGCGAACCACACGGCGGCGAGCAGCAGCAGGATGTCCAGCACATTCACCGGGACACCGTCTCACGCGCGCCAGTCGAGTGGGACGTGCTTCGCCCGGTCCCATGGTCGTTCCCAGCCCGCGTAATGCAGTATGCGATCGATCACACCCGCCGTGAAACCCCAGACCAGGGCCCCTCCGACCAGGAACGCCGGGCCCCGGTGACCGCTGGGATGGACGGTCGTCGCCCGGTTGGCCGGGTCCGTGAGATCCGCCACGGGAACCGTGAAGACCCGGGCCGTCTCGGCGGGGTCCACCGGCCCGACCGGGCTCGGCCGCCGCCACCAGCCCAGCACGGGCGTCACGACGAAGCCGCTCACGGGGATGTACAGGCGCGGCAGGACGGCGAAGACCTGGACGCCCGTGGGATCGAGCCCCGTCTCCTCCTCGGCCTCGCGCAGCGCCGCGTGCAGCGGACCGGCCCCGTCCGGATCGCCGTCCCCGGGGTCGAGCGCGCCGCCGGGGAAGGACGGCTGGCCCGCGTGGGAGCGCAGCGACCCGGACCGCTCCATCAGCAGCAGCTCGGGGCCGTCAGGGCCCTCCCCGAAGAGCACCAGCACGGCGGAGGGACGGCCGCCGCCCTGCGGCGGCGGCAGGAACCGGCTCAGCTGGTGCGGCTCGATCGTCTCGGCCGCCCGCGCCACGGGGAGCAGCCACTCGGGCAACCCCTGGGAGCTGACCCCCACGCCTCCGCCGTACGTGCTCGTCATCCGGCGGCCCCCAGCGGGGCGGCGGGGCTCCCCGGGTAGTCGGCGGGTGGCCGCAGCCGCTGCCCAGGCTGGCCGCCCATCTCGTACTTCAGCAGCTTCTTCGCCTTGTCCGGATCGGTCTCGCCCTCCCCGTACGCCGGGCACAGCGGGGCGATGGGGCAGGCGCCGCAGGCGGGCTTGCGGGCGTGGCAGACGCGGCGGCCGTGGAAGATGATGCGGTGCGAGAGCATCGTCCACTCGCTCTTCGGGAAGAGCGCCGCGATCTCCGCCTCGACCTTCTCCGGGTCCTCCTGGTCGGTCCACTTCCAGCGCCGCACCAGCCGCCCGAAGTGGGTGTCCACGGTGAGCCCCGGCACCCCGAACGCGTTCCCCAGGACCACGTTGGCCGTCTTGCGGCCGACGCCGGGCAGCGTGACCAGGTCCTTCAGGCGCCCCGGCACCTCGCCGTCGAAGCGGTCGCGCAGCCCGGCCGAGAGCCCCAGCAGGGACTTGGCCTTGGCGCGGAAGAAGCCCGTGGGCCGGATCAGCTGCTCCAGCGCCTCGGGGTCGGCGGCTGCCATGTCCTCGGGGGTCGGGTAGGCGGCGAAGAGCGCGGGGGTGGTCTGGTTGACCCGCAGGTCGGTGGTCTGGGCGGACAGGACCGTGGCGACCAGCAGCTGGAACGGGTTCTCGAAATCCAGCTCGGGGTGGGCATACGGGTAGACCTCGGCCAGCTCACGGTTGATGCGCCGGGCGCGGCGCACCAGCGCGGTCCGGGATTCCGGCCGGAATGGCTTCGAAGGCTTGGCAGCCTTGGCCGCCTTCACGGGCTTGGCCGCGCTCGCGCTCTTGGCCGCCTTGACGGGCTTCGCAGGCTGCGCGGGCCCGGCGGATGTGGCGGGAGTGGCTGACTTGGCCGCTTTGGGCGCCTTCGCCGCTTTCGTCGGCTCGGCGGGCGCTTGTTCGCCCACAGCGGAATTACGAGATGCGGTCACCCGTTCGGCCCCCTTGCCCCGTGCTCTCACCGGCGTATTGGACACCCGGCCAGCCTAAGCCCAGCCACCGACATCCGGCCGGGCCACCGACCAGACCCCGCCCAATCGGACCCCTGCCGCACGGTCCGGCAGGCCAGTGCGTCAAACTTGTGATTGATCGCACTGTTTTACCGTCCGGCATCATGGGGACGACGGTCCCCTGTGCATGTCGACAAGGAGAGACTCGTGGACGACGTTCTGCGGCGCGCCCCGCTTTTCGCGGCGCTCGATGACGAGCAGGCCGCTGAGCTGCGCGCCTCCATGGGAGAGGCCACCCTCGCGCGGGGTGACGCCCTCTTCCACGAAGGGGACCCGGGCGACCGCCTGTACGTGGTCACCGAGGGCAAGGTGAAGCTCCACCGCACCTCTCCCGACGGCCGCGAGAACATGCTCGCCGTGCTCGGCCCCGGCGAGCTGATCGGCGAGCTCTCGCTCTTCGACCCCGGCCCGCGCACCGCCACCGCCACCGCCCTCACCGAGGTCAAGCTGCTCGGCCTCGGCCACGGCGACCTCCAGCCGTGGCTCAACGCCCGCCCCGAGGTCGCCTCCGCGCTGCTGCGCGCCGTGGCCCGGCGCCTGCGCAAGACCAACGACCAGATGTCCGACCTCGTCTTCTCCGACGTGCCCGGCCGTGTCGCCCGGGCCCTGCTCGACCTGTCGCGCCGCTTCGGTGTGCAGTCGGAGGAGGGCATTCACGTCGTCCACGACCTGACCCAGGAGGAGCTGGCCCAGCTGGTCGGCGCCTCCCGCGAGACCGTCAACAAGGCGCTCGCCGACTTCGCGGGCCGCGGCTGGCTGCGGCTGGAGGCGCGCGCGGTGATCCTGCTGGACGTCGAGCGGCTGGCCAAGCGGTCCCGCTGACGATCGGCGCGCAGGACAGCAGGACAAGACACAGGAAGGGCCCCTGCCGGATTCCCGGCCGGGGCCCTTCGCCATGGCCACTCGCCATGCCCCCTCGCCATGCTCGGAGCGCTCAGATCAGCCCGTGCTCGCGCAGATAGTCCAGCTGGGCGCGCACCGACAGCTCGGCCGCGGGCCACAGCGACCGGTCCACGTCCGCGTAGACGTGCGCCACGACCTCCGAGGGCGTGCGGTGGCCGCTCTCGACCGCCGTCTCGACCTGCGCGAGGCGGTTGGCGCGGTGCGCCAGGTAGTACTCCACCACGCCCTGCGCGTCGTTCAGCACCGGGCCGTGGCCCGGCAGCACCGTACCGACGCCGTCGTCCACCGTGAGCGACCGCAGCCGCCGCAGCGAGTCCAGGTAGTCGCCGAGCCGCCCGTCCGGATGCGCGACGACCGTCGTGCCGCGCCCGAGCACCGTGTCGCCGGTCAGGACCGCGGCGTCGGCCGGGAGGTGGAAGGACAGCGAGTCGGCGGTGTGGCCGGGCGTGGGCACCACCCGCAGCTCCAGACCGCCGGTGGTTATGACGTCCCCCTGTTCCAGCCCCTCGTCGCCGAGCCGCAGCTCGGGGTCCAGCGCCCGGACCCGCGTCCGGGTCAGCTCGGCGAAGCGGGCCGCGCCCTCCGCGTGATCGGGGTGGCCGTGGGTCAGCAGCGTCAGCGCGACCCGCTTCCCGGCCCGCTCCGCCGTCGCGATGACGTTCTCCAGGTGGCCGTCGTCCCGCGGGCCGGGGTCGATGACGACGGCGAGGTCGGAGTCCGGCTCGGCGACGATCCAGGTGTTGGTGCCGTCCAGCGTCATGGGCGACGGATTCGGCGCGAGGACGCAGATGGCGCGGTCGGTCGCCGGGCCGCCGATCGCGCCTCCGCGCGGCTGACCGGGCAGGGCGGCTGCGTACGTCATGCTCGCGGCTCCCCCGTGGCGCCCGGGATGTGCTTGGTGAACTCGTCGTGGCCCGGCCAGCTCAGCACCAGCTGATCGCCCTCCAGCCGGGCCTGTGCGAGCACCGGGGTGAGGTCCTGGTCCGTGGCGGCCACCAGCGCGTCGTGGACCGTGCTGTGGCGCCGCAGCTGCCGTAGCGTCGCGATGGTCGGGGGCATCATCAGCAGCTCGCCCCGGTCGTAGCGGTCGGCCGCGTCCCCGGGGCGGATCCAGACCGTGCGGTCCGCCTCCGTGGAGGCGTTGCGCGTGCGCTGTCCCCGCGGCAGCGCGGCCACGAAGAACCAGGTGTCGTAGCGGCGTGGTTCGAACTCCGGAGTGATCCAGCGCGCCCAGCCGCCGAGCAGGTCCGAGCGGAGCACCAGCCCACGCCGGTCGAGGAATTCGGCGAACGACAGGTCCCGGGCGACCAGCGACAGGCGGTCCGCCTCCCAGTCGTCCCCCGTGGTGTCCGCGACGACCGTGTGCGGGGTCGGGCCCGCGAGGAGCACGCCGGCCTCCTCGAAGGTCTCCCGGACCGCCGCGCACACGATGGCCTGAGCCTGGGTCGCGTCGCTCTCGTCGAGGCCCAGCCGCCGCGCCCACTGGGCGCGCGAGGGCCCGGCCCACGCGACCATCCGCTCGTCCCGCGGGTCCACCGCGCCACCCGGATAGGCGTACGCGCCTCCGGCGAAGGCCATGGAGGCGCGTCTGCGCAGCATGTACACGGCGGGCCCGGCCGCCTGGCCGCCGCGGTCGCCGTCCGTTCCGTACTGGTCTCCGTGCCGTTCCCCGTCCGCCCCGTGCTCCCCGTCCTGCCCGCCCGGCGCGCCGTCCGGTCCGTCCCGCAGCAGCAGCACGGTGGCGGCCCGGCGCGGCGTCACCGGGGTCAGCTCACCGGCCGACAACAACCGGATGCGCTCTGGCCACTCGGGTGGATACCACTGGCCATTCGTAGTGGACATGGCCGGATGCTATGCGTTTGCGGGCGGATGTTCGAGGGGCCCCGGCCGGGGCCCGGGTCACGCGGACGGGCTAGTCCGCGACCTCGACCTGGATCTCCACCTCGACCGGGGCGTCCAGCGGCAGCACCGCCACGCCGACCGCGCTGCGCGCGTGCACGCCCGCGTCGCCCAGCGCCTCGCCCAGCAGCTCGCTCGCGCCGTTGACGACGCCCGGCTGCCCGGTGAAGTCCGCGGCCGAGGCGACGAAGCCGACGACCTTCACCACCCGCACGACCTTGTCGAGGTCGCCGACCACCGACTTCACGGCGGCCAGCGCGTTCAGCGCGCAGGTACGCGCCAGCTCCTTGGCCTCGTCCGGCGTCACCTCCGCACCGACCTTGCCGGTCACGCCCAGCTTCCCGTCCACCAGCGGCAGCTGGCCCGCGGTGTAGACGTAACGCCCGGTGCGGACGGCCGGGACGTAACTGGCGAGCGGCGCCGCGACCTCAGGCAGCGTCAGGCCGAGCCCGGCGAGCTTCTCCTCGACCGCAGTCATGCCTTTTCCCGCTTCAGGTAGGCCACCAGCTGCTCGGGGTTGTTCGGCCCGGGAACGACCTGGACCAGCTCCCAGCCGTCCTCGCCCCAGGTGTCCAGAATCTGCTTCGTGGCGTGTACGAGCAGCGGCACGGTCGCGTATTCCCACTTCGTCATGCAGCCGACTGTAATGCCTCACTCCCGGGGCCTGGTGCGTAGCCCGTGGGGGGACTGGTTAGGCTCCCCAGTGTGAGCAGGCTCCATGTCGTCAGTGGCAAGGGCGGAACCGGCAAGACCACGGTCGCCGCCGCACTCGCGCTGGCCCTCGCGGCCGAAGGCAGGCGCACACTGCTGGTCGAGGTCGAAGGCCGCCAGGGCATCGCGCAGCTCTTCGAAACGGAACCGTTGCCCTATGAGGAACGCAAGATCGCGACCGCGCCGGGCGGCGGGGAGGTGCACGCCCTCGCGATCGATCCGGAGTTCGCACTCCTGGACTACCTCCACATGTTCTACAAGCTGGGTTCGGCGGGGCGCGCCCTGAAGAAGCTCGGCGCTATCGACTTCGCGACCACGATCGCGCCGGGGCTGCGGGACGTCCTGCTGACCGGCAAGGCGTGCGAGGCGGTGCGCCGCAAGGGCAAGGACGGCCGCTTCGTCTACGACTCCGTGATCATGGACGCGCCGCCGACCGGCCGGATCACCCGCTTCCTGAACGTCAACCACGAGGTGGCGGGGCTGGCCCGGACCGGCCCGATACACAACCAGGCCCAGGCCGTGATGCGCGTCCTGAAGTCGCCCCAGACGGCGGTCCACCTGGTGACGCTGCTGGAGGAGATGCCGGTCCAGGAGACCGCGGACGGCATCGCGGAGCTGCGCTCGGACGGCCTTCCGACGGGCGCGGTCATCGTCAACATGGTGCGGCCGGCGATCCTCGACCACGAGGCCGTCGACGCCGCCGCCAACGGCCGTCGCGCGGCCGTCGCCAAGGCGCTCTCGCAGGCCGGGCTCGGCGGCGCGCGCCGCGGCGGCCTCGCCGAGCGGCTGGTCGACCCGCTGCTGGAGCAGGCGCGCGAGCACGCGGAGCGCGTCGCCCTGGAGCGGGCGCAGCGGTCCGAGCTGTCCGGTCTCGACCTGCCGCTGCACGAGCTGGAGCTGCTGACGGACGGCGTCGACCTGGCCGGGCTGTACCGGCTGGCGGCGGATCTGCGCAAGCAGTGGCCGTCGTGAGCGGCCGCGGGACGGGCGCGGCACGGAACCCGTGCCGTACGGCCCGTACGAGCGGTACCGGCGGTACGAGCCGTACGGGCCGCACGGGCGCCGAGGCCCATGCGGGCAGCACGATCAGCACACGCGGCACGAGCGGCACACGCCGTACGCAGGAGGCGGCATGAGCATGGACGTGGCACCCCGGCTGGAGACCGACGCGCTGCTGGACGATCCGCAGACCCGCATCGTGGTGTGCTGCGGCTCCGGCGGCGTGGGCAAGACCACCACGGCCGCCGCCCTCGGCGTACGGGCCGCCGAGCGCGGCCGTAAGGTCGTCGTCCTCACGATCGACCCGGCCCGCAGGCTCGCGCAGTCCATGGGCATCGACGCGCTCGACAACGTGCCGCGGCGGGTGGCGGGCATCGGGGACGAGGCGGGCGGCGAACTGCACGCGATGATGCTGGACATGAAGCGGACCTTCGACGAGTTCGTCGAGGCCCACGCCGACCCCGAGCGCGCCCGCGCGATCCTGGCGAACCCCTTCTACCAATCGCTTTCGGCCGGCTTCGCGGGGACGCAGGAGTACATGGCCATGGAGAAGCTCGGCCAGCTGCGAGCGCGCGACGAATGGGACCTGATCATCGTCGACACGCCGCCGAGCCGGTCGGCGCTGGACTTCCTGGACGCCCCGAAGCGGCTCGGTTCGTTCCTGGACGGGAAGTTCATCCGGGTGCTCATGGCTCCGGCGAAGGTCGGCGGCCGGGCCGGGATGAAGTTCCTGAACGTGGGTGTCTCGATGATGACGGGCACGGTCAGCAAGGTCCTCGGCGGGCAGCTGATGCGCGATGTGCAAACGTTCGCGGCTGCGATGGACACCATGTTCGGCGGGTTCCGCACCCGCGCCGAGGCCACCTACCGGCTGCTGCAGGCGCCCGGTACGGCCTTCCTGGTGGTGGCCGCCCCGGAGCGGGACGCCCTGCGCGAGGCCGCCTACTTCGTCGAGCGGCTGGCGGCGGATCAGATGCCGTTGGCCGGTCTCGTACTGAACCGGGTGCACGGCAGCGGCGCCGGACAACTGTCGGCGGAACGGGCCCTGGCTGCGGCGGAGATGCTGTCCCTGAAGAGCGCCGACGCTGCGGATCCGCCGGGGGAGGGTAGCGTTCCGGCCAACCACGGTGAGGGCGCGGAAAATCTTGGTGCCGACGGATTTGTCGATCCCCACTCAGGGAATGCTCAAGCCCGGAACGCCTCAGCGGCGGACAATTCCTCGGTAGCCGATCCCGACGTCTCCCCCACGTCGCCGGAGCGGCTTGCCGCGGGACTGCTCCGGCTGCATGCGGAGCGTATGCAGGTGCTCGGACGCGAGCAGCGCACACACGACCGCTTCACGGCGTTGCACCCCGAAGTTCCGGTGGCCCAAGTGGCCGCGCTCCCCGGAGACGTACACGACCTGGCAGGGCTGCGAGCGATCGGCGATCGCCTCGCGGCGGCCCCGACGGACCAGTCCGAGCGCACGGCAGGCTGACGCCCGGCCGCGGCGCGGCGTGGCGGGGCCCATGACCCGCGACCTGCGACCAGCGGCGCGCGGTGAATGACGGTCGGCACGAAAGCCGTCAGGGCAGGCTCACGCCTACCCACGTACCCATGGCGCGCGTACGCGTGGTGCCGCGCCCCCATGGCACGGGTGCGGCATGGCGCACGTGCCCCAAGCCATGGCGTACCCATGCGCGGGTACGTCCGGCTGCACGAGTACGTCCGGTACGGCGCGCGCGGCCGTGGACGGTCACAGCGCCCGCCGCGGATCCCCAATCGTCCGCACCGTCGCGCTCTGCCCATCCGTCCCTGCACGTCGCCGTCCGTAAAGGCACGTCGCCGCCCAAGAAGGCACGCCGTCGTCCATAAAGCGTGGCGGGCTGCCCCAAGGTCCGCGGGCCCCCACCCGTGAACCACCTCGCCCGGCCACGACCGGCCGCGACCACTGTCGCGGCCGTACTCGTGTCGTACACCCTTCCTCGTCCCGTCGTGGATGAGAGAACAAGCCCGTGACGAGGGGTGGGTGAGATGAAGTTGTGATGCGATGCGACGTCGTCGTCACGTACCGGCCTGGCGGCCGGCCGCTATCCGACGGCAGCGAAGCGCTCGTACTCTTCGTCGTCGAAGGGCAGAATGCCCGCGCTGCGCTCGTACTCGGTGCGTGCGGTCTCCAGCAGCCTTCGCCAGGAGGTCACCGTCGGGCGGCGGCGCAGCAGTGCCCGCCGCTCGCGCTCGGTCATCCCTCCCCACACACCGAACTCGACACGGTTGTCCAAGGCATCCGCAAGGCATTCGGTGCGCACCGGGCATCCGGTGCAGACCGCTTTGGCCCTGTTCTGTGCCGCGCCCTGGACGAACAGTTCATCTGGATCAGTAGTGCGGCAGGCGGCCTGCGCACTCCAGTCGGTTACCCAGCCCATGCTGGCGCCGTCCTCTCCCGAATCGGAGCTCCCCCACGGCGACAAACGGCATATTCACCGTCGCCAGTTGAGGACGTTACGGAAGGCGAGCAAGGCGCAACACCCCCTGCAGGCCCAATCTTGGATGGCCCGAACGGACTATGGGTACGCGGCAGATCACCCAACGGAGTGAGCTGACGACATTTGCGATTACTGGTGCAAACCAGGGCAGTTCAGTCGACGAACATCGGTCAGCTCGGGACACGGGGCCACAATCCGGGCACGTCTCATCCCTCACTCGAGTGAGGAGGGGGGATGTCGTGCGATGTGGCGCGGCAGCACATACGTGACTGGCGTGAAACAGCGTATGCGAACACGCGGTCACCTGTCCGGCGATTCGCCACGTAGGCTGCCCCTTATGGGTTACACGCGCTCGGGCGGAGGGCTGTCCACCGCTCAACAGGCCGCCAAGTTCCTCGGCGTCAGCGCGCTGGCCGGCGCCGTGATGGCCGGGCTCGCGCTTCCCGCCGTCGGGGCGTTCGGCCTCACCGCCAAGGAAACGGTCCAGGAATTCGACGACATTCCGGCCAATCTCAAGACGCCTCCGCTCAGCCAGCGGACCACGATCCTGGACGCGAAGGGCGGCGAGATCGCGAAGGTCTACTCGCGCGACCGCACCATCGTGAAGCTGGGTGACGTCTCCCCGTACATGCGCAAGGCGATCGTCGCGATCGAGGACGCGCGCTTCTACCAGCACGGGGCGATCGACCTCAAGGGCGTGCTGCGCGCCGCCAACCGGAACGCGCAGAGCGGCGGCGTCTCGCAGGGCGCCTCCACCCTCACCCAGCAGTACGTGAAGAACGTCTTCGTCGAGGAGGCGGGCGACAGCAAGGAGAAGTTCGCCGAGGCCACCCAGCAGTCCATAGGCCGCAAGATCAAGGAACTGAAGTACGCGATCCAGGTGGAGAAGGAACTGGGCAAGCGCCGGATCCTCGAGAACTACCTCAACATCACGTACTTCGGGCAGCAGGCCTACGGCATCGAGGCCGCCTCCCAGCGCTACTTCAGCAAGCCCGCCAAGGACCTGAAGCTGGAGCAGGCCGCGCTGCTGGCCGGTCTCGTCCAGTCGCCGAGCCGCTACGACCCGGTCACCAGCCCGGAGACCGCGAAGGCCCGCCGCGACACCGTGCTGCAGCGCATGGCCGAGGTGAAGGACATCACCCCCGCCCAGGCCGCCGCCGCCAAGAAGAAGCCGCTCGGCCTCGATGTCAGCATGCCGCGCAGCGGCTGCATCACGGCCGTCAAGGGCGCGGGCTTCTACTGCGACTACGTGCGCCAGATCTTCCTGAACGACCCGGTCTTCGGCAAGACCGCGGAGGCCCGCGCCAAGCGCTGGAACCAGGGCGGCCTGACGATCCGTACGACGCTGGACCCGCAGGCGCAGGAGGCGGTCCAGAAGTCGATCAAGTCGCATGTGTACCAGTCCGACAAGGCCGCCACCGCCGTCTCGCTCGTCGAGCCGGGCACCGGCAAGGTCCTGGGCATGGGCCAGTCCAAGCCGTACGGCTTCGGCAAGGACCAGACCCAGATCAACCTCTCCGCGGACCACTCCATGGGCGGCTCGAACTACGGCTTCCAGGTGGGGTCCACGTTCAAGCCGATCACCGCCGCGGCTGCCCTGGAGCGGGGCATGAAGCCGTACAAGAGCTACTCCTCGCCGTACAAGATGGAGTACCCGAGCCCGGTCAGCACCTGCAAGGGCACCTGGAGCAACAGCGAGCGCGCGACCGTCGAGAACGAGAACGAGTCCGAGCGCGGCCCGTACGGGATGAAGGAGGCGACCGCGAAGTCGGTCAACACCTACTTCGTCCAGATGATCAGCGACATCGGCGTCTGCCCGGTGACCGAGCTGGCCGACAAGATGGGCGTGCAGCGGGCCGACGGCAAGGAGCACCAGCAGGTGCCCTCCCTCACCCTCGGCACCGAGGGCTTCTCGCCGCTGACCATGGCCAACGCGTACGCGACCTTCGCCAACCGCGGCGTCTACTGCTCCCCGGTCTTCATCGACTCGATCACCGGCCCCAGCGGCAAGAAGCTGAAGGTGCCGCAGTCGAAGTGCTCGCGCGCGATGTCCGAGAAGACCGCGGACACGATCAACACCCTGCTGCGCGGTGTGGTCGAGGACGGCACCGGCAAGAAGGCGGGTCTGCGGAGCCGGGCGAGCGCCGGTAAGACGGGCACGACGGACGAGCGCCGGGCCGCCTGGTTCGTCGGCTACACCCCGAACCTCGCGGGCGCGGTGTGGGTCGGCGGCGGCCCCGGCGCCAGCGACCTCAAGATGGAGAACATCACCATCGGCGGTGTCCCCCACGACAAGGTCTACGGCGCGGACACCCCCGGCCCCATCTGGAAGGACGCGATGAGCGGCGCGCTGGACGGCAAGCCCGCGCCGAACTTCGTCACCGTGCCGATCAAGGACCCCAGCGCGCACAAGCCCGCCCCCAAGAGGCCCACCCCCAAGAAGCCGGGCCGCGACAAGCCCGGGAACGGCGGCGGCCGGAACGACGACCCCTGGCCGGACATCTCCCTCCCGCCGGGCGTGATCGGCGGCAACGGGAACGGCGGCAATGGGAACGGCGGCTTCGAGTGGCCGCGGTAGCGGCACCCACTGCCCATTGATCGCGGAAGGGGCCCGGACGACACCGTCCGGGCCCCTTTCTCACACCTGTGGGTCCCTGCCCCCGATGCGGGCCCTCACCCGCCCGCGAGCTGCCGCTTCACCGCGGCGGCGACCCGGCCGCCCTCGGCCCGGCCCGCGATCTTCGGGTTCACGATCTTCATCACCACGCCCATCGCCCGCGGCCCCTCGGCGCCGCCCGCGGCGGCCTCCCGCACCGCCTCGCCGACCAGCGCCTCCAGCTCGTCGTCCGTCAGCGGCTGCGGCAGATACCCGGCCAGCACCTCGCCCTCGGCCCGCTCCCGCTCGGCCTGCGCCGCCCGGCCGCCCTTGTCGAACGCCTCGGCCGCCTCGCGGCGCTTCTTCGCCTCGCGCGCGATGATCGTCTCCACCTCGGCGTCGGACAGCTCCCGGGCGCTCTCCCCCGAGACCTCTTCCTTCGAGATCGCGGTGATGGTGAGCCGGAGCGTGGAGGAGCGCAGCTCATCGCGCGCCTTGATCGCTGCGGTGAGATCGTCCTGCAGCCTGGACTTGAGCGTGGTGGTCATGGCGTCGAGTCTGCCAGCACTGGCCGGGAATCACCCGAAGATTTCTCCCCCCGCGGCGTTCTGCGACCATGGAGACCATGCGCGCGCGATACGGAGTACCCCTGGGAATCACGGCGGTCGGCGCAGCCGGTCTCGCCTACGCCGTCGGCTTCGAAGTGCGGTCCTTCAGGCTCCGCCGCATCACCGTACCCGTGCTGCCGCGCGGCATGCGGCCGCTGCGCGTCCTGCAGGTCTCCGACATCCACATGGTGAGCGGGCAGCGCAAGAAGCAGCGCTGGCTCCAGTCGCTCGCCGGTCTGCGCCCCGACTTCGTCGTGAACACCGGCGACAACCTCTCCGACCCCGAGGGCGTCCCCGAGGTCCTGGACGCGCTCGGCCCGCTGATGGAGTTCCCCGGCGCGTACGTCTTCGGCTCCAACGACTACTACGGACCGAAGCTGCGCAACCCCGCCCGCTACCTGATGGAAAAGGCCAACGGCCGCCACGGCCTCAACGGCAACCCCCCGGCCGTCGGCGTCGTCCACAACCCGTGGACGGAGCTGCGCGACGCCTTCGACGGGGCGGGCTGGGTCGGCCTGTCGAACACCCGCGGCCGGCTCAAGCTGGACGACGTGGAGATCGCCCTCACCGGCCTCGACGACCCGCACATCAAGCGCGACCGCTACGCCGAGGTCGCCGGCGGCCCCGAGACCGGCGCGGACCTCTCCCTCGCGGTGGTCCACGCCCCGTACCTCCGCGTCCTCGACGCCTTCACCGCCGAGCAGTACCCCCTGATCCTCGCGGGCCACACCCACGGCGGCCAGCTGTGCATCCCCTTCTACGGCGCCCTGGTCACCAACTGCGACCTGGACACCCGCCGGGTCAAGGGCCTCTCCACCCACGAGGCCGGGGGCCACACCTCCTACCTCCACGTCTCCGCGGGCTGCGGCACCAACCGCTACACCCCCATCCGCTTCGCCTGCCCCCCGGAGGCCACCCTCCTCACCCTCACCCCCCAGGCCCCCTGACCCCCTCCCCGCCCCGACCTGCGAGACCCCGGGAACCGGATTTCGTGTCTGGCCACCGGTCCGCTAAAGTAGAGCTCGTTGCTTCGGGGTGTAGCGCAGCTTGGCAGCGCGCTTCGTTCGGGACGAAGAGGTCGTGGGTTCAAATCCCGCCACCCCGACAGAGGCCAGAGGGCCCGGTGTGTAAGTTGCACCGGGCCCTCTGGCGTGCGTACAGCAGCGAAGTACAGCAACCGCTACGACGCTCCCTGACCTTTCTTCTTCGCTTTCCCCGTGCGGTTGCCGTCGAGCGCCTTGCCCAGCTTGCGCAGCGCCCGGCGGGTGCCGTCGGACGGCACGTGGGTGTAGACCTCCATCGTCACCGCGATCTCCGAGTGCCGGAGGATCTGCATGGCGATACGCGGGTGCACGTCCATGGCCGCCAGCAGCGAAGCGCAGGTGTGACGTGTGTCATGCACCCGGATCGTCCGCACGCCGGCCCGGTCGCAGCGCCGGTTGAACTCGCGGTTGAAGTTCCTCGGCTCGACGGGTGTGCCGTAGCGGGTGGTGAAGACGAAATCTGACTCGGTCCACAGATCCCCGGCGGCGGCCCTCGCGGATGCCTGGTCCTTCTGTCTGAGGCGGAGAGCGGCCACGCCAGATATCCGGCAGCGTAAGAACCGCCTCAGACGCTTCCGTCTTGGCCGTATCCGAATGCAGAAGCCGCCGCCGGACGCGCTGGAGCTGATGCTGAATGCGCAGCTCGCCCGCATCGACGTTCACGTCCGCCCAAGTAAGGCCCAGCACCTCCCCCTTGCGCAGGCCGAGCACCAACACCAGGACGTACGCCCCGTAGAGGTAGTCCCGCATGGCACGGGCGTTCTCCAGGAACGAGCAAGCCTCTTCGACCGACCACGGGTCGGGCCGCTTCCTCCGGGCCCGCTGCACCTTGATCAGCTGAGCGACGTTCTTCGACACGAGTTCGGCTCCACCACCTCCCGCAGCCAGTAGGCGAGGTACTGCTCAAGGGTCGGCACCCTGGTGGCGACCGGCCCCTTCTTGGCCTCCGCATGGAGCTTGATCCACTTGTCGTGGACGTCGGTCCGCGTCTTGCCATAGACGTACTTCCGCTTCTTCCTGCCGTCCGGGGTGGTCACCCAGGCGTACGCGGCGAAGCCGTTCTTGTAGGGGTAGATGGCCCCCTCACCGTTTCCGCGCTTGCCGCTCATGCGGACCACCTCTCGGTCTCGTCCTGGACGCAACGGTTGACGTACTCGTCCACCCAGGCCGGGAGGATGCGGCGGTTACGGCCGATCTTGATCGAGCGGATCTCACCGGTCAGGACGAGCATCTTGGTCTCGGAGAGGCCGAAGCCGGGCATGACGGCGACCTCGGCCGTGGTGTGCCACTTGCGCGATATCGCGGTCGTGGTCATCCGGTGCGTTTCCCTTTCGTTCGTGGGAAGGGCAGTCATGACCTTGGGGACGGTCACAGCCAGGGGTCTCCTTCGGTCTTGCGGCGTTCGGTTTCGGCTCGGGCTTGGGTGAGGTCGTGGCGTACCTGGGCGGCGAGGAGTTCTTCGCCAGGGCTGTATCCGGAGGCGAGGCCAGTGGGAGACGACGAGGGTGGTCTCGTCGTCCAGCTCGGGCCGGTCGTCGTCGGCGGCGGCGCGGGCTTGTTCGGTGTGCCAGGTGCGGCGGATGTCGCGGAGCGCTCCGAGGGTGGTGGAGTAGCGGCGGGATTTGCTGCTGAAGTGGCCTCGGAAGCCGAGCATGTGGGCCCACTTCCAGAGCTTGAGTTCGGCGAATTCCGGCAGGTGGCCGAGGTGCCATGCGGTGCGGATCATCTGGCGGACGTGGCTGTCGACGCGGAGGTCCGCGATGGGTTCGGACTGTCCGGTGCCGTCGCACTGGTCGCACAGGTCCCGGAAGCCGTCCGGGCCGCGCTGGTAGCCGCATCCGGAGCAGCGGGCGCAGCGCAGAGAGCGCTCTACCGTGCCCGAGTCCTCGGCGCTCTTGGTGGCGTACTTGGCGACGTAGGCCGCCACCTTCTGGTCGGTCAGCTCGCCGTCGCTCAAGGCCGTGATGTGCCGGATGTCGATCTGATCGCCCCACGCGATTTCGCGTTCGCCGATGGCGTCGGAGGCCACGGTGAGCACGGCCCGTTCACGTGCCTTCTTGACCGCCTGGGTCAGTGCGTCAGCGGTGGCCCACCGGGGCGGAGGCTCTTTGCTCCCTTCCGGACCGTCGAGACGAACCACGGCGTGGAAGTGGACCAGGCCGCGCCGCTGGTACTCGGCGACCTTGGCGAAGGAGACGCGCACGGCCGTATTCAGCGCCTTCTGAGTGACGCCTAGGTGGGCGGCCAGTTCGCGGCGCAGGTATGTGGTGAAGCGGGCCCACAGGGCTCCGGTGTGGGCGTTCCACAGCACGGCTCCGGCGTAGTCGTAGGTGGCCGGGGACAGCGGCGTGCCCAACACGGGGTCATCGGGCCCGTGGCGTTCGCCGCAGCGGCAGGCCAGGGTCTCGCCCGCGTCGGTGGTGATGCGGTTGTGGACCGGCCCGAACGACCGCAGCGACTGAAGTCTGACCGCCTGGGTGAGGGCTGTGCCTAGCCACCCAGCGGCCGTCACGGCGGGGGCTGATGTGTCAACTGCTCGGCGCCTGTCCTGAAGCTGACATCCTGAGGCGCCGAGTTGACTACCGTGCCGATATGAATCAGCGGAGCGACACGCGCGCGTCTGCCGCGAGCCCTGTCGAGATCAGGCCGGCCATCGACGACGACCTTCCCCAGATCGTTGACATCGTGAACTACACGGCGATGAACTCAATCGCCAGCTTCGCCACCAGGCCGACCAGCGTGGCCGAGCGTCGCGATTGGTTTGGGCAGTTTTCCGCGACCGGTCCCTTTCGTGTGCTCGTTGCCCGACGTGGCGACCAGGTGCTGGGCTATGCCTGCAGCCAGCGATACCGAGACCACGAAGCCTTCCGGGCGACGGTTGAGGCGAGTGTCGCACTGCGCGTCGGTTGCCGGGGTCAGGGCATCGGCACCTTGCTCTATCGGGCCCTGTTCGAGCGCCTTGCCGACGAGCCGGTTCACGTCGTTCTCGCAGGCATAGCGATGCCCAATGACGCATCCGTTGCGTTGCATCGAAAGTTCGACTTCACGGAGGTCGGAGTGTTTCGGGAGTATGCCGTCAAGAACGGGCAGTACATCAGCTCGCTGTGGATGCAGCGCATTTCCTCGCGCTGACCTCCTTCATGACCGGGATCGCTCGGGGGCCGCGCCGGAGAAGGCCGACCGTCGCGAACGTAGAGCAGCAGCCGGTCAAACTTCAGTGAGAACGGTCAAAGTTCACTGAGACGAGTCAATTAAAAGGGCAGGTCAAGTGGGGTCTTAGATTTATCTGGGCTCGTGTAGCCCAAAGGCGATCACTGTTATTTTTGGCCAGCAGTGAAGGCGAGTCCCGCACGGCCCTGCATCACCGATGAGACGTCCCACTCATCCGGCTGGTGACTACTCGAAGGCGAAAAACCGATGTACCTGGAGCAGTTAGAAGCACCCGACGGTCATCAAGGGGAGTGTCCGCGCTGCCATGCCACGCCAAATCCAGCGCGTTATTCCTCTGTGCGGGCACGGTTCGTGTCGATCTCGCCGTTGGTTGGTTCTCTCGCCGCTTTGATCGCGGCGATCAGGAGCTAGCAAGCTCATGGCCCATGCCGCGCGCCGCACAAGGGGCATGATCCGGATGTGGTCAGCAAGTGCTGTACAGCAGCGGAGTACAGCAACCAACGCGACCACGATCGACCCTCAGCCAGTCCAGGCAGCCGACTGACCAGCCGGGCAGACCTCAGCGGCTCAAAGCCCCCGCCGGGGAAACCTGGCGGGGGCTTTTTGGTGTCGTACAGCAGCGAAGTGCAGCAACTACGCCCGATCGGCCCGGAAACAATGCTGAGGGTTCAGCTCGTTGGGTGGACGTGGACGAGTGGGAGCGATCGGCCATAGCCGACCGTCTCCCCTTCGGCGTAAAGATCATCGAGAATCACGCTGATCACCGCCAATGCTTCGAGCAACACGATTGGTTCAGCGGTCCGCGACAACTTCCAAAGCGATCTTGAGATGTCGCCCTGTCATGCCCTTGGCCTTGGTAATGCCGAAGGCGTACCTGTCGATAGTAGTAGTGCCGCTGGCCGTGATCCGCTTGCCAGCGTAGGCAACAGAGTCGAGCGTGACGGCGACCGGCCGAGTCACCCCGCACACAGTCAGCTCACCCTGCAAGGTGGCATCTGCAGCAGATCGTTCCAGGCGCTGGCTCCGGAAGCTGATCTCGGGATGTTGAGCCACATCCAGGTAGTCGGAGGACCTGACGTGGTCATCACGCTGCTGATTGCCCGACTCGAAGCTTCCTGACCGCATCACGACGTGCACCAACAACTCTTCCGCTGGGTCAGCCACAATGATCCGGCCGTGATCGACAGTGAAGGTGCCGTGAACTGGAATCAGCCCGAACATGGCGCGTGTGTCGAAGCGAACCGTTGATGCCACCGGATCGATGTCGTACGTACCTGATGCTGGTAAGGGCTGGTTCCCTGAAATTGCCATGAGCTCGTAGCCTCCGTGTGCTGAAGATCAACCGTGATGGATCAGGCTCTCGCAGCTGCAGCGGGTATGCCAGCCCCCAGGTAGGCAGAAGTCCCGGAACGACTTTGTTGTGCCGTTGAACGGCGGAGCTGCCGCTCCTGAGCTGTTGGATGACGCTGCGGCCCCTAGCGGGCCGCGAAGCGCTCAGCATGTAGCTCGAAGGAGTGTTCGCGCAGTTCAGCGGTGACGAACTTGTAAGGCGGTGGTCAGCGAGTGCTGTACAGCAGGGAAGTACAGCAACCACCGCAACCACCGTCGATCGACAGCGGCCCCGACCGACCAGCCCAGCAGACCTCAGCGACCGCCCCGCCCGTAGTTCGGGACGAAGAGGTCGTGGGTTCAAATCCCGCCACCCCGACTGAAGGAACACAGGTCAGGGCCGCCTACGAAAATTCGTAGGCGGCCCTGATTCGTTGTGCGTGACTACCCGCGTGGCTGCCGGCCGGGGGCGCTGGGGGTCTTGGGGATCGCGGTGGGGTTGCCTTCGACGTCGGCGTGATCCCCAACAGAAGGGGCGCGTCTCCTCTTTGCGGCCGCCGGCGGGAGGCGCCCCGCGCCCCGCAGCACGTTCGGATCCCCTCGTGGCGGTCTGTAACTGTCCCTACACTGTGCACACCGCGACATCACACACTTCGGGGGGACCGATGTTCCGGCGAGCGGTAATGGCGCCCGGCGTGCCTGAAGAGGGGGTGGTGCCGACCGGCCTGCCGCGGGCGCGTCGGTTGTGTGCCTGGGCGTTGGATTTCGCCGTCATCGTGGCCGTGGCCGCGCTGCTCGGCTGGTTCACCTTCCACCGGGTCGGTGCCGAGGTCACCGATGTGACGAGCCTGGCCGGGACGAGCGCTTGGGAGGTCATCACCTCGCATGGCGATATCGCGGGGGCGGGTCAGGGCGTCGGGGAGTCGCTTTGGCGCTCCGCGGTGAACGCCGTCCAGCAGGCATTCGCGGCGCTGGTCGCGTTCGCCTTCGCCTACCACTTCCTCTCGCTGGCCGTGATGGGCCGCACCCCGGGTCAGGCGTTGACGGGCCTGTGCGTCGTGCGGCGCCGGGGCGGCGGGCGGCCCGGGCGGGGCCGGGTGGCGGTGCGCGCCGCGGTGAGCACGCTGGTCGAGGTCGGTTGGTATGCGCTGGCCTGCTGCCTGCTGGCCGGGGGTGCGGTCGTCTTCTCGGTGTTGTGCTGGATCGTCGCCATGGCCTTCTTCGCCGTCAACGCGGGGCTGGCGCTGCTCGGCTCCCGGAGGTCGCTGGCCGACCGGCTGGCTGGTGTCACGGTCACCGGCGCGTGGCGCGTCCGGGCCGCGATCGCACGGATCAGGGGGCGGCGCGGCGAGATGGCCGGATGAGGAGCCGGAGCCTCACGGACGCTCCCTTCCACAGGGGCAGAGGGTAGAAAGGGCGTATGGCGCGCCGTTCCTTAGCCTCCGCTTCCGAAGCCTCCGTTGCGGAAACTTCCCGTACCGAAGCTTCCGCTTCCGAGCCCTCCCAGCCCCGTACCGACCCTCCCGAATCCGACGCCGAGGCGATGGTCACCGCCGTGTTGACCGCGTCGCGGCTGCTTGTGGCCGTCTCGGCCCGGTCGTTGGCGGCGGTGGAGGAGTCGCTGACGCTGCCGCAGTTCCGGATGCTGGTCGTCCTGGACGCCGGAGGGCCGTTGAGCCTGTCCGGGCTGGCCGGGGAGCTGGGGGTGCGGCCGTCGACCGCCATGCGCATGATCGACCGCCTGGTCACGACGGGCGTGGTCGCGCGGGGCGGCTCCGCCGAGGACCGGCGTACCAGCGTGATCTCGCTCACCCAGGGCGGTCGGCGGATCGTGGCCGAGGTCACCGATCGGCGGCGTCGGGAGATCGCGCGCATCGTCGACGTCATGCCCGCCGGGCAGCGCCGTCATCTGATCGAGGCGCTGCAGGCGTTCGCCGAGGCGGGCGGCGAGCCGTCCGTCGAGGCCGGTCCGCAGCCCCACGCCGCCTGGTGACCCGCCGCGCCGGGACAGGCCGCCCGGCGCCCGGACGGTGGGCCCGGGTAACCCTGCGAGAATGATCAACTGCTCTGGGAGACCGTAAGTCCGGTGGGTGGCCGGGGGGATGGGGACGTGCGATGAGGCTGCGGGACCGGCTGCGGTATTGGTTCGACGGCACGATGGACCGGGGGACGCCCGCGCTGATCGGCTGGCTCGGCCTCGCGTCGCTGGCGTTGATAGCGGTGGTCTCCACGCTGGTGGTCTCCTTCTCCCACGAGGACACCCGGAAGAGCGGCGGCTGGTCGGGCGTGGTGTGGATGAGCCTGCTGCGGACGCTCGACCCGGGCACCATGGGCGGGGACACGGGCCGGCCGCTGTTCCTGGTGCTGATGCTCACGGTCACGATCGGCGGCATCTTCATCGTCAGCGCGCTCATCGGTGTGCTCACCACGGGCCTGGAGAACCGGATCCAGATGCTGCGCAAGGGGCGGTCGCGGCTGATCGAGCGCGGGCACACGATCGTGCTGGGCTGGTCGGATCAGGTGTTCACGGTGATCGCGGAGTTGGTGGAGGCCAACCAGAGCGCCCGCCGCTCGTGTGTGGTGATCCTCGCCGACCACGACAAGGTCGATATGGAGGACCAGATCCGCCACCGGATCCCCGCGACCGGCCGCACCCGGGTGATCTGCCGATCCGGAAGTCCGCTGGAGCGGGGCGATCTGGAGCTGGTGAGCCCCGACACCGCCAAGTCGATCATGGTGTTGCCCCCGGTCGGGGACGACACCGACACGGACGTCATCAAGGTGCTGCTGCTGCTCAACAGCCGGAAGTGGAAGAGCACGCGGCCGAACGTCGTGGCGGCCGTGGAGAGTTCGGACAACCTGCCGGCGGCCCGTCTCGCCGCCGGCACGAACGCGCTGATCATCGACGCCGACGACATCGCCGTACGGCTCATCGCCCAGGCGCACCGGCAGTCCGGACTGTCCAGCGTCTTCAACGAACTGCTCAGCTTCGAAGGCAACGAGTTCTACTTCCGCGACGAGCCCGCGCTGGCGGGTTCGACGTACGCGGACACCCTGGCCCACTACGCGCAGGGCATGGCCGCCGGGCTGCGCAGGAGCGACGGTGAGGTGCTGGTCAACCCGCCGATGGACACCGTCGTCCGGGCCGATGACCAGCTGCTGGTGGTGGCCGAGGACGATCTGCTGATACGGCGCTCCGAGACCCGGGCCGAGATCGTCCCGTCCGCGATCACCACCGCGCCCGGCCGGCCGCCGGTCCCGGACCGCACCCTGCTGATCGGCTGGAACTCCCGGGCGTCGAAGCTGATCAAGCTGCTGGACAGCTTCGTCGAACCCGGTTCGGCGGTGGACATCGCGGCGCCGCGGCGGCCGCGGAAGGGGGTGCCGGAGGGGCTGAAGAACCTGACGGTCGGCCACAAGCGGTGCGAACCGACCCGCCGGTCGTCCCTGGAGTCCCTCGACCTCGGCAGTTACCAGCACATCGTGGTGCTGTCCGACGACGCCATCGATCCCAAGCGCGCCGATGACCGGACGCTGGTGACGCTGCTGCACCTGCGCGACATCGAGGTGCGGCTCGGTGACCCGTACTCGATCGTCACGGAGATGAACGATGACAGCAACCGGGAGATCGCCCAGGTCACCAAGGCCGACGACTTCATCGTCAGCACCAAGGTCATCAGTCTGCTGCTGACCCAGCTGACCGAGAACCGCGATCTGTACACGGTGTTCATCGATCTCTTCGACCCGGAGGGTTCGGAGATCTACCTCAAACCGGCCACCAACTATCTGGTGCCGGGTGCGGAGGCCAACTTCGCGACGGTCGTCGAGGCCGCGCGGCGGCGCGGCGAGACGGCCCTCGGCTACCGGCTCGCACGCCACGCCGACGTACCGCCCGCCTACGGGGTCTTCCTCAACCCCGACAAGGCCGCGCCGCTGGTCCTGGAGGAGGGCGACGCGATCGTCGTGCTCGCCGAGGAGTAACGCTTCTGCGCACCCGGAAGGCCCAGGGGCTCCGGCTACTGGCGGCTCAGGGAGCGGCTGATGCCCGCCGCGGTCGTGGTGGCCAGGATCCAGCCGGTGACGATCAGGAGGTACGAGAGCCACTGGTACGCGCCCTGCGGGGCGAAGGCGCTCTCCTGCCCGAAGCCGATGATGGGGAGGAGCAGGTCGAGGGTGTAGAAGACCGGGTTGAAGTCGGGGGCCTCGCCGGACTTCAGGGGCCGCGGATGGTGGAGGGCGAAGGCGACGGCGCCGGTGAGGAGCAGCGCGGAAAGCCAGCCCGCGGCCCGCAGGGGGCGGAAGCCGTAGCCGACGGTGACGTCCTGGAGATGGCCCCAGACGCGGGCGTAGCGCGGCAGGGTGCTGCGGTGGCGGCGGAGCTTGGCGAGCTGGACGGTGCGGGCGGCGGCCTCGTCGCCCGCGGCGCGGTAGGCGGTGGTCAACTGCTCGTAGGAGGCGGGGAGATAGCCCTCCACCTCGCGTTCCAGGAGCGGTAGCCGCTCTTCGGCGGGGAGGTGCGGGGCGAGGCTGCGGTAGCTGAGGCCGTCGATCTTGACGCGGTCGGGCCAGACCTCGGGACGGATGTGCAGCAGGTCGATCTGCGAGCGGCGCAGGTTCACGTCGCCCTCGACGGGGGCGGCCTCGCGGAGCCACAGTTCGCCGATGACGCAGCTGCTGGCGCGCAGGGCCTGGCCGCCGGGGTGGGACAGCCGGGCGTAGGCGAGGTTGAGGTGGCGGGGCATCCGGGCCCCGCTGAGGTTGACGTGTCCTTGCGCGCGCAGCCGCATGGCGTGCAGATCGTTGCCGACGGACAGGTTCTCGGCGTGCAGGGCGATGCCGCCGGGGGCGTGGAGTGCGCTGTCGTCGAGGTTCACCTGACCGGCGACGGTGGCCTCGTTGAGCCGTAACTGCCCATGGGCGACGAGACGCCTGGCCTGGACATCGGTGCCGATGACCGCGTGGTTGAGCTGCAGCAACGGTTCCTCGCAGGGGGTGTCCGGAGTGCCCAGACGCGCCCCGTCGAGGAAGAGCCCTCCGGCGATCTGCGCCCCGGCGAGCCGCACCGGGCCGGTCGTGCGGCATTCGGTCATCCGCAGGACGCCCTCGGTGTGCAGGGCCCCGGCCGTGAGCCCGGGCAGCACGGAGCGGCTGAGCACCAGGACGCGCAGCCGCGCCCCGTACAGCTGCGGGGTCCGCTCGAAGTGGCAGGACCGCAGCCGTACGGCGTGCTCGACCGCCCCGTACTTCAGGCGCAGCTCACCGGTGATGCGCGCGCCGATCAGCTTCAGGCCCGCCACCTCGCCGTCGCGCGTGGGCCCGTCGAGCAGCAGCGCGCGCAGCACCTCGGCTCGTATGGTCCGCTCGGGCCCCCAGGAGCCGCCGCTTTCGGGGTCGTCGTCGGCGCCTTCGCGGAAATCGACGCTCTCATCGAGCGGGAAGGCCCGCCAGACGCGCCGCTCCGCCGGTGTCAGGTCCGTGATCTCCACCGGCGGGATCGTGTCGCGGCGGCGTTCGGGGTGTCAACCGCGCTGTGTTTCGCGGTGCTTGGACTCGGCGGCGGTGGTCTCGGACGTGGTTTCCGCGGTGGTTTCGGTGCCGGTCTCGGCAGTGCTTTCGGCGGTGGCTCCGGCCGCGGGGGCCGCGGCGGGCTTGGGGCGGATGAGGCGGCGCGCCAGGGGCTCGGTCCAGCGGGCGGTGAGGGGGCCGACGATGACGAGGATCAGGACGTACGCCGTGGCCAGGGGGCCCAGCTGTGGTTCGATGCCCGCGGTGACGGCGAGCCCGGCGATGACGATGGAGAACTCGCCGCGCGCCACCAGGGTGCCGCCCGCGCGCCAGCGGCCCTTGGCGGAGAGCCCGGCGCGCCGCGCGGCCCAGTAGCCGGTGGCGATCTTGGTGCAGGTGGTGACGACCGCCAGGGCGAGGGCGGGCAGCAGGACCGGCGGGATGCTGGCGGGGTCGGTGTGCAGGCCGAAGAAGACGAAGAAGACGGCGGCGAACAGGTCGCGCAGCGGGCTGAGCAGGTTGTGGGTGCCCTCGGCGACCTCGCCGGAGAGGGCGATGCCCACCAGGAAGGCGCCCACGGCGGCGGAGACCTGGAGCTGCTGCGCTATCCCGGCGACCAGCAGGGTCAGGCCCAGCACGACCAGCAGCAGCTTCTCGGGGTCGTCGCTGGAGACGAAACGGGAGATATGACGGCCGAAGCGGACGGCGACGAAGAGGACGAAGCCCGCGACGCCGAGCGCGATGGCCAGGGTGATGCTGCCCGCGGCCAGCCCGACACCGGCCAGCAGGGCGGTGACGATCGGCAGATAGACGGCCATCGCCAGGTCTTCGAGGACCAGGATGGACAGGATGACCGGGGTTTCGCGGTTGCCGAGCCGCCCGAGGTCGCGGAGGACCTTGGCGATGACGCCGGACGAGGAGATCCAGGTGACCCCGGCCAGCACCACGGCGGCCACCGGGCCCCAGCCCAGCAGCAGCGCCATGATCGCGCCGGGCAGGGCGTTGAGCGTGGCGTCGACCAGCCCGGCCGGGTACTGGGTCTTGAGGTTGCTGACCAGATCGCTGGCGGTGTACTCCAGCCCGAGCATCAACAGCAGCAGGACGACGCCGATTTCGGCGCCGATCGCGACGAACTCCTCACTGGCCCCGAGCGGCAGCAGCCCGCCCTCGCCGAAGGCCAGCCCGGCGAGCAGGTAGAGGGGGATGGGCGAGAACTGGAAACGTCCGGCGAGGCGGCCCAGCAGTCCCAGGCCGAGGATGACCGCACCGAACTCGATCAGGAAGACGGCAGAAGAGTGCATCCGTCTGTCACTCCCGACCCAATATCGCCGCGGCGGCTTCCACGCCCTCGCGCGTGCCGATCACGATCAGGATGTCGCCTCCCGCCAGCCGGAAGTCCGGGGCCGGGGAGGGGATGGCGTCCGCCCGGCGCAGCACGGCCACGATGGAGGTGCCGGTCTCGGTGCGGGTCCGCGTCTCGCCCAGCACCCGCCCGTTCCAGTACGAGTGCGAGGACAGCTCGATCCGCTCGGCGACCAGCCCCAGCTCGGTGGTGGACAGCAGCGTGGGGCTGTGGTGCGCGGGCATCAGCGCGCTGATGAGCGCCTCCGCCTCGCCGGAGGTGAGCCGGGTGGCCAGGGCGCACTCGTCGGGGTCCTCCCGGCGGTACGCGCTCAGCGTCCGTCCACCGTCCCGGTGCGCGACCACCGACAGTCGGCCCTGGTCCCGCGTGGTCAGGTCGTAACGGACTCCAATGCCCGGCAACGGCGTACTGCTCAACCGCGGAACCCCCACAGCCATCCCCTCCTCGTGGTCTTCGCGCTGGTAGCGCGGGTCGAAGTGTCGTCCGCCCACCGTAACAAATGGTAAAGAGTAAGTAATGGCGGAAAGTGATCCGTGGCTCGGTGGAACAATCCGCGTTCGGGTGTCCGTACCCCGGCAGGCGCGCGAGAAAGACGGTGATCATGATCGAGTGGCGGCAGCTCAGCGTCGGTATGAGGCCCGTACCCGAGCCCGTCGCCACCCCGGTCATCTGGTCCGCGGCCTTCGCCGGGGCCCTGCTGCTGGTGGCCGTCCTCAACTCGCTCGGCGGCCATGGGCGGCCGACGCTCGCGCTGATCGCGCTGTCGCTGTTCGCCGCCGTGCTCGGGCTGTGCGCGCGGTTCGTGGCGGCACCGGGGACGGCCGTGCTGTGCTGGCTGTTCCTCAACGGCTTCGCCATCCCGCCCGCCGGCGTGCTGACCTGGGCGGGCGACCGCGACAGCGCCTGGCTCGGGTGTCTGCTCGGCGCGGCCGTCGTCGGAACGGCCTGCGCCCGCGTCGTCAACGCCCGCGCGGGCTACCGCCGGATCACGCCACGCGACGGCTGAGCGGGGGCTGGGTGACACGTTCCGCGAGCCGGGTTCGGTATGGCGTCCCGGTTCGGGTAGGGCGTCCCGGTTCTCGGTACGGCGCGCCGGTTCGGTCCGGCCTGAGCGCGGCGTGACCCGGGCGCGGAGCCCAGGCCACGCCGGTCGCCCCGCGGAGGGTTACTCCTCGTTGCCGTAAGGCCGGGTGATGATCTCCATGCCATGACCTGCCGGGTCCATGAAGTACAGCCCGCGGCCGCCGTAATGGTGGTTGATCTCGCCCGGCTGCTTACCGTGCGGATCGGCGTAATACGTGATGCCCTGCTCCCGTATCCGCTGGAACGCCGCGTCGAACTCCTCGTCGGAGATGAGGAACGCGTAGTGCTGCATGGTGATCGACTCGGCGGGGACGCTGGCGAAGTCCAGGGTGACCCCATTACTGGTGGAGACCGGTATGAACGGGCCCCAGGCGTCCCCCACCTCCAGGCCCAGAATGGCGGCCAGGAATTCGGCGGATTCGCGGTTGTCCCGGGAATGGACGATGGTGTGGTTCAGCTCGACTGACATTGTGGAATGCCTCCCGATAAGGCAATCTCACGGGCACCTCCATGCCTCACCCGGTCGGTGACCGACACGCGATGCCGTATCTTCGATCCTAGGCACCATCCGGCTCGCCCGTCGAGCCTCTCCCGAGCGCCGCCACGCTGAAGATTCCGCCCTCCGCGTCGCGGAGCGCCGCGACGCGGCCGTAGGGAGTGTCGACCGGCGGGGAGACGACACTTCCGCCGAGTTCCACGGCGCGTTCGGTGACCTGGTCGGCGTCCGCGACCCGGAAATAGGCATGCCAGCGGGGCCGCACACTCGGATCGGGGGCGGCTTCCAGGGCGCCGCCGCGCAATCCCGCCACGGCCTTTCCGTCGATGTGCAGGACCACGCGGTCATGCTCGAAGCGGACGTCACACCGCTCCCGCGCCTGGGCGTCCCAGCCGAAGACATGGCCGTAGAAGAGCGCCGCTTCGAACGCGTCGCGCGTACGCAATTCCAGCCATACCGGGGCGCCCGGCCTGCGCTCGCCCCACCAGGCGGAGGTGAGATCGCCCTCCCAGACACCGAAGACCGCGCCGTCCGGATCGGCCGCCCAGGCCACCCGGCCGTTGCCGAATTCCAGCGGTCCGACCGCAACCGTGCCCCCGCGCTCCTGGACGCGCCAGGCCACCTCGTCCGCGCTGTCCGCCGCGAAATACGTCGTCCAGGTGACGGGCAGCGTCACACCCGCCGTCGGGGCCGACGCACCGATACCAACCGTCGGTACGCCATCTTCGGTACAGGCGATGGTGTAACGGCCGTGCCCGTACCGCGTGGGCCGGAACGTCCAGCCGAAGAGGTCTCCGTAGAAGGCGTGAGCGCGGTCCAGATCGGCTGCCATCAGGCTCACCCAGCAGGGTGCTCCCTGGACAGCGCGGAACCTCTCCCGCAAGCCGCTCACCTCACTCCGCTCACTGCGCGTCCCTCGCGACTCAGGCCGCGTCCACCGCCATGGACGGCCCTTCCGCGCGCAGCCTTCATCGCTCGCGCGTCACGCCCGATATCTTCACTTTCCTCCGATCTCCCGGACCGCGCCACCGCACTGATCGCGAAGCGCCCCGGGGAGCGGCCGCGGCCATGCTGTGGTACATCACACCGGGGCGCGTCTGCCAACGTGTCGTGGACGAGCCGCCGCGGCAGGGCAGTATTGCGCCCATGTCGAATCTCCGCTCGAACATCGTCACGTGGCTGAGCCGCAAGTACTTCACGAAGATTCAGAAGAACGGGTTCGATCTGTCCAAGATGTCGTTCCTTCCGGATGCCACGCTGGCACCGCTGAGGCGCGACGGACTCGACCCCGTGGCAGATATCGCCAAAACCAGGGCAAAGGAACCCATCAGCAAGATCTGGCTCCCTTTCGGGATCAACGGGTGGCTCGTCACCGGCTATGACGAGACCAAGGCGGTCCTCGGAAAGGCGAAGGGATTCAGCTCCGACTTCACCAACCTCGCCGAGAAGACCGTCGGCTTGGCCCAGCAGCAAAATCCCGGCGGCCTCGGCTTCAGCGATCCACCGACGCATACGAGACTGCGACGGCTACTGACGCCCGAATTCACCATGCGGCGGCTCAGCAGGCTCACCCCCCGCATCCACGACATCGTGGAGGAGCGGCTGGACGAGATGGCCGCGGCCGAGGGCCCGGTCGACCTGGTGGAGATGTTCGCGCTCCCCATTCCGGCCCTCGTCATCTGCGAACTGCTCGGCGTTCCGTACGAGGACCGCGATGACTTCCAGCGGCACAGCACGGCACGGTTCGATCTGTTCGGCGGCGCGAACGCGTCCTTCGGCGCCATGTCGGATTCGCTGACGTATCTGCACGGAATCGTCCGCAAGCAGCGCGAAGAACCGGGTGACGGACTGCTCGGCATGCTGGTGAAGGAACACGGCGACGAAATCGACGACCAGGAGCTGGCAGGGCTGGCCGACGGGGTCCTGACCGGCGGTCTGGAAACCACCGCGAGCATGCTGGCGCTGGGCACGCTCGTCCTGCTCCAGGCGCCGGAACAGTTCGCGGCGATGCGCGACCAGGAGGACGTCGTCGACCGTTTCGTGGATGAGCTGCTGCGCTATCTCTCCGTGGTCCAGGTGGCGTTCCCGCGGTTCGCGCGCGAGGACATGGAGATAGCGGGCACGAAGATATCCGCGGGCGACCTGGTGCTGTGCTCGCTGAGCGGAGCGAATCGCGACGACAAGCTGGGCCCGGACATGGAGCGGGTCGATCCGCACCGGCAGACGCCGTCTCACCTGGCCTTCGGCTACGGCATTCACCGCTGCATCGGCGCCGAACTGGCCAAGATGGAACTCCGGGCGGCCTACCCCGCGCTGGTCCGGCGATTCCCGGAAATGCGGCTGGCCATGGATGCCGACAAGCTCAAGTTCCGGAAGCTGTCCATCGTTTACGGCGTCGACGCGCTGCCGGTGACACTGCGCTAGCCGAGCGCTCGAAGAAAATCACGGGGAGGGGAGACACCGGGGAGGGGTGCGGGGGGACGGGGAGAGACGGGGGCGAGGGCGGGGGATCACGGGGTGGATACGGGGAGTTGGGGTACGGAGTCCGTCAGAAGCGCTCGGTGAGTTGCTCACGCCCGGCCGGCGGCTCGTACGAACCGGGCCGGAAATCGGTGATGGTCTGGATCCTGCCGTCGGGCGCGGCGGTGAAGAAGCTGATGCCGTGCGTCTCCTCCTCCTCGTCGCTGAACCGGACCCAGGAAACCGCCTGGGCGGCGTCGGCGACCACGCGCTCGACCTCCAGGCTCCACTCGCCGAGCCGCTCGGCGTTGAAGCGGACCACGCCGTCGCGGCCGACCACCCGCTCCCGGGTCTGTGGAAACTCGTAGCGGACGTCGTCGGCGAGGGTCGCACCGAACGCCCTCCAGTCCCTGGCCTGGGCCGTTGCCCAATATGTCTCCACGGTCGCGGCTATGTCGCGCATCGTCTCCCCTCCATCACGGACCGTCTGTCCATGCCCGCCGCGAACGTTATCCACAGGCGCGAGGGGACGCCAGCGCGGATGTCGGGGTGCGGCGCAGAATGGGGTCATGACTGAGAGCACGGAGTCCATGCCGGACTGGGAGAAGCGGTTTCGGGCACCGCGAGTGGGGTTGCCGGAGTGGGCGGAAGACGCCCCGGACCGGTCGCTGTTCGTCTCGAACGCCACGGGCACATACGAGCTGTACGCATGGGACCGCGCGACCGGCGCGCAGCGGCAGGTGACGGACCGGCCGAACGGGACGACGGACGGGGTGCTGACCCCGGACGGCCGGTGGATCTGGTGGTTCTCGGATACCGACGGCGATGAGTTCGGGGTGTGGCTGCGCCAGCCCTTCGAAGGTGGCGGGAGCGGCGACAGCGGCCCGGGCGGCGAGGGCGGCAAGCCGGGGGTGGACGAGCCCGCGGCGCCCGGTCTCGAACCCTCCTATCCGGCGGGTCTCGCGCTCGGCCGGGACGGCACGGCGGTCGTCGGCCGGTCCACGGACGAGGAGGGCTCGACGATCCATGTGGTGGCGCCGGGAGCCGAGCCCCGGGAGATCTACCGGCACCGGGAGTCTGCCGGGGTGGGCGACCTGTCGCACGACGGGACGCTGATCGCGGTCGAGCACACCGAGCACGGCGACGCCATGCACTCGGCGATCCGGGTCGTCCGGCTGGACGGTACGGCGGTCGCGGAGCTGGACGACACCAAGGGCGGCACCGAGGAGCTGGGCCTGGCCGTCATGGGCTTCGCGCCGGTCGCCGGGGACACCCGGCTGCTGGTCGGGCACCAGCGGCGGGGCCGGTGGGAGCCGATGGTGTGGGATCCGCTGACCGGGGTGGAGACGGCCCTGGCCATCGATCTGCCGGGCGATGTCGGCGCGGACTGGTTCCCCGACGGCTCGGCGCTGCTGGTCTCCCACGACCACCAGGCGCGCGGCGAGCTGTGGCGGTATGAGCTGGCCTCCGGGGAGCTGACCCGTGTCGAGACCCCGGCCGGGACGATCGCGGGCGCCTCCGCGCGGCCGGACAGCTCGATCGAGTTCCTGTGGTCCTCCGCCGAGCAGCCGCCGCAGGTGCGGTCGACGAGCGGGCGGACCGTGCTCGACCCGCCGGGGCTCAAGGCCCCCAAGTCGGTGCCGGTCACCGACGCCTGGGTTGAAGGGCCGGGCGGGCGGGTGCACGCCCTGGTGCAGAAGCCCGAGGGGGAGGGCCCCTTCCCCACCGTCTTCGACATCCACGGCGGGCCGACCTGGCACGACAGCGACGCCTTCGCGGCGGGCCCGGCGGCCTGGGTCGACCACGGTTTCGCCGTCGTCCGCGTCAACTACCGCGGCTCGACCGGGTACGGGCGGGCCTGGACGGACGCGCTCAAGCACCGGGTCGGGCTGATCGAGCTGGAGGACATCGCGGCGGTCCGGGAGTGGGCGGTGGCCTCGGGGCTGGCCGACCCCGAGCGGCTGGTGCTGTCCGGCGGCTCGTGGGGCGGCTATCTGACGCTCCTGGGCCTGGGCGTCCAGCCCGAGGCCTGGGCGCTGGGCCTGGCCGCGGTCCCGGTCGCGGACTATGTGACGGCCTACCACGACGAGATGGAGGCCCTGAAGGCGATGGACCGCACGCTCCTCGGGGGCACCCCGGAGGAGGTGCCGGAGCGGTTCGAGGCGTCCTCCCCGCTGACCTACGTGGATCGGGTGCGGGCGCCGGTCTACATCTCGGCCGGGGTGAACGATCCGCGCTGTCCGATACGGCAGATCGACAACTATGTGGAGCGGCTGCAGCAGCGCGGCGCCCCGCACGAGGTGTACCGCTACGACGCGGGGCACGGCTCGCTCGTGGTCGAGGAGCGGATCAAGCAGTTGCGCTTGGAGATCGATTTCGCTCAGCGTCATCTGGGGCGGGGTCCGGCCGCGGGCCGGGCGCAGGAGCCGCAGGCTCGTCCGGAGTGATGCCCAGCGCAAGGTCGCGGGCGGCCTCGACCTCGCGCCGGTAGAGCCGGAACCACATGAAGACCACGAAGCCCGCGAAGACGAACCACTCACCGGTGTAGCCGAGGTTCTGGAACGCCTTGAGGTCCAGCCCGGTGCCCTCCGCAACGACGGGGGGCACCGGCCGCAGGGCCCCGGGCGCCTGGGAGGAGGTGATCCACGCGTCGTACACCGTGTACGGCACCAGATTGACCAGCGAGGCGTCGCTGATCATGCCCAGCTGACCGCGCGGCAGCGCGCCGCTCGCGGTCACCCCGCCGCTGCCCTCGTGCTCGGTCGCCTGCAGCGCTCCGGTGACCGTCACCCGGCCGGACGGCGGCGCGGGCACCTTGGCGGTGTCGGCCTTGGAGGAGGCGTCCCCGGGCAGCCAGCCGCGGACCACGGGCAGCGCCTTGCCCCCGTCGGTGCGCAGCAGCGTCAGTACATAGAAGCCGGTACGGTCGCCGAGCCGCCGGTCGGGAACGAGGAGTTGGTGTTCGGTGTCATACCGGCCGCTGGCGGTCGCCCGCCGCCCGGAGGTCTCCGTGGTGACCGGAAGCAGGTCGCGCAGCGGCTTCGCCGCGGCCTTCTCGGCGACGGACGCGTCGTCCTGCTGCTGCTTGTGCGTGTCGATGCGCGTCTCGAAGCGGCTGAGCTGCCAGCTGCCCATGAAGAGGCAGAACGGGATCGCCACCACGGTGAACACGTTGATCACCCACCAGCGGGGTGTCAGCAGAAACCGATGCACACCCCCACGGTACGGGCCCCACGGCGGGCCCCCGGCGGCGGGCCCCGGGATCAGGCCGCCGGGAGGGCCCGAACAGGCGCCGGGCCGGGCGCCGGGCCGGGCGCCGGCACCGGAGCCGGGGCGGCGCCGGGGACAGGACCCGGGAGAAAGCTCACGACGAGGCTCAGGAGGAGGCTCAGGAGGGGGTCCGGGAGGAGGTTCAGGAGGAGGCCAGCAGGCCGGTGCCGTAGACCGTCCCCGCGCAGGCACCGCTCAGGGTCACGCTGCCGACCGCGGGCTCGCCAGCCTCCGGCGTATAGCTGACCTGGACACTCGCGGCCGGCTGCTCGCCACCGCCGCCGCCCGGGGAACCGCTCGGGTCACCCGAGCCGGGCTGGTCCGACGGGCCGTCGGCGGCATTGGGAGAGGGGTTGGCGGTCGGCGTACCGTCGCCGGAGCTGGGGCATCCGCTGAGGCCGCCGCCCGACGCCGGTATCCATGCGAACCGGACCTCGTACGCCTGGCCCGGCTGAAGGATCAGCGAGCCCGGCTCGGTGGCCGGGTCGGGCAGGCCACTGGCCGCGTCACCCGTCGTGTGGTCGACGTAGAAGACCTTCGCGGGGTCCGCTCCGCCCTGCGCGGCCACGCCGAAGGTGCCGCCGCCCTCGACCACGCAGGCCTGACGGGACGTGTTCACCACGCGGAACGAGCCATAGATCCGGCCCTCGGCGTCGGCCGCTCCGGCCGATCCGCCGCTGCCGCCGAGCTGGGTGCGGGAGCAGGTGGGCGAGGTGGCGTTCAGCGTGCTGGAGGGGTCGGGGGCGGTGCCGCCCGAAACGCCGTCCGGGGCGCCCTTGGACGGCTTGTCCTTGCCCTTCTCGCCGCCCTTGTCCTTGTCGCCGTGGGGATCCGTCCGGGCACTGTCGGAGGGCCCGTCGGGGTCCTTGCCGCCGCTGCCCTCGCCGTGCTCGCCGCTGTCGCCCTCCTGGGGGGTGCGGTGGCTGCTGGCCGCGTTGGCCGGGCGGTCGGTCGAGGTGTTGCCGGAGGACGTGACGTGCACCAGGGCGGGCAGCGCGGCGCCGCCGAGCACCACCGCCGCCACGGCCCCGACCAGGGCCTGGCGCCGCCGCGCCCGACGAGCGGGCACGGCGCGCCGCAGCTGCTCCAGGGAGTGCGGGGGCGGCTCCAGGTCGTCCACCGCGTGGTGCAGCATCCGCCGTAGCGCCTGCTCGTCCATGTCACGCGCGCCGCTTACGTCACGCGCGCCGCTCACGTCACGCGCGCCGCTCACGTCACCGGCATCGCCCGAACCGGCTCCGTCAGGGCCCGCGCTGTCAGGGCCCGCGCTGTCAGGGCCCGCTCCGTCGGAAGTGGACCGCGACGGCTGGCGGTCGGCCTTCCGGTCGGGGTCCTTCGGGCCCGGTGTGTCGTTCTCGTGGTTCATGCGGGGGCCTCCATGGCGACACGGAGCGCCGCGATGCCGCGCGAGCCGTACGCCTTGACCGAGCCGAGCGATATGCCCAGCGTCTCGGCCACTTGGGCCTCGGTCATGTCGGCGAAGTAGCGGAGCACCAGGACCTCGCGCTGGCGGCGCTGCAGTCCCTTCATCGCCTTGATCAATTGGTCGCGCTCCAGCTGGTCGTACGCGCCTTCTTCGGCACTGGCCATGTCCGGCATGGGCTTGGAGAGCAGCTTCAGACCGAGGATGCGCCGGCGCAGCGCGGAGCGGGAGAGGTTGACGACCGTCTGCCGCAGATAGGCGAGGGTCTTCTCCGGGTCGCGGACTCTTCGGCGGGCCGAGTGCACGCGGATGAACGCCTCCTGCACCACGTCCTCGCAGGACGCGGTGTCGTCGAGGAGGAGTGCGGCGAGGCCGAGCAGCGACCGGTAGTGGGCGCGGTAGGTCTCGGTGAGGTGATCGACTGTGGTCCCCGCTGCCATCGCGTCGTCAGTGTCCTCGCGCCCTGTCGCGAGGGGCGCGGGGCGCGCGGCTGACCATGGCGCGATCACCGGCATACCGCCTGCCGCGCGCGGACGCGGGGGCCGCACTGCCGCGCCGCCGCGCCCTGGAACCGTTGCGATGCCGAATACCTCTGCCACGTCTGTTGGACACGCTTGCCCCTGTCAGGGTTGTACGCGCGAGGCACCGCTTTTGACGCCGCACCAGATCCCCCCATGCGCCCCAACTCTCCCCAATGCCCAGTTTTCACAGCGCCCACGGGTGGGCGACCAGAAAGACGCTCCCCGCTCGCTGTCGGTTGCAGCAAGCGGGGAGCGGTTCGTCGAACAGGTCCTCGACTCGGATCAACTGGTCCAGGCCATTGACCAGATCACAGGATATTCACATTATCCGGGGCGTGCACCCCGTGCGGGGCGCTCTATCGGTGCACCAGCCGTGCGGCCGCACCAAGCGTGCGGCCGCGCCGGCTGCGCGGCCCTACGCGGCGGTCAGTTCCGCCGCGATGACCTCCCCGATCTGCGCGGTGTTGAGGGCCGCGCCCTTGCGGAGGTTGTCGCCGCATACGAAGAGTTCGAGCGCCCTCGGGTCGTCCAGCGAGCGCCGCACCCGGCCGACCCACGTCGGATCGGTGCCCACGACATCGGCGGGCGTCGGGAACTCGCCCTCCGCCGGGTTGTCGCACAGCACCACACCCGGCGCACCGGCCAGGATCTCGTGCGCCGCCTCCACCGTCACCTCGTTCTCGAACCGCGCGTGCACGGCCAGCGAGTGCGTGGTGATCACGGGCACGCGCACACAGGTCGCGGTGACCCGCAGGTCCGGCAGCCCCAGGATCTTGCGGGACTCGTTCCGTACCTTCAGCTCCTCCGAGGACCAGCCGTCCTCCTTGAGCGAGCCCGCGAACGGCACCACGTTGAGCGCCATCGGCGCCGGGAACGGCCCGGTCTCGCCGACCGCCCGCCGTACGTCGCCCGGGTGCGTGCCCAGCTCCGTACCGGCCACCAGCGCGATCTGCTCGCGCAGCGCGTCGATGCCCTCCTTGCCCGCGCCGGAGACAGCCTGGTACGAGGAGACGATCAGCTCGCTCAGCCCGAACTCGGCGTGCAGCGCGCCCATCGCGACGATCATCGACAGCGTGGTGCAGTTCGGGTTGGCGATGATGCCGCGCGGCCGGACGCGCGCCGCGTGGGCGTTCACCTCGGGCACGACCAGCGGCACATCCGGGTCCATCCGGAAGGCGCCGGAGTTGTCCACGACGACCGCGCCCTTGCTCGCCGCGATCGGCGCCCACCGGGCCGAGACCTCGTCGGGGACGTCGAACATCGCGACGTCGACGCCCTCGAACGCGTCCTCGCCCAGCGCGACGACCTCCACCTGCTCGCCCCGGACGGTCAGTTTCCGGCCGGCCGAGCGCGGAGAGGCGATCAGCCGGATCTCGCCCCAGACGTCGGCCCGCTCGGACAGGATCGAGAGCATGACGGTGCCGACGGCACCGGTCGCACCGACGACGGCGAGCGTCGGCTTCCGGCCACCGGCACCGCCGGCCCGGGTCATCGGCCGGTCCCTCCGTACACGACCGCCTCGACGCTGTCGCTGTCCAGCCCGAACGCGCTGTGCACGGCGCGGACCGCGTCCTTCACCTCGTCGGCCCGGGTGACGACGGAGATGCGGATCTCGGAGGTCGAGATCAGCTCGATGTTGACCCCGGCGTTCGACAGCGCCTCGAAGAAGGTCGCGGTCACGCCCGGGTTCGTCCGCATTCCGGCGCCGACCAGCGAGATCTTGGCGATCTGGTCGTCGTAGCGCAGCGAGTCGAAGCCGATCTGCGGCTTCGCCTTGGTCAGCGCCTCCATCGCCCGGTGGCCGTCCGTCTTGGGCAGCGTGACGGAGATGTCGGTCAGCCCGGTCGACGCGGCGGAGACGTTCTGCACCACCATGTCGATGTTGATCTCGGCGTCCGAGATCGTGCGGAAGATGGCCGCGGCCTCACCCGGCTTGTCCGGCACCCCGACAACCGTGACCTTGGCCTCGGACGTGTCGTGTGCGACCCCGGAGATGATCGCCTGCTCCATGCCTTCTTCTCCTTCTCCCGCTTCCTGCCGATTGCGCACCCAGGTGCCCTGATGGCCGGAGAACGACGACCGTACGTGAATGGGGATGTTGTACCGGCGCGCGTACTCCACGCAGCGCAGATGCAGCACCTTGGAGCCGCTCGCGGCCAGCTCCAGCATGTCCTCGTACGGGATTTCGTTGATCTTGCGAGCCTTCTTCACCACGCGCGGGTCGGCGGTGAACACGCCGTCCACGTCGGTGTAGATCTCGCAGACCTCGGCGTCCAGGGCCGCCGCCAGGGCCACCGCGGTGGTGTCCGAGCCGCCCCGGCCGAGGGTGGTGATGTCCTTGCTCTCCTGGGACACGCCCTGGAAGCCCGCGACGATCGCGACCGCGCCCAGCTCGAGCGCGTCGCGGATGCGCCCCGGCGTGACATCGATGATCCGCGCTTTGTTGTGGACCGCGTCGGTGATGACTCCCGCCTGGCTGCCGGTGAACGACAGCGCCTCGTGACCGAGGTCTTTGATCGCCATGGCCAGCAACGCCATGGAGATTCGCTCTCCCGCGGTCAGCAGCATGTCGAACTCGCGCCCAGTAGGAATCGGGGATACCTGCTCGGCGAGATCGATCAGCTCGTCCGTCGTGTCGCCCATCGCGGAAACCACGACGACCACCTGGTGGCCGTTCTTCTTGGCTTCGACGATTCGCTTGGCGACCCGCTTGATGCCCTCGGCATCGGCAACGGAGGAGCCTCCGTACTTCTGCACGACAAGGCCCACGTGCGCTCCTCGCAGATCTCAATATTGCGGTCGGCTCAGTTTAGCGAGCGGCCGGAAAGCGCCCTCCCGATATCAGATAGCGAGACACACGCCTCATCAATCTGACCAGGACGGACCAGACGGACCCGGGCGGACCAGGCGGATCATGCGGCACAACATCCCCGTACCGCGGATACTCCCGGCATCCCGTACCACTCGTTCAGCGACGAACCCTGCCCGCTTCCGGGCGAAGCACACGGGAACGTAACCCAGCTCACAGGGCGCACGGGCGCCCTCCGGGCCCCCGGGTGGGCTCTCAGGGGCGCAGGGAGCGCAGCCCCAGCGGCTCCGCGATCTCCGCCGCCATGACCCGGCCGGCCTCCTCCGCCAGCGCCTCGTCCCCGCCCGCCTCACTGTCCGTATCCAGCCCGTCCAGCTCGTCCAGCGGGCTGTCCAGCCGCACGTGCGCGACGAGCGACTGGAGCGCGCGCAGGGCGGCGGAGGTGGTCGTACCCCAGTTGGAGAGGTACGAGAACTGCCACCACCACATCGCCTCGTTGATCCGGCCGTCGCGGTAGTGCGCCATGCCGTGCCGCAGGTCCGTGATGATCAGCGCGAGATCGTCGGAGATGCGGCAGGGGACGGGCTCACTGCGCGGTACGTACGGGTCGAACACCTCCGAGTAGACGTCCACCGGCTCCAGCAGCCGGGCGAACCGCTCGCGCAGCTCGTCGACGTCCGGCTCCGGGCCTGCGTCCGGCTCGTACCGCTCGTCCGGTACGAAGTCCTCGTGCGCGCCGAGCCGCCCGCCGGCGAGGATCAGCTGGGAGAGCTCGAGCAGCAGGAACGGCACGGCGCTGTCCGGTTCGTCGCCCTTCGCGACCTCGGTGACCGCGACGATGAAACTCTCGATCTGATCGGCGATCTGGACCGCGAAGTCGTCCGGGTCCGGGTGGGCGTCGTGCAACGTTGCGTCAGACATCGAGAAGTCTTCTCCCTTCGAAGGCACGACCCAGCGTGACCTCGTCGGCATACTCCAGGTCTCCCCCGACGGGAAGACCGCTGGCCAAGCGCGTGACCTTCAAACCCATCGGCTTGATCATGCGCGCGAGGTACGTGGCGGTGGCTTCACCCTCCAGATTCGGATCGGTGGCCAGGATCAGCTCCGTGACCGTACCGTCCGCGAGGCGGGCCAGCAGCTCCCTGATCCGCAGATCGTCCGGACCCACGCCCTCGATGGGGCTGATCGCCCCGCCGAGCACGTGATAGCGGCCGCGGAACTCGCGGGTCCGCTCGATCGCGACAACGTCCTTCGGCTCCTCGACCACACAGATGACCGCGGGGTCACGGCGCGGGTCCTGGCAGACCCGGCACTGCTCGGCCTCGGCGACGTTCCCGCACACCGCGCAGAACCGCACCTTCTCCTTCACCTCGGTCAGCGCGTGAGCGAGGCGGCGGACGTCGGTGGGCTCGGACTGGAGGATGTGGAAGGCGATCCGCTGCGCGCTCTTCGGACCGACGCCGGGCAGCCTGCCCAACTCGTCGATGAGGTCCTGGACCACGCCCTCGTACACGCCTGCATCCAATCTCGCGCCGCCGCGCGGTGGCTGTACTTCATATGAATATTCGGTTGCGCCGGTCGAAACGGGGCACAGGGCCCGTCGAACCGTCCCGTCCGGCCCGGTCACCCGGCCCAGGCATCGGACCGGATACGGACCGTGGGCCTCAGGCCTTCGGCCCCAGACCCACGCCCCAGCACCTTCATCCCGGGCCGTCTGCTCGAACCTCCGGCTCGGACCGTCAGCCCCAGGCTTTCACTCTCAGGCCTTCAGTCTCAGGCTTTCGGCCTCAGAAAGGCAGACCCGGCATCCCACCAAGTCCCTGCGCCAGCGGGCCGAGCTTCGTCTGCTGCAGCTCCTGCGCCACGTGGTTCGCGTCGCGGACGGCCGCGACGACGAGGTCCGCGAGGGTCTCGGTGTCCTCCGGATCCACCGCCTTGGGATCGATCACCAGACCCTGCAGCTCACCGGCACCGGTCACGGTCGCCTTCACCAGCCCGCCGCCCGAGGACCCCTCGACAGGGGTACGGGCCAGCTCCTCCTGGGCCGCGGCGAGGTCCTGCTGCATCTTCTGCGCCTGCTGCAGCAACTGCTGCATGTCAGGCTGGCCACCACCGGGAATCACGAGTTCGCTCCTGGCTGTCGACTGCGGTTCTCTTCGATAGCCCGAGCCTACGTGCTCCCACGGCGCCTTGCCCTACGCCGTATGGAGGAGACCGCGGCGCCCGCGACCGGGTCCGCCCCGCGCCACCTCTGCGCCGCGTGGCCTACTCGTTCGCGATCTCCTCGATGACCGTGGCGCCCAGCTCGCGCACGATCAGGTCGTGCCCGCTCAGCGCGGTCTCGTCCAGATCCGGGTCGTCCTCGGCCGGCATGTCGTCCTCCGGCGAGATCGGCGGAGGCTCGGGCTCCCGGTACGCGGACGCCTCGGCGGGCGGCCCCGCGTCGGCGGGCGCGGGAGCCGGGGCCGGGGCCGACGGCGCGGCGGGGGCGGAGGGGGGCGCGGGGGCGGGCTGCCGTGGCGGGGCGGGCTGACCGCCGCCTCCCCCGAAGCCGCCGCCCGCGTTTCCGCCACCGCCTCCGCCGAAGCTCCCGCCGCCTCCGCCGCCGAAGCCCCCACCGTTTCCGCCGCCGAAGCCGCCGGGACCGCCGCCGGACGTTCCGGGTCCGGGCCCGCCGGGGCCGGGTCCTCCCTGCCCACCGGAGGTATCGACGATCGCCTCGATGCGCCACTGCACACCGATCGCGTCGTTGAGGGCCTGCCGCAGGATGTCCTCGCTGCCGCCGTTGGCGAAGCTGTCGCGGGCGCCCGCGTTGGGGAACCCGATCTGGAGGGTGGTGCCGTCGAAGCCGGAGACCGTCGCGTTCTGGCTCAGCAAGATCCAGGTGAAGCGGCGGCGGTTCTTGACCGCCTCCAGGATGTCCGGCCACATCTGCCGCACCTGCATGGCGCCCTGCGCCATGCCCGGAGTCGGCTGAGGCTGACCGGGCCCCCCGGCGGGACGCCCCTGCCCGGCCGACGGCCCAGCCTCCGGCGCAGGTGCGGCCGCGGGCGCGGAAGCTCCCGACCCGGGCGCGGAGGCCGTGGGCCAGGCCCCCGGCCGCTGTCCCCCGCCCGCCGCCGCGGGCGCACCGCCGGGCTGCTGCCCCCCGCCGCCCGCTCCGGGCTGCGTGCTCGTGGGCCAGGCACCGGGCCGCTGGCCGCCGCCCGGCGCCGCCTGCCCGGCCGCACCGCCGCCTCCGCCCGCCGAAGGCCAGGCGCCGGGCCGCCGCGCACCACTGTCCGTACCGCCGCTGTCCGCGCCACCGGCGCCCGGACCGCCGCTGTCACCGGCCGGTCCGCCGCCCGGGGCGGGCGGCGCGCCCTCACCGGAAGCGTCGTACCCAGGCGCCGGACCGCCGCCACCGCCGCCGGCGGGCGGCCCACCGGCCGTCTCGTCCTGCCCCCCAGGCGCCCCAGGCGCACCCGCGCCCGGCCCTCGGCCTCCGGCCATCGCGGCGCGGGCGGCCGCCGGGCCGGAGGGCCCGGCCGGGGCGTGGGCCTCGGGCCCCGGTACGTACCCCGCGGCGGGCCCGGGCGCAGGACCGCCACCACCACCGACGACGCCACCGCCCAGGCCACCCGCCAGGGCACCCCGCTCCAGCCGCTCCAGCCGCGACTGGACGGACCGCTCGTCATCGAAGGCGGCGGGCAGCAGCACCCGCGCACAGATCAGCTCCAGCTGCAGCCGCGGCGAGGTGGCGCCGCGCATCTCCGTCAGCCCCTGGTTGACGAGGTCGGCCGCCCGACTCAGCTCGGCCCCGCCGAAGACCGACGCCTGCGCCTGCATCCGCTCCACCACATCGGCGGGGGCGTCGATGAGCCCCTTGTCCGCCGCGTCCGGCACGGCGGCGAGGATCACCAGGTCGCGCAGCCGCTCCAGCAGGTCGGCGACGAAACGCCGCGGGTCGTTGCCGCCCTCGATCACCCGGTTCACGACCTCGAAGGCCGCCGCGCCGTCGGTCGCCGCGAACGCGTCCACGATCGCGTCGAGCAGCGAGCCGTCCGTATAACCGAGCAGCGACGTGGCCATGGCGTACGTCACGCCGTCCTCGGTCGCGCCCGCGAGCAGCTGGTCCATGACCGACATCGAGTCCCGGACGGACCCGGCGCCCGCCCGCACCACCAGCGGCAGCACCCCGTCCTCGACGGGAATGTCCTCGCGCCCGCAGACCTCGCCCAGATAGTCGCGGAGCGTCCCCGGGGGCACCAGCCGGAACGGATAGTGGTGCGTACGCGACCGGATGGTGCCGATGACCTTCTCCGGCTCGGTGGTCGCGAAGATGAACTTCAGATGCTCCGGCGGCTCCTCGACCACCTTCAGCAGGGCGTTGAACCCCGCCGAGGTGACCATGTGGGCCTCGTCGATGATGTAGATCTTGTAACGGCTCGACGCCGGCCCGAAGAACGCCTTCTCCCTCAGCTCCCGCGCGTCGTCCACACCACCGTGCGAGGCGGCGTCGATCTCGATCACATCGATCGACCCGGGCCCGTTCCGCGCGAGGTCCTGGCAGGACTGGCACTCCCCGCACGGCGCCGGGGTGGGGCCCTTCTCACAGTTCAGGCAGCGGGCCAGGATGCGCGCACTGGTCGTCTTGCCACAGCCGCGCGGACCGCTGAACAGATACGCGTGGTTGACCCGGTTGTTGCGCAGCGCCTGCTGCAGCGGATCGGTGACATGCTCCTGCCCGATGACCTCCGCGAAGGTCTCGGGGCGGTAGCGGCGGTACAGCGCGAGGGACGACACGCTTACGACGATATCGGGGCCCACCGACATCCGGACGCCGCCCGGGGCCCGACCTCCGGAACGCCCTCACAACGCAAGGGCCCCCCACGCACCCGCCAGAGCCCACTTACCCTTGCTGCCTTCCGGCCCTGGGGGAGTTCGGTGAGATAGCGCCACGTGAGGGGCTGGCCCCCACCCTAGCGGATAGACCGGGGTGGGAACGAGTTCGCGAGCACTCCCGATCGTCTTGTAGAGTCTCCAGCGGAGGATTCGCCTAGAGGCCTAGGGCGCACGCTTGGAAAGCGTGTTGGGGGCAACCCCTCACGAGTTCGAATCTCGTATCCTCCGCCATTGCTCTCACCGGGCAATACGTCGAAGGGCCCCACCGCTCGCGGTGGGGCCCTTCGACGTTCGTGGTCTCACTTTCGGTCTCGGTCGGGACCTGCGGAGCCCGGCTGCGGGTCGCGGCGAGCGAGGGTCGTCCCGTCGAACGGATCGCGCTGTGGCGGGAAGCTGGCGGCGCACTTGCCGGGGCAGGCGCAGACGGTGCGGCCGCCGACGCTCGCGCCGTGCTCGACCGCGACCACGACCGGCTCGCTCGTCGTTTCGTCACAGCGGGCGCAGACCTGGGACATCACCTGGCCGTCGCCTCCTCAGTGGGGCTGATCTCGTCGACGACCGCCTGAGCCAGGGCTTCGTGGAGCCGGTTCGCATCGGTGAGGTATCGACCGGGCCCCACTGGGAAGCGCCAGTGCAGACGCGGGCCCGTGGCGTGCGTGGCCGGCGGAACACCCATGTAAGTGACATCAGCACGATGGGCGCCGAGTACCTGCGCCTGCGGCAGCCTCTGCCAGTGCTGGGCGCTGCCCGAAGGGATGAGCCAGTAGACCCGGCTGTAGTCGGCGATGACGGAGCCGGTCGCGTCGGCCAGCAGCTTCAGTGCGCGCTCACCGATCTCCACAGAGGCCCGTACCGCGTCCCAGTACAGCCCTACTTGGACCAGCTCGACGTCGTCGCCGTTCGGCGGCATCCACGGCAAGGCATTGGTCGTCATGCGCCTCCTTCCCCATTACGGGTAGTGAGGAGACAGAACCGTGCGTCATCCTGAACCGGCCAGCGCCGACCCGCGCCGCGCATGTCCGTATGCGGTCGGCGCATACGGACAACGGACGGGCGGCGAGGCCCAGGTACGAAACAGGGGTGGGCATGAACTGGTCTGCGCAGGCGATCCGAGACGCCTCCCGCCGAGGTGACTTCGGCCGGGTGGTGAGCCTGGCTCGCCGCGCCGCCGACGTCTCTCGACGCCAGCTCGGTGACGCCTGCGGAATCAGCCAGTCCGCCGTCTCACGCCTCGAAGGCCGCGGTGCGGCCTCCTACGACATGACCATCCTGGCGAGAGCGGCCGCGCATCTGCACATTCCCCCGCGTCTGGTCGGCCTCGCCGACCACGCGGCGGCACAGGCCGCCGAGAATGGACAGCCCGACGTGCACCGGCGCAACTTCCTCGCGGGAACCGCGGCGATAGCCGCCATACCCGCCCTCCCCGCTCCCCGCCACCACGCCACGGACGCTGGGCAGCCCGCGACGCTCCGCATGGCCACCACGGCCTTCCGCCGCCTGGACGGCACCACCCCCTCCCGCCACCTGTCCGAACCGGTCCTCGCGCACCTGCGGCTCACTCAGACCCTCACGGGCGAGGCGGAACCCCCTGAGGACCGCGCCCGCCTTGCGGCCGTGGGCAGCGAAGCGGCGTCGCTCGCCGGGTGGCTGGCCTGGGACATGAACGACATCGGCTCGGCCCGTACGTGGTACGGCGCGGCCATCAAGGCCGCACGCGCCTCCGGCGACCGGCTGCTCCTCGCGTACCAACTCGGCAGCCTGGCCGGTTTCGAGGCGGACGCGGGCAACGCCGCCCAGGCGCTGCCTCTCATCCACCGAGCCCGTCGTCACCTGGGGGAGGACGCACCGGCCATCGCCTCAGCGTGGCTCAGCACGGTGGAAGCCCAGGCGCACGCGGCATCCGGAAACGCGACCGCTGCGGACACCGCCCTCATCCGCGCCACCCACCACACGGACGCCTTAGCGGACGGCCAAACTCCCCCGTGGCCCTGGGTGTTCACCTTCACCCACAGCAAGGTCGCAGCGGCCCGACTGACCTGTGGCGCGCGGCTTGGGCTCCCCCGGTGGGTGGCTACCTCCCACGACGCAGCGACTGCCGCATTGACGTCGAGCCACGAGAAACAACGCGCACTACTGACGCTCGACCTCGCCGCCGCACATCTCACGAGCGGCCGACTGGACGGTGCGTTCGCCCTCGCCACCAGGGCACTGGAGACCGGCGTGCGGTACCGATCGGGTCGGATCATCGAGCGCGCCCGGGGGCTCCGGCGAATGTATGCGTCGCCCACTCCCCCCAGGGTCGTCCGCGACTTCGATGACCGTCTGCACGGCATCTACCTGTGATCGCGAAAGGACACCTCATGCGCCTGGGAATCACCGGCCACCGAGGGCTGCCTCCGGAGACGGAGCACCTGGTTCGCCTTGCCCTCGAGGACGAAGTCTCCCGTCGCACCCCCGATCTGACCGGGATCTCATGCATCGCCGATGGCCCAGACGCCTGGTTCGCCGAGCTGGTGCTGAAGGCCGGTGGCCGCCTTGAGGTCGTGGTGCCGGCGGAGAAGTACCGCGAGGGTCTGCCGGAGGAGCACCACGAGAGCTACGACCGCCTCCTCAAGCAGGCGGTCCAGGTCCACCGCACGGGCCTGGTCGCGTCCGACTCACAAGCCCACATGACCGGGAGCGAAGTCCTGGTCGGCCTCGTGGACGAGCTGATCGCCGTCTGGGACGGCCAGCCGGCCCGCGGCTACGGCGGCACCGCCGACGTCGTGACATACGCCAAACGCACCGGCGTCCCCACCCGGGTGATCTGGCCGAAGGGCGCCACCCGCGACTGACCATGGGCCTCTTTTGCCCGACTGATCAGGGAAACCTGGTGGGGATGCTCACACCAAGAGCATGGTCTCCGAGCATGAGGGGCAAGTTGGTATCGCTAGAGATAGTAGCTCTGAAGAGACTATCTCTAGCGGGAGGCTTGCCGTGCGTCGCGCCGAGTCCCCCGGGAGGCGCCAGTGGAGACGCGGGCCAGTGGTGCGTCCGGCCGGAGGGATACCCATGAAGGTCACATCGGCGCGGCGCCGAGTGCCTGCACCTGCGGCAGCCTCTGCCAGTACAAGCCATCTGCCGGCCGCCGTCCGAGGCGCTTCGCCCCAGGTCAGCGGGCAAGTGCCCCTGAAGCTCCCAAGCTTCCCTGAGAGCGCTGGCGAACCCACCTTTCTCATCTGAACGACCCGGTGCCCGGGCGGTGGCTACCTTCGGTGGTGGTCCGCACCATGTCGGGTGGGGGTCATCGCCTGCGTGCCGGATAGTGCTTGGCACTCTCATCTGCGAAAGCGCAGAGCTGGCGCATGGACTCCCGGTAGCTATCCGGCGCATCGCAGTCCTTGCTGGGCGGTCCGCCGATCCACTGCTGCCAGAGTCCGTTCGGGGCGAGGAACCGGGCCTCGTGGTCAGTACCGAGTTTGGCGTCGAGCAACAAGAGCGCGCCGAGGGCGGCTGTCTGGTCGTAGTCGAGGTCGGGGCGCGGCAGGTATCGGTCGAGGTAAGCGACCAGGAGGTCGGCGTCGACAGAGGTGCCAAAGGTGGCCAGAGCGACACAGTACGCCTGCCCCGCGTAGGGCCCTTCACTGGCGAGCAGGAGTTCGCCGAGACGTTCGCGGAACTCGGATCTGCCGGCAACGGCGATGAGCCAGGCTGCTGTCTTGCGCTCGCGCCAGCCTCGGTCGAGCAGCAGGCCCAGTCCATGAGGACTGATCTCTCCGGCAGCCTTGCCCAGCTTTCGCATGAACTTGGCTTGGTCGCGCCCACTCATCCCGAGGAGGCTGCCGCCGAGTTTGAGGTACCGCTGGCCGGGCGTGACATAACGGCGGATCAACCTGATCGGCTCTTCCTCTCCGTCGGTGCGGCGCATGGCAGCATCCTCGTATGGACGAAGCTGCCAGACCAAGAATCTGGTCGGTGGCGCCTCGGCCCTGCGTGTCCAGCTGTCTCAGTTTCCGTCCCGTTCAGCCCCGTTCACGTCCGTTCAGACGGGGCTCGAAGCCGTCCCCGCGTCAACACAGCCGAGCGGGTCGCGCTGCGGCGGGAAGCCGACAGCGCACTTACCGGCGCAGGTGCAGGCGGTGCGGTCGCTGACGGTCGCCGGGTGCTCGGGGTGAAGGGTGCCACACACGACTGCCCCATCCCGTACGGGCCGACGCCGGTCATTGCCGCGAGGGCGGGAGGCCGGCGGAAAGGTCCAGGTGGAAGGGGGAGCCCGGAGCAGTGGGGGTCCAGCCTTCGCGAAGGGCCGGCTGGATGATCTCGGCTACGTCGGATGGCAGTACGGGCTCGGGCTCATGGCCGAGCCAGTTGCCCGGCTGTGGCCGGTTGGCCGTGACCACGAGCGTGGTCCTGGGAACGTCTGCGTGCTCCACCGCGAACGTGCACGGTGACCAGGCCAGGCCCTTGCAGTAGGTCGGCCTGCCTCGCAGGCGCCAGCGGTAGGGCGTGCCGTCGACGATGAGGCGCCGTGCGCCCTTGCGTGGCAGTGCCATGACTCCCCCTCGGCGCTGAGCCTGCCAGATGTTCCGCAGCGCGGGGCGGCCGCCTCGGGGGCAATCCGTGGGTTCTCACCCCTTGACGTGGGGTTCTCGCGTGGGCACCATCCTCCCCACCTCATGTGAGAAAAGCTATCACACTATGAGAAGAGCGAGGGTGTCGATGCGTGTAGGGATCCTTGGGCTGGGCGAGGCCGGGGCGTTGTACGCCGCTGGGTTCGCGGAAAGTGGCTGGTCGGTTGTGGGGTATGACCCCGGCGACGTGCCGACGCCGGATGGTGTTCGGCGGGCGGGGAGTGTGGCGGAGGCGGTTACCGGGGCCGATCTCGTGCTGGGGCTGACGGGGGCCGCGGCGGCGGTGGGGGTGGCGGCGGAGGCCGTGCCCCATCTGCGGGACGGCGTCGTCTTCGCGGACATGAACGCCGGGGCGCCGGAGCTCAAGCGGACGATCGACGGCATCGTCAGCGAGGGTGGGCGGGCGGTCTTCGCGGATGTGTCGGTGATCGGTTCGGTGCCCACGTTCCGGCACCGTACGGCGCTGGTGGCCAGTGGGCGGGGGGCCTCGGCGGTGGCGGAGCACTTCGGGGCGCTGGGGGCGCCGGTGGAGGACCTGGGCGCGGAGCCCGGGGCGGCGTCGGCGCGGAAGCTGCTGCGGAGCCTGTTCATGAAGGGGCTGGGCGCGGTCATCGTGCAGACGGTGGAAGCGGGCCGTGCCGCCGGGGACGAACGTTGGGTGCGCGAGCAGATCGTGCGGGAGCTGGCCGACGGCGAGGCCACGTTGGAACGGCTGTATGCGGGAACGTTCAAGCATGGGCGGCGGCGGGCAGGTGAGGTGGCCGCCGCGGCCGGGCTGATGGCGGAACTCGGCCTGGACGCGGCGTTGGCCGACGGCATCAGCAGGCTGCACGCCCTGGCCGCCCGGCCGGGCGGGCTGCGCGCCGCACCGCTGGTGACCGAGGAGCTGCTGGCGGCCTACGAGGGGCTGCCCACCGCCAACATCGGCGACGCGCGTGACCGGCTGGGGCTGGTCGACTCCGGCATCAGCCCGCTGTGGGCCGGTGCCCGCGCGGTGGGCCGGGCGGTGACGGTGCTGACGCGGGCCGGGGACAACCGGGCCCTGCACGAAGCGTTGCGGGTCGCCGGGCCCGGTGATCTGATCGTGGTCGACGGGCAGGGTGACACCTCCCGTGCCCTGATCGGTGAGCTGATCGCCGAACGCGCCCGGGCCCGTGGCGTGGTCGGCATGGTGCTCGACGGCGCCGCCCGCGACGTGGAGGTCCTGGAGGAGATCGGCTTCCCGGTCTGGGCGCGCGCGGTCACGCCTGCCGGGCCGTACAAGGACGGCCCCGGCAGGGTGAACGTCGCCGTCGCCGTCGGGGGCGCGGTGTGCGGGCCGGGTGATCTGGTCGTCGCGGATGGCGACGGGGTCGCCGTCGTGCCCGCCGAGGAGGCGGAGCCGACACTGGTCGCGGCGCGTGAGATCGAGGCCGACGAGGCCCGGCGCCGCAGCAGCATCCGAAGCGGAGGGGCTGGACGGGCCGGCGGGTCCGGGCAGGCTGGAACGGCCGCGGGCAGAACGGCCTCAGGCGGAACGGCCTCAGGCGGAACGGCCGCGGGCACACCGGCAGGAGAAGCAGCATGATCGCGATATGGGCGCTGGTCTGCTACATGACGGCCATCATCGTCTGGAACGCCGTCCTGAAGAGGAACATCGGCGAAGCCCTCCTCGTCGGCTTCGTGGTGACCGGCCTGTTCGCGGGCGGCGACATCGGCCACGTCATGTGGCAGGGGTTCGCCGAGGCGATGCGGGAGGAGGTCACGTTCGCCGCGCTCGCCTTCGTGTTCATGAGCTACCTGCTGAGCCGTACGCCGGTCCTGGACCAGTTGCTGAACATCCTCAACTCGCTCCTCGGGCGGCTGCGGGGCGGGCCGGTGTACACCTCGACCGTCGCCGCGGGCATCTTCGGCGCCATCGCCCACGTCGGCGCGGCGGTCACCGCCGCCGTCGGCTCGGTGACCATTCCGTGGATGAAGCGCTCCAAGGTCAGCGGTGAACTCGCCGCCACCGTCGCCGCCGGTGGGGCGGGCATGGGGGTCACCTTCCCGTTCAGCTCCACCATGTTCATCCTGATGGGGTCGGCCGGGGTGGCGGCGCTGGTCTCCAAGGACGACATCGTGCTGCCGCTGTTCATGGGCGGGCTGTGGTGCCTGGGCTACCGCCTGCTGGCGGCGTTCTGGATGATCCGCCGCCACAAGATCCAGCCCATGGAACGCGCCGATCTGCTGCCGCTCCGGGTCAGCCTGGGCGCGGGGTGGACCAGCCTGTTCCTGTTCGCCGGGATGGTCGTTCCCCTGCTGCTGACCCGCGGACCAACCGGCGGTGAGCTGGGCCGTTACGTCGGTGTCGTGATGTCCGACGCGATCAGCCTGATCACCTGGATACCGGTCCTGCTCATCGCGATCGTGCTGTTCCTGGGCCGCCGCCATCTGCCCCGCGCCGGACGGGGGTGGTGGCGCCTGCTGGAGGGGGCGGCGCCGCAGTTCGGGGTCATCGGCGTCACGATCGTGGCCGCCTTCTCCGCCTCGAACGTCCTCGGTGAGCTGGGCCTGCCCCAGCAACTCACCGACGTGCTGACGCAGCTGCACGCACCGAAGTGGGCCATGACCCTGATCGTGGGGGTGATCGTCGTCGCCGTGGCCATCCCGCTCACCGCGAGTGCCACCATGGCCGCCATCGGCCCCGTCGCCGTCTCGTCCCTGGCCGAGGCCGGGGTGCCGGCCGCCACCGCGTGCGTCGCGGTCCTGATCTTCGCCTCCACCGAGGGCGCCTCGCCGCCGTCCGGAGCGCCGATCTACGTGGCGAGCGGCATCGCCGGAGTCAATCCGGCCCGCACCTTCGCCCCCCTCGTCGGCTACTACTGCCTGCCCATCCTGCTGATCGGCGCCGCGGTGGCCACCGGCGTACTGCCCGTCTGATCCGCTCTTCCGTACGAGGTCCTGCCATGCCCCTCCACGTGATCAAAATCCTCTTCCGCCTCGGTGTCCTCGGCTTCCTGCTCGGCGGTCTGTGCATCGTCCTGGGCCAGGCGCTGGGACTGGTGCTCGGCGACGCCGCCTGGGTCAACGATGTCGCCACCGCCGCCGGGCCCCCGACCTTCATCACCGCCGGTGTCACCGGCCTGCTCGCCTACGTCCTGTCGTACGCCGCTCCCGGCGACCCGGAACCGGTCGCGGAGGCCGCACCGGAAGCGCGGCCCGCCGAGGTCGCGTCGCGGCCCGAATAAGACGGCTGAAGACCGCTGACGGCTGAAGACGGCGTACCGCTCCGGGTGGATCTTGTGCGCACCACGCCGCTGCTCGCATGCTGATAACACTTATCAGGAAATTCCGCAGCCGAGCAGACCACCCAGGAGCCGACCCATGGCCACCCCCGCCTCCCCGATGCGCTCGGTCGACCGAGCCTTCGACGTGCTGTCCGTGCTGGAGGACGCCCGTCACCCGCTGCGGCTGAGCGAGATCGCGCGCCGCTCCGAGCTCCACGTGGCCACCGCGCAGCGCATCCTGAACGTCCTCATCGACCGCGGTTACGCCGTCAAGGAAGAGCCCGGCTATGTCGCGGGCCCGGCCTCCGTGGCCACCGCCCACGCCTTCCTGGTCAACAACCGGCTCAGCCAGGTCGCCCTGCCCGTCCTGCAGGAGCTGGCCGCGACCACCGGTATGACGTCCACCCTGTACGTACGCGTCGGCCTCTCCCGGGTGCTGATCGCCCGCGTCGAGGGCCTCAATCCGCTCCGTTACCAACTGCCCATCGGCGAGAAGCTCCCCCTGCACCTGGGCGCCGGGAAATCCCTGGCCGCCTGGCTGCCCGAGGAGGAACTCGACGCCTACGCCGACAGCGTCGCCCCCTTCACCCGGATCTCCGGCGAACGCGTCAGCGCCGACGACCTGCGCGGCGAGCTGCGGTGCGTCAAGGAGAACGGTTACGCCGTCTCCCTCAGCGAACGCGTCCTCGACGTCACCGCCTTCAGCGCCGCCATCCACCGCGGTGACCAGGTCCTCGGAGCGCTCAGCGTCGCCGGTCCCAGCAGCGACCTGCCGGCCGCCGACCACCCGCGGGTCATCACCGAAGTACGCCGGGCGGCCGGCGCCATCGCCGCCCGCTGTCCTTGAAGGCCCCTGAACAGAAAGCGCCTCCCCCTTGTCCGATCCCCTGCCTCACTCCACCTACGACGAGTTGCTGCGGCGCACCGACGCCCCGTCCGGCTCCAGCTGGTACCTCTTCGCCGACCAGCCCGAACGCGGCATGGCCAACTTCGCGGGCCCCGAGCAGGTCCGGCGGGCGGCACACGAGGTCCGCGACGGCCGCGCCTTCAACCTGGACTACGCCCTCGACGCCTTCGACCCGCCCATGTCCCGGGCCCGCGGCATCCCCCGCCACCGCATCACCGCCAAACACGACCAGGCCCGCGACGACGTGCTGGAGGAGTTCTTCCTCCAGGCGAGCACCCAGATCGACGGTCTGCGCCACCGCCGCGCGTCCGGGCACGGCTTCTACAACGCCGTACCCGACGATGAGATCGCGCCACGAAGCCCCCGCCTCGGGGTGCAGGTGTGGGCCGAGACCCCGCTGGCCGGACGCGCGCTCCTCATCGACATCGACGGACTCCTCCGCGACCGCGGCACGCCGCTCGACCACGCGACCGGCCCCGCCCTCGGCCCCGAACTGCTCGACGCGGCCCTCGACGCACAGCGCTGCCGCGTCGAACCCGGTGATCTGGTGCTCGTCCACACCGGCTGGGCCCACTGGTACCTCACCGCCGACCCGGGCGAACGGGCCGCGGTCCGCGCCGATCGGCGCGCCACCGGGTTCGTCCAGTCCCGGGACGTCGCCGCCTGGTGCTGGGACCACCGCATCGCGCTGCTGGCCACGGACACCTTCGCCGTCGAAGTCCTCCCCGTGGTGCCCGGGAGCGACTTCCACGACAGCGCGCCCGAGGACGGCGGCATGATGCACCAGGAACTGATCGCCAAACTCGGCCTGCCCCTGGGCGAGCTGTGGAACCTGGACGGACTCGCCGCCGACTGCCGGGCCACGAACCGCTGGACCAGCCTCCTGACCGTCAAGCCCCTGAATCTCACCGGCGGTGTCGGATCCCCCGCCAACGCCACCGCCCTCCGGTGACCGCGGCGGGGCGGCGGTCAGAGCCAGCCGTTGCGGCGGAAGCCCCGGTGCATCGCGAAACAGGCGGCGGCGATGACGGCGATGATCAGCGGGTAGCCGAATCGCCAGCGCAGCTCCGGCATGTGGTCGAAGTTCATGCCGTAGACGCCGCACACCATGGTGGGCACCGCGATGATCGCCGCCCAGGCGGTGATCTTGCGCATGTCCTCGTTCTGGGCGACGGTCACCTGGGCGAGGTGGGCCTGGAGTATGGAGTTCAGCAGGTCGTCGAAGGCGGCGATCTGTTCGGTGACCCGGGCCAGGTGGTCGGCGACGTCGCGGAAATACGTCTGTATGTCGAGGTCGACCGCGGAGAGGCGCTGGGTGGAGAGCCGTTCCATCGGACGGCCCAGGGGCGCCACGGCGCGCTTCAGCTCCAGCAGCTCGCGCTTGAGCTGGTAGATCCGGCCACCGGGGTCGGTTCGGTACGCGGGCTCGGGGGCGAAGACCTCGGCCTCGACCTGGTCGAGGTCGTCCTGCACCGCGTCGGCGACCGCGAGGTAGTCCTCGACCACGTGGTCGGCGATGGCGTGCAGCACCGCGGAGGGGCCCTTGGCCAGCTGGTCCGGGTCGGCCTCCAGCTCCTCGCGCAGCGGGCCGAGCGAGCCGTGGCGGCCGTGCCGTACGGTGACGACGAAATCGGGCCCGGTGAAGACCATGACCTCGCCGGTGTCCACGACCTCGCTCGTCGTGGACAGCTCGTCGTGTTCGACGTACCGGACCGTCTTGAAGACGGTGAACAGCGTGTCGTCGTACGTCTCCAGTTTTGGCCGCTGATGAGCGTGGACGGCGTCCTCGACGGCCAGCGGGTGGAGCGCGAACAGCTCGGCGATCCCGGCCAGCTCCGGCTCCGCGGGTTCGTGCAGCCCGATCCACACGAAGCCGCGTCCGGCGCGGCGCACCCGCTCGATCGCCTCCTCCACCGGGCAGTCGCCGGGCTGCCGCTTCCCGTCGACGTACGCCACGCAGTTCACCACCGACGTGCCGAGCGGCGAGCGGGCGGGGTGGTTGAGATCGACGCGGCGGCGCCGACGGGCCAGGCGCGCCACTTTCCGGAGGTTGCCGACCATCGACATGGGAACTCCTTCGGCTGAGCTACGGCCGGGCCCTCCCCCGTCAGGGGACGGCGCCGGCTGCGTCCACAGCGTACGACCCGGCTCCGAATCGCCCGGGGCGCGGCCGATGAGTTTTCGCGGCGGTGGCCGTCTGAGAGGAGGAAGAGTTCACCGCACTCGCGTGGAGGGCATCATGCGGAAGATCATCGCCAGCCTGTTCATCTCGCTCGACGGGGTCGTGGAGGCGCCCGACCAGTGGCACTTCCCCTACTTCAACGACGAGATGGGCGCCGCCGTCGACACGACCCTCGGCAGGGCCGACACCCTGCTTCTGGGCCGCAAGACCTACGACGGCTTCGCCGGGGCGTGGCCGGAGCGGGAGGCGGCCGGGGGTGAGGACGCCGGTTTCGCGAAGAAGCTCGGCGATGCCCGCAAGGTCGTCGTGTCCGGCCAGGACCTGTCGTTCACCTGGCGGAACTCAGAGCGGCTGGAGGGCGGGCTGGTCGACGGCGTCGCCGCCTTGAAGAGAGAACCGGGCGGGGACATCGCGATGAGCGGCTCGGTCTCGGTCGTCCGGGAGCTGCTGGCGCAGGGGCTGCTGGACGAGTTGCACTTGCTGGTGCACCCGATCGCCCTGTGCAAGGGCATGCGGCTGTTCGAGGAGGGCGAGGCCACGATGCCGCTAAGGCTGCTCTCGTCCACGACGTTCCGCACCGGGGTGCTGCATCTGGTCTACGCCCCGGCCGAGTCGCCCGGCGACGCCACGTACGACGACGCCAAGGCTCATCTGCCCCAGGACGAGGCGTAGTCAGGCGTTCTTGGGCCGCGCTCGCCGTTCACGCGGGGGCGGCCCACTTCGTGCAGGTGAAGGGCTCGTCCAGCCAGTAGGTGTCGTGCTGCGCGTCGTAGACGATCGGGTAGTCGGTGTCCGGGTCGCACAGCTCGTCGATCTGGGCCCGGTCGGCGGAGCTGATGGTGAACCAGTACGTGTTGGTGTCCCAGGCGACCCGCTCGCAGCGGTAGAAGAAGCCCTTCACGCCGGGGCCGAACACATCGCTTCAAGCCTCCGGCGATGACGGCCATGGCCAGCGCCACCAGCAGAAGGAGGGAGGCCCGGATTCCGTTCCGGGGCGAGGACGACGTGGTCATGGGGCGCTCCGTTCCGGGGCATCTGACGGCCGGATCGCACGCTAACCGCTGGGGCAGGCGACCGACCGGACGGACAGGGCCGGCCGGAGCCCTTCCCCGCCACGATCGACCGGACGGACGAGACGTCCGCGCCGCCGCCGCTCGCTAATCTGCCCCGGTGACCATCGAGCTGACCGTCCTGTCCACGGTGTCCTTCCGCGGCGAGGAGATCACCGCCCCGCGGCTGCGGGCGCTGCTGGCGCTGCTCGCCTCCGACCCGCGCACCGGGTGCGGCACCGGGCGGCTGGTCGACGGGCTGTGGCCGGACGAGCAGCCGTCGAACCCCGTCAAGGCGGTGCAGATCCTGGTCTCCCGGCTGCGGTCGCTGCTCGGGGCCGACGTGGTGGTCAGCACGCCCCGTGGGTATCGGCTGGGGCTCGGCGAGGAGCGGGTGGACGCCTCGGCCGTCCTGCTGCACGCCGCCGCGTGCGCGGAGAAGGCGCGGGCCGGGGATCACGCGGGGTCCCTCGCCGAGGCGGAGGACGGGCTGGCCCTGTGGGACGGGGGCGGGGACGCGGAAGCGGTGCTCGGCGATCCGGTGGCGGCACTGCGCGCCGAGCGGGCGGCGACGCACCGGGCGCTGGTACGGGGGCGGGCGCTGGGCCTGGCCCGGACCGGGGCCCGGGACGCGGCGGCCGGGCCGTTGGCGGAGCTGGTGCGGGAGTTCCCGAGGGACGAGGAACTGTGGCTGGAGCTGGTGCGGTGCGAGGCGGCGACCGCGGGCACGGCCGCGGCCCTGGCGACGTACGAGCGCTACCGGCGGCGGCTGCGCGACGAGTTGGGCACCGACCCGGGCCCGGGTCTGCGGGCCCTGCACGAGGAGTTGTTACGGGGCGAGGCGCCGGTGGTGCGGCGCGGGGTGCCGCACGAGCCGAACGCCCTGCTCGGCCGGGACGGGGACATCGCGGCCGTGGCCGGTTCGCTGCGCTCGTCGCGGGTCACGTCGATCGTGGGTCCCGGTGGTCTCGGCAAGACCCGGCTGGCGGCCGCGGTGGCGCGGGCGGCCGAGCAGCGGGTGGTGCACCTGGTGCCGCTGGCGGGCGTGACGAGGGACGAGGACGTGGCGGCCGAGGTCGCCTCGGCGGTGGAGGGCGGGGACGTGTGGCGGCCGTCGGGTGGCGGGGGCGCGCCCTCGGCGGAGGTGCTGGGCGGGCTCGTCGGGGCGCTGGGGCCGGGGCCCGTGCTGCTGGTGCTGGACAACTGCGAGCAGGTGGTGGGCGGGGTCGCCGAGCTGGTGCGGGGGCTGGTGGCGGCGACCCGGGACGTGCGGGTGCTCACCACGAGTCGTACGCCGCTCGGGATCACCTCCGAATCGGTCTATCCGCTGCCGGAGTTGGACGCGACGACGACGGTCGAGCTGTTCGAGCAGCGGGCTCGGGCGGCGCGGCCGGACGCCGAACTGCCCGCCGGGACCGTCGCCGGGCTCTGCCGCCGCCTCGACGGGCTGCCGCTCGCCGTGGAGCTGGCCGCGGCCCGGGTGCGGGTGCTGTCGGTGGGGGAGATCGCCCGGCGGCTGGAGGACCGGTTCGCGCTGCTGCGGGGCGGGGCGCGGGACGCGCCGCGGCGGCATCGCACCCTGCACGCGGTGGTCGACTGGAGCTGGAACCTGCTCGCGCCGGACGGACAGGCGGCTCTGCGGGCGCTGTCCGTGTTCCCCGCGGGATTCACGGCGGAGGCGGCGGAGCGGCTGGTCCAGGGGGACGCGCTGGAGCTGCTGGAGGATCTGGTCGGGCAGTCGCTGCTGAAGGTGACGGACACCCCGTCCGGCGCCCGGTTCCGGATGCTGGAGACCGTACGGGAGTTCAGCGCGGCACACCGGACGGCGGCGGGCGAGGACGAGCAGGTCACAGCGCGTTTCCTCGCCTGGGCCCGGGACTTCGGTACGACGTACCACGACGCGCCCTTCGGCCCGGACGCCGTGGCCGCCTGGCAGCGGATACGGGCGGAGCAGGACAACCTGGTGCGGGCCCTGCGGATCGCGCTGGACGCGCACGACATGCCGACCGTCGTGGCGACCGCGGCCGCGCTGGGCGCGCTGTGGGCCACCGAGTCCCGCTACACGCGGCTGTTCGCGCTGGCCGAGGACACCGGCCCGGCGCTGTCGCGCCACCGGCCGGAGCCCGATGGCGTCGAGCCGGTCCGTACGCTCGCGGCCCTGGTGACGGTCAACGCGTTCCTCGGCGCGGGCACGGGCGCGCCGCGCTTCCTCGCCGTACTGCGCCGGCTGCCCCCGGCCGCGCCCTCGACACTGATCGGCGCGCTGGCCACGGTGCTCGGCCGGATGCCGGAGCTGCTGGGGCCGGACCGTACGGCTCTGGAGCGGCTGTGCGCGAGCGACGAACCGCTGGTGGCGGGGGTCGCGGAGGGGATGGCGGGCTATCTGTGGGAGAGCGAGGACGAGCCGGAGCGGGCCATGGCCGCCACCCGGCGGATGCTCGCCGCGTTCGAGGGGCGGCACGTGCCGTGGTCGGCGGTCATGGGGCATTCGCGGCTGAGCGAGCTGTGCCTGCACGCCGAGCGGGGCGCGGAAGCGCTGGTGCACATGGCGGAGGCCATGCGGGTCATGGACGAACTCGGCGACTGGAAGGACATGGTGGGCCTGCGCTGGGGCATGGTGCTGGCCCACCTCCAGACCGGCGACCTCGACGCGGCCGAGCGCTGGCTGGAACAGGCGGTGCTGCACCGGCCGGAGGAGGCAGTGGACCTGCTCACGCCCGATCTGGGGGCGCGCGCGGAGACCGCGCTCGCGCGGGGTGAGACGGAGCGGGGCCTGGCGCTGTGGCGGCGGGCCGTGCGCACGCTGGAGGATGCCGGCGATCTGCTGCTGGAGCCATGGGCGTTGGAGCTCCAGGCGGTGTCGGTGGCCGCACACGCGCAGCACGGCCGTCCCGATCTGGTGGCGGAGGCCGCCGGGGCCCTGGCGGGCCGGCTCGTGGGGCTGCTGGACCGGGGCAGGGTGGTGGACGTTCCGGTGTGCGGGGTGATGCTGCTGGCTCTGGGGTACGTCGACCTCGCGGCGGGGCGGGCCGGGACGGGGGTGCGGCTGATCGCGCTGGCCGAGCGGTTCCGGTGTCTGCGGAGCTTCCAGCCGACGACGGCGTCGGCCCGTTCGCGGCGCGCGGCCCAGGACGCCGACGGGGCGGCGTACGAGGACGCGGTGTCGTCGTACGCCGCCCTGTCGCGGGACGAACTCCCCGCCGCGGCGGTCGCGTTGCTGAAGCTCCGCGCCTGACGGGGTCACAGCCGGACGGGCAGCCGCAGCAGGTGGAAGCCGTCGCCCGGCCAGTGGCCGAACTTCAGCGCCTCGCGGTCCACGGCGAGCCGCAGGCCGTCGCGGCGGACGAAGAGCCGGTCGAGGACGACGCCCGTGACGAGGCGGCCGAGCGCGGCGCCGATGCAGTAGTGGGCCCCGTGCCCGAAGGCGAGGTGTCCGTCCCCGCGCCCGAACTCCCGTCCCACGTCGAGGGCTTCCGCGCCGTCGCCGAACTCCTCCGGGTCGTGGTCGGCGGCGAGCAGCGCGACCGTCACCGCCTCGCCCCCGCGCAGCGCGGTGCCCGCGAAGTCGAAGTCCTCGGTGGCGTAGAGGGTGGCGCCGATCCGGACGATGGAGACGTACCGGAGGAGTTCGGGGACGGCGCGCGGAAGCAGGCCGGGGTCGGCGTGCAGCCGGGCGGCCTGCTCGGGGTGGTCGAGCAGGGCGAGGGCGGCGTGGGCCAGGAAGAGCGCGGGCGGGGTGATCCCGGTGTTGATCAACAGGAAGACGATGCCGATCAGTTCGTCCTCGGTGAGCGGGTCCTCGTCGTCGCGAGCCCCCTGGAGGAGGGTGGAGATCAGGTCCTCGGTGGGCTCGGCCCGGCGGCGGGCGATCAGCTCCTTGGCGTACTCGACGAGCGCGACGAGCGCCTCACCGGCCCGGCTGCCGTCGCCGAAGGCGAAGTCCCGCATCCAGGAGCACACCTGGTCGCGGTCGCCCGCGTCGACGCCGATCAGCTCGCAGATGACCTGGGTGGCCAGGGGGTAGGCGAAGGCGCCCAGCAGGTCCGTACCGCCGTTCCTGGCGGCCTCGGCGGCCAGGCCGTCCGCGGTCCGTTCCACGAAGGCGCGCAGCGCCGCGATGCGGCGGGCGGTGAACGCGCGGGTGAGCGGGGCGCGGCGGCGGGCGTGCTCCTCGCCGTCGAAGAGGGCGAGGTGTCCGGCGAAGTACGTCACATACTCGGCGGGGAGTCCGGCGGAGGCCGCCGCCAGCAACTCGTCCTGCGCGTCGGCCGCTTCGGCGCCGCCCGGGGCCCGGCCGCGGTCGCGGATCAGCCGCGGCTCGGTGAGGGCGGCCTTGACGTCGGCGTACCGGGTGACGAGCCGGACGGGGGTCGTGAGGCCGGGGAGGACGACGTGCGGGAGTTCGTCGCGGGTGCGGAGGCCGGCGTAGCCGCGTACGGGGTTCTCGACCTGCTCGGGCGTGAGGTGAACGGCGTTCTCGGTCATGCCCCGAAGCGTGCGGGAGGCCGGCTTCAGCCTGGCTTCAGTCCGGCTTCGGCCTGGCTTCGGCCCCGGCTCGGCGCTCGCGCAGGCTGTGCGTTCGCCATGAATGCCACCGAAATTGTTGACGATATTGCGGACGATTCATACGCATGGGCCGGCTTCCTCACCCACGTCGGGGCCCGGAAGCTCGACCTGATGAACCCCATGTTCTTCATCAAGCAGCGGAACCCCGGGCGGGCGAGGCACTGGTGGATCCGCGTCGGCACCAAGGACAGCGACACCTCGCTCACCGTCGTCGGCAACCTGGCCGCCGGTCTGGAGAACCTGGGCGACGACGTCAACGCGCTGATGTACTGGGACGCCGGGCATGACGCCAACCAGGACGCGGGCGACTTCATGACGTGGATCGGCCGGGTGACGGGCTGCGCGGGGTGACCTGACGAAGAGGTCAGGACCGGCGCGCGGCCCGTAGGTGGCCGGCGGCCGAGCTGGGCCGGTACGGGGCGGTGCCCATGTACGTGGCGCGGTAGCCGAGCTGGCGCAGGTCGTCGTAGCGGGCGCGTGATCCGGTGCGGAGGGTGGCGTCGCACCGCGCCCTGCCCCGGGTGTTCGTGATCACGGCGCACAGCTTGTGGGCTCCGGTGGAGTCGGTGAACGTCACCCTCTCCCCGGGCAGCGGTGCGCCGTCGGCGGTGGTCAGGGTGGCGGACAGCCCCTTGACCCGCAGGGACGCGGGCGAGGTGTGCCGTTCCACGGTGGCCACGCTCGCCTTGAGACGGGTGGCCTCGGGGTGCGACGGCGGGATGGCCAGCCCGACCGGGCTGCTCAGCCCGGCGATGGGCACGGTGGTCTGACCGCTGCCGTCCGCGGGGATCTCCACCACCCGGTCGTTGCCGAAGTCGGCGATGAAGAGGTCGCCGTACGCGTCGACCGCCAGCCCCTGCGGGGTGTTCAGGCCGGTGGCGGGGACGGTCGTCTGCGGGCCGCCGCCCCGGGGCAGCTTCACCACGCGGTCGTTGCCCGAGTCGGCGACGTACAGGTTCCCGGCCCGGTCGAAGGCGAGCCCGGTGGGCTCGGACAGCCCCGCCGTGGGCACGGTGCGCTGCGGCCCGCCGTCCGCGGGCACCACGACGACGCGGTCGTTGACGAAGTCGGCGATGTAGAGGTCGCGTCGGGCGTCGAACGCGAGGCCATCCGGGTGGAGCAGGCCGGTGGCGGGCACGGTGGTCTGCGGACCGCCGTCCAGGGGGAGCCTCACCTCGCGGTTGTTGAAGCTGTCGGCGATGAACAGTTCGTCGTCGCCTTCATCGCCTTCGACCCCGCCGTCGCCTTCATCGGCCTTTCCGAGGGCCAGCCCGATCGGGCGGGAGAGGCCGGTGGCGGGGACCGTGGCCTGACCGCTGCCGTCCGCTGGGACCGTCACCACCCGGTTGTTGCCGGTGTCGGAGATGTAAAGGTTGCTGTCGTCGTCCAGGGCGAGACCGGTGGGGCGGGTGAGGCCGGTGGTGGGGACGGTGCTCTGGCCGCTGCCGTCGGTGGCGACCTTCAGCACCGTGTTGTCGGTGTAGTCCGACACGTACAGCTGCGCGACGCGCGCAGCGGACGGCGCGGCCGTGGCGGCGGCCGCCGAGGCGAGACCGGAGACGAGTCCGGCCGCACACAGCGTCAGGATTCCTGCCAGCGCGGTCAGTCGGTGCCGTACGGGGAAGCGGCTCATTCCACACCCACCTGTGGTTTCTGGACGGTCGGCCCATTGCCGTGACCCCGACATTAGGAACCCACCGCCCGCCCCGGCCCGCACCACGCCAGCGGCCCGCCGGGATCCACCCGGGTGGCAGGCGCCGGAATGGCCGAATCCGATTTGCGGCGCACCGATCACGCCCGTACGGTCCGAGCGCGGCGGCCCCGCTAGTCGATCACCAGCCCCTTCGCCTTCAGGACCGGTTCGAGGCCGCAGACCTCCATGACGCTCTTGCCGGAGCGGTAGGCGGCGATGAAGGCGTCCTCGGCCTCGACACGCTCCTGGCACTTGGCGATGACGTCCGCCAGGTCCTCGTGGCGGACCACGACGACGCCGTCGGCGTCGGCGCGGACCACGTCGCCCGGGCGGATGATCTCGCCGGCGATCAGGACGGGCTCGGCCATGGGGCCGACGGTTTCCTTGACCGTGCCCTTCATGCAGACGCTGTAGGAGAAGACGGGGAAGCCGAGTTCGCGCAGTTCGCGGGTGTCGCGGACGCCGGTGTCGGTGACCAGGCCGCCCAGGCCCTTGGCCACGCAGGCGTTGGCCAGGACGTCGCCGAAGGAGCCCGCCTCGGCGTATGCGCCGGCGGAGACGGTGATGACGTCGCCGGGGCGGGCGTGGGCGATGGCGACCTGGAGCATGATGTTGTCGCGGGGTGCGCAGCGCACGGTGAAGGCGGGGCCGCACAGGGACATCGCGGGGTCGACCGGCTTGATGGTCGAGTCCAGGGCGCCGAGGCGGCCCTGGGCCTCGTGGATGGTGGCGGCCGAGTAGGCGCTCAGCTGCTTCACCAGGTCCGGATCGGGGCGGTCGAAGGCGGTGTTGACGCGGATCATGTGATCCCCTCAGGAGAGTTCTGCGCGGGCGCGGGCCATGGCCTCACAGGCCGCGGTGAGGACGTCGTTCGAGGTGGCGAAGGAGATGCGGAAGTAGCCCGGCGAGCCGTACGCGGCGCCGTGGATCACCGCGACCGACCGCGACTCCAGCAGATGGGCGGCGACGTCCTCGTCGCCGCGGATCTCCTGGCCGGAGGGGGTGCGGGTGCCGAGGAGGCCGGTGCAGTTGACGAAGGCGTAGAAGCCTCCGTCCGGCGGGGTGCAGGACATTCCGGGGATGTCGTTGATCAGCTTGACGACGGTGTCCCGGCGCGCCCGGTAGACGGTGACGGTGTCGTGGACGAAGCCCTGGTCGCCGCTGAGCGCGGCGGTGGCGGCGGCCTGGCTGATGGAGGAGGGGCAGGAGGAGATCTGGGACTGGAGGGTGTTGATGGCCCCGATCAGCTCGGCGTTGCCCGCGCCGTAGCCGATGCGCCAGCCGGTCATCGCGTACGTCTTGGAGACGCCGTTGGTGCAGAAGACACGGTCGGCGAGACGCGGTTCGACGGCGGCGAGGCTGTGGACCCGGCCCGTGCCGTAGAAGATCTCGTCGTAGATCTCGTCGGTGAGCACGTGGACGTGCGGGTGGGCGAGCAGCACCTGGGCGAGGGCGCGCAGCTCGTCGGCCGTGTAGACGGCGCCGGTCGGGTTGCCCGGGGAGTTGAGGACGACCCAGCGGGTGCGGTCGGTGAGGGCGGAGGCCAGCCGTCCGGGGGTCAGCTTGAAGCCGTCGGCCTCGGGGCAGGGGACGATGACCGGGGTGCCGTCGTTGGCCAGCACCATGTCCGGGTACGACACCCAGTACGGGGCCGGGATGACGACCTCGTCCCCCGCGTCCAGGGTGGCCATCAGGGCGAGGAAGATGATCTGCTTCCCGCCGCCGCCGACCGCGATCCGGTCGCCGGGGTAGTCCAGCCCGTGGCGCCGCCGCAGCCGGTCGGCGATGGCGGCCCGCAGCTGCGGGGTGCCGTTGACCGGGGTGTATTTGGTGGCGCCCTGCCGGATCGCCTCGATGGCGGCGTCCTTCACATGGCCGGGGGTGTCGAAGTCGGGTTCGCCGACGGTGAGGTCGAGGATGTCCCGGCCCTGGGCCTTCAGTTCGCGGACCCGCTGGGCGGCCGCGGTGCTGGGCGAGGGTTTGATGCGGCCGACGCGCTGTGCGGTGCTCATCTCAGTCGGCCCTCCGCTCGAAGTTGAGCCCGCCCGGCACCTGGAAGGTGGGCAGGATCTCCATGTGGCCGATGTTGACGTGGCGCGGCGAGGAGATGGCGAATTCGATGGCGTCGGCGATGTCCTCCGGCTTGAGCGATTCGTAGCCGTCGTAATACCGGCGCTGCGCCTCTTCCATGTCGCCGAGCAGCCGTCCGAAGATTTCCGTCTCGACCCGCCCGGGGCAGATTTCGGTGACCCGGATCCGGCGCCCGTATCCGTCCACCCGCAGCTGGCGGGAGAGGGTGTGCACGGCCGATTTGGTGGCGTGGTAGATGGTGTTTCCGCCGAAGTTGTAGACGGCGGCGATGGAGCTGATGTTGACGATGTGGCCGAGGTCGCGTTCCACCATGCCCGGCATGACGAGCCGCACCAGGTGCAGCACGGCCTGGATGTTGACGGCGATCTGCTCGTCGATGGCGAATTCGTCGGCGGTGAGGATGTTTCCGGTGCGGGACACCCCGGCGTTGTTGACGAGGATGTCGACCTGGAGGCCCCGCAGTTCCTCGGTGAGCGCGGCGGTGTCGGTGATGTCGACGGCGTGCGGGACGCAGCCGGTGCGCCGGGCGAGGTCGTCCAACCGGGCGGCGTCGCGGGCGATGGCGTGGACTTCCAGGCCCTGCTTGGCCAGCCGCTCGACGACCACCGCGCCGATTCCGGTGGAGGCACCGGTCACCAGTGCGGTCTTGTAGTCGGAAAAGGGCATCGGAACTTCGCTCCTCTGTGGGGGCAGGTATTTACGGAATTACGCGTCGCGCAGCGGCATATGGGCCCGGTCCGAGACCCGGGATACGGCGATGAGCGTGCCGAGGGCGGTGACGACCGCGTAGAAGGCGGGCATGTTGGTGTTGCCGGTGCGGTCGATGAGATAGGTCATCAGCAGCGGCGCGGTGCCACCGAAGAGCGCCGAGGAGATGTTGTAGCCGAGGCCGTAGGCGGAATAGCGGACCCGGGTCGGGAAGAGTTCGACGAGCAGGATGTGGATGACGCCGGTGTGGCCCGCGAAGATGACGGCCATGACGCACGCGCCGAGAATCGCCAGCCCCACGTTGCCGGTCCCGATGAGCAGGTAACAGGGAACGCCCAGCGCGGCCATGGCGATCGCGGCACCCGACAGGACCTTCTTCCGCCCGATCCGGTCGGACAGGGCGCCCATGTACGGAATGGCAAGGGAGATGGCCACCAGGCTGGTCGAGGTGACGAGCAGCCCCTGCACCTTGCTGAAGTGCAGCTCGGTGCTCATGAACGTGGGCATGTAGCTGAACAGCACGTAGTAGCCGGAGCCGTTCATCAGCGGGATGAACAGGGCGAGCAGCATCGCGCGGCGGTGCTCGGAGGAGGTGAACGCCTCCTTGAGCGGGTTCTTCGCCAGTCCGCCCGCTTCCTTCAGCCGGTTGAAGTTCGGCGTGTCGCTGATGCGCTTGCGGATGTACAGCCCCGCGATCCCCAGCGGGACGGCGAGCAGGAACGGGATCCGCCAGCCCCACGACTCCATGGCGTCCGTGCCGAGGCCGCTGGTCATTCCGGCGGCGATCAGCGTGCCGGTGAGCAGTGAGAGGAACGAGGCGATCTGGGCGTAGCTGGTGTAGAGACCGCGCTTGCCCTCGGGGGCGTGCTCGGCGAGGAAGCTCATCGCGCCCGATGCCTCGCCGCCGACCGAGAAGCCCTGGAGCACGCGGAGCAGGATGAGGAGGACGGGGGCGGCTATGCCGATGCTCGCGTACGTCGGGAGCACGCCGATCGCCGCGGTCGCGACGCTGATCAACATGATCACGAAGACGAGCATGCGCTGGCGTCCGATGCGGTCGCCGAGGTGACCGCAGATGATCCCGCCGAGGGGGCGGAAGAAGAACGAGACGGCGTAGCCGAGGAAGACGAGCTGCACCTGCACCGCGTTGGACGCGTCGGGGAAGAAGACGGCGCCCAGAGTGCCCGCCATGAAACCGAAGATGCCGTTGTCGTACAGCTCGGCGAAGATTCCGACGCATCCGGCGAGGGTCACTTTCCGAGCGGTTCTCGGATCGACGACGTTGGGTGCCGGCTGGGCGGCGGCGACGGCGGTCATGATGTCTCTTTTCTGCAGCGGGGTCAGGCAGATGGGGGCGGATCACTCACCGTGGGGAGGGGGACGGAATGCGAAAGGGGAGGGGTGGAATACAGGGAGGGAATGCAGGGGTGGAATGGCGGCGGGAATTCACACGGGGGACGGGACGGGCCGGGTGGCCGAGGGGTCGGGAATGCCCAGCTCGTCGAAGACGGTGCGGACGCGGGCGGCCAGGGCGCGGACGGCGTGGTGCCGGGACCGGTACGCGGCCACCGCCTCGTCCACCGTCCGGTGCCGGAAGCGGACGGTCTGGCCGGGCCGGGCCTGCCCGAGCGCGCACAGACCGGTCGCGGTGACCACCGCGAGCACCGGATATCCGGCGGTGACGCCGCGGCCGCGGTGCAGGACGAGCAGTTCGTCGCCCGCGGGCACCTCGACCGCGCCGACCGGCACCCCACGGGACAGCACCTCGCCGGTCGCCACCCGCCGGGGTACGTCGCCGCTCATCCGCAGCCCGATGTGGTTGCTGCGCGGGGTCACGGTGAACGGCGAGCGGAACAGCCGCTCGGCGGTGTCGCCGAACTCGGCGAGGTCGGGCCCGTCGGTCACGTCGATCGTCCAGGACTCGGTGAAGCGCGCCACCGGGGCGTGCACCCGGAACAGCGGGATGCCGAACACCGGGTGGTGGACCGGCGGGCAGGAGGTCCGCAGGGCCAGCCGGTCGCCGTCGCGCAGCGTGGGTCCGAAGCCGAGGATCGTGTCGGGGGCGCACGAGCCGAGGAGGGACGGGGTGTCCACCGAGCCGAAGACGGCCAGGTAGACGCGCAGCCCCAGCCGGATGCCGCTGATGGCGATGGTCTCACCCGCCCGGACCGGCAGCGGCTCCCACTGCGGGCGGGGCACCCCGCCCACGGTGACGTCGGCGGGCGCGCCGGTGACCGCGACGAGGATGTCGGTGGACGGGGTGCAGCCGAAGTCCAGGGCGGTGATCTCCAGCAGCGGCGCGCCCTCGTCGTTCCCGGCCAGCACGTTGGCGACGCGGGCGGAGTGCTGGTCGAGGGCGCCGTTGACCGGCAGGCCGTAGCGGGAGTGGCCGAACCGGCCGAGGTCCTGCACGGTCGTCAGGCCCGCCCGGTGGACGGTGAGGGTGCCGGTCGCGGTGAGGGTGTCAGTCATGGCACGCCGCCAGCGGTGCGCCCGCGTGCTCGTCCCACTGCTCGGAGGCGATCGGTACGAACTGGAAGGTGTCCCCGGGCCGGTACGGGGTCAGCGGCCGGGCGTCGAGGTCCAGCACCCGCAGCGGGGTGCGGCCCAGCAGCGGCCAGCCGCCGGGGGACGGCATCGGGGAGATGACGGCCTGCCGTCCGGCCACCGCGACCGACCCGGGTACGACGCTGGTACGTGGCGAGGCGAGCCGGGGCACCGGGCGCGGGAACGCCGGGCCGTCCATCATCGGGGCGGCGGCCGGGGCGCCGAAGCAGCGGACGGTGAGGGGGGCGCGCGAGTGCAGCTCGACCACCTCGTCCTCGGTCAGCCCCAGCTGCCCGGCGACGACGGGCAGGTCGGGGCCGTACTCGCCCCCGTACACCACCGGCACGACGAAGCGGCGGGGCGCGGGCCCGGGGCGCGGGTCCTCGGCGAGCCTGCCGCTCTCGTACCGCAGCAGCCGCCGGAGGGTGGTGTGGTCGGTGGTGGCGCAGTCGAACTCGACGAGCAGCGTGTCGTACGTGGGCACGATGCCGTACACCCCGCCGGGCCGGGCGGCCTCGACCGCGTCGGCCAGGGCGTGGACGGTCCGCCAGGCCCGGTCCGGCGCCATCCCCGCGGCCTTCACCACGACGGCCGAGTCGCCGCAGTCCGCGATGGTGACCTCGCCCGCCATGTCAGGCGCTCCCGACGGCCGTGGCGCCGGCCTTAAGGTCCAGGACCTCGGTGAGCGGCGCGATCCGCACCCCGGCGGTGAGCAGGTCGCCGCGGACGCGGTGGGCGAGCGCGATGGCGCCGGGGGTGTCGCCGTGCAGCAGGACGGTGTCGCAGGCGACGGGGAGGTCGCGGCCGCCGACGGTGCGGATCACCCCCTCGGTGACCATGCGGACCGTCCGTTCGGCGATCTCCCCCGCGTCGTGGAGGACCGCTCCGGGCTCGCTGCGGGGCACCAGCGTGCCGTCGTCGCGGTACGCCCGGTCGGCGATGCCGACGATGCCGACCCGCAGGCCCAGCGCGCGGGCGGCGTCGGCCAGCTCGCCGTCCTGGGCGAGGACGATCAGGGACCGGTCGAAGGACGCCACGGCCCCGGCGACCGCCTCCGCGTAGTCGGGGCGGGTCGCGACCAGGTTGCCCAGGCGGCCGTGCGGCGCGATGTGCCGTACGCCGGTGCCGTGCGCGGTCGCGAAGGCGTGCAGCGCGCCCAGCTGGTACAGCGTGTCGGTGCGGACCTCGTCCGGGGTCAGATCCATCGCGCGGCGGCCGAATCCGACGAGATCGGGAAAACTGTGGTGCGCGCCCACCGCGACACCGATTTCGGCGCAGCGGCGGACGGTCGCGTCCATGATTCTCGGATCGCCCGCGTGGAATCCACACGCGATATTGGCCGATGTCAGCACGTCGAGCAGCGCCTCGTCGTCGCCCATCGCGTAGGCGCCGAATCCCTCGCCGAGGTCGGCCACGAGATCGACGGCATGCTTCATGACGTCCTCCGAGAAAAAGAAGAAAGCGGCTTCGTCGCTTCTTTGCGAGGGGGGAAATTCGCGTTTCGGTGAACGTAATCCGTACGAGAGATGGCGGCAAATATGCGTTGTGTGTGACGCGATCGCCTCTGGTTATGACCTGGGCCACACGCGTCGTCGGCCGTGGCCGGTGCGGCGCCTACCATGAGGGCCCGCCGAGGCTGGAGGACCGCGCATGGACACCAGGCGTCTGTACTCGTTCGTGAAGATCGTCGACGCCGGGAGCATCACGCGCGCGGCCGACATCCTGCACATCGCGCAGCCCGCCCTCAGTCAGCAGCTCTCCATGCTGGAGACCCAGTTCAAACAGCAGCTGCTGATCCGCAGCAAGCGCGGAGTGGCGCCGACCGAGGCGGGCCGGGCGCTGTACCGGCACGCCCAGCTCATCCTGCGCCAGGTCGAGTTGGCGCAGGCCGCGGTCGACGTGTCCGGGCGGGCGCCCGCGGGCAGCGTCTCGGTGGGCCTGGCCCCGTACAGCATGGGCGCGGCGCTCGCGCTGCCGCTGCTGACCAGCGTGCGCGAGCGCTACCCCGACATCCTGCTGCACATCAACGAGAACTTCGGCGGGGTGATCAGCGAGGCGATCATGACCGGCCGGATGGACATGGCGTTCATCTACGGGGCGGGCCCGCTGCGGGGCGTGCAGTTCGAGCCGCTGCGCACCGAGGACCTGTTCCTGATCGCGGCGCCGGGCCGGACGGTGGAGCCGGGCGGGGGCGCGGACGTGCCGCTGGAGGAGCTGGCGGACGTGCCGCTGCTGCTGCCCAGCCGGATCCACACCATCCGCCAGGTCGTGGACGCCGCGTTCCAGCACGCCTCACTGCGGCCGCGCGTCATCGGCGAGATCGAGTCCGTCCTGACGCTGGTCAGCGCGGTCGGCGCGGACCTGGGCGCGACCGTGCTGCCGTGGTCGGCGGCGCGCGCGATCCTCGACGTCCAGAACCTGGTGGTGCGCCGGATCGTGAACCCGGCCATCCCGGTCAAGCTGTCCCTGTGTACGTCCGACCACCAGCCGCTGTCGGAGCCCGCCCACGCCGTGCACGATCTCTTCCATGAGCTGATCGCCGATTTCGGCTAGTGACCTGAGTCGGAGGTTTGTCGTTGGTTCGGTATGAGTCGTCCGGGTCCGAAGATTCCGCCGTTGTCACTGACTGATGCCCAGCGGGCGG
>NZ_JBEYAL010000004.1:0-52430 GCF_040631655.1 Streptomyces sp. NPDC019937
CGCGGGTTGCGAGGCTCCCCCAGCTACCGCTGGGAGGTGCCCCCTGCACCAGACGCCGCTCGCTGATCCGGCCTGATCCACACGACACCCCCTAGCCGTACGGTCCTCAGCCGCGGCGGATGCGGCCGGCCACGGCGTGCCCGACGAACAGGTACACCACGGCGGGCAGCCCGTAGTTGAGGACCGTCCGCAGCCAGTCCGTGTCCATCGTGAACAGGTCGTGGGACCAGCCCGCGAGCCAGCCCGCCGCGTCGCGGACCACGGTCACGAGGTCGTTGGCGGGGTTGGCGTCCAGAAGGGCGAACAGGATCCACAGGCCGAGGATCACGGCGGTGATGTCCGCGACGACCATCACGACGGTCGCCGCCTGATTGTTTCCGTAGCGATAACTTCGGGACATGCCCGGACGTGTTGCCCCGCCGTGCGGAGCCAAACCACCTACCCGGCCAGTTCCGCCAGCACCCGCAGCGTCCGTTCGTCCGGCGCGATCACCAGCAGGTCCGTCACCGGCCCCTCGCGCCACAGCTCCAGCCGTTCCGCGATGCGTCCGCGCGGGCCGATCAGGGACACCTCGTCGGCGAAGGCGTCCGGCACCGCCGCGATCGCCTCGTCGCGGCGGCCCGCGAGGAACAGCTCCTGGATCCGGCGCGCCTCGTCCTCGTAGCCCATGCGGGCCATCAGATCGGCGTGGAAGTTGCGGGCCGCGTGGCCCATGCCGCCGATGTAGAAGCCGAGCATCGCCTTCACCGGCAGCAGCCCCTCCGCGATGTCGTCGCACACCCGCGCCTGGGCCATCGGCGCCACCATGAAGCCCTCGGGCGCTTCCGCGAGGGCCGCCTCGTACAGCGGGGTCCGCCGCGGCGACCAGTACAGCGGCAGCCAGCCGTCGGCGATGCGCACGGTCTGGGCGATGTTCTTCGGCCCCTCGGCACCGAGCAGCACCGGAAGGCCGGGGCGCAGCGGGTGGACGATGGGCCTCAGGGGTTTGCCGAGGCCGGTGGCGTCCGGCCCGGCGTACGGATGCGCGTGATAGCGCCCGTCGAGCCGTACGGGCGCCTCGCGGCGCAGCACCTGCCGGATGACGTCGACGTACTCCCGGGTGGCGGTGAGCGGGCTCTTGGGGAACGGCCGCCCGTACCAGCCCTCCACGACCTGCGGCCCCGACAGGCCGAGGCCGAGCATCACGCGCCCGCCGGAGAGGTGGTCGAGGGTGAGTGCCTGCATCGCGGTGGCGGTGGGGGTGCGCGCGGCCATCTGCGCGATCGCCGTGCCGAGCTTGATACGGGAGGTGTGGGCGGCGATCCAGGTGAGCGGGGTGAAGGCGTCCGAACCCCAGGACTCGGCGGTCCACACGGAGTGATAGCCCAGCCGCTCGGCCTGCCGGGCCAGCTCCAGATGGCGGGGGTCGGGGCCGCGGCCCCAGTAGCCGAGCGCCAGGCCGAGCCGCATGACAACCCCTCTCTGACGTCACGTCAGGTCGCTTGCCGCCTGGACTGTACGGCCCGGGTGCGCACATGGCAACGGGCGGGAAAGCGGACGGCCCCTCGCCCGGTAGCGGGCGAGGGGCCGTGTCATGGGGAGGTCAGCCGCGCTGGATTCCCGTGGTGTCCTGGAGCACACCGCGCCGCCCGTCCTGGGTCTGCGCGACGAGCGCCTGCCCGCGCTGCTCGACGGCCAGGTACCAGGTGCCCGGGGCCAGTTCGGCGATCGTGCCGGACGAGCCGTCCTCGGCGTACAGCGGCCGGGTCACCGGCACCGCGAACCAGAACGGCGCGAAGTCGGAGCCGCCCGCCGCCGGGGCCGGGGCCGGCTGGCCCGGCTGACCGCCGAACGAGGGCTGGCCCGGGCCGCCCTGCGGCTGACCGGGCTGGGCGCCACCCGGGCCCGGGTAGCCGTAGCCCGGCTGCGGGGCCTGCGCGCCGTACGGGGACGGAGCGCCGTACTGGGACGGGGCCGCCGGACCGGAGGCGTTCATCAGCGGCGCCTTGAGGGCCGGGACGCGCGGGGTCGCGATGACCGCCGCGGCGCTGGCGAGCGTCGCCACCAGCGTGAGAATGGCGCCGACACCCGGGCTGAGCCTGTCCGGCGTGACCATGAGCGACCACAGCGAGTCCCAGGCGGCGACCACGGTGAAGCCGGCGCCCCACTGGTCGAGGGTGAGCCCGCTGACCTTACGGCTCTCGGGCTGGAACCGCCCCGCGATGACCAGCCCCGCGCCGATCAGCCCGATCAGGAACACCGACGGAAGGACGACCAGGAGCAAGTCCGTGTCCCAGCCATTCGGCATGTCGGGGCAGTACGAGCCGTCACAATCGGCCGAGTAGAAGTCGAGGAAGGAGGCGATGAAGAGCAACACCGCTGCTCCGATCACCACGCCGTCGCCTCGAGTGAGCGAGCGGATGTTCAACGTGAGTCCTTTGTTGTTTTCTCGTATACGGACGCTGCCGCCAGGCGCGGTGGCGCGAAGGCGTCGGGGGTGGACCCATCGTACGGGGGAATCAAGCTGCTGAGACCGGGGGTGGGGCATCGGTATCCCGGTCGTGACCTCGCGTTCGGTTGTTGGAGACTTAGCGGTTCAAGAAGTCCGTAATGCCCTGCGCGATGCCGAGGGCCGCGCGCTCACGCCACTTCGGATCGGTCAGTTCCGACGCGTCTTTCGGGTCGCGCATATTGCCGCACTCGATGAACACTTTCGGAACGGTGGAGAGATTGAGACCGCCGAGATCGCCGCGGACATTCAACCCGCTGCCGTCACCGATGTAGTCGGCGGGCGCACTGCCGGTGGCATCCATGAATTCACCGCGCACCCGTTCGCCGAGCAGCCGGGAGGGCGCGGCGATGTTCGAGGTGTCCGCGCCGCCGCCGCGTACGGACTTGGGGAGGATGACGTGGAAGCCGCGATCCCCGGCGGGGGCGCCGTCCGCGTGCACGGACACCACGGCGTCGGCGTGCGCGCCGTTCCCGATCCGCGCCCGCTCGTCCACGCACGGCCCGTACGAGCGGTCGCCGTCCTGCGTGAACTTCACCGTCGCGCCGCGCGCTTCGAGCAGGGCGCGGGCGCGGCGGGAGACGTCGAGGGTGAAGGCCGCCTCGGAGTATCCGGCGTCGGTGGCCGTGCCGGTGGTGTCGCACTCCTTCTTGTTGGTGCCGATGTCGACGCGGCGGGCGATCTCGGAGGTGTGATCGCGGTTGTTGGGGTTGTGGCCGGGGTCGAGCACCACGACCTTGCCGGTGAGCGGCTTGCCGTCGGTCCCGTTGGTCCCGTTCTTGGGCGAGGCGGACGGCGGCTGGGGAGGCAGCGGGGAGGAGGTGGACGAAACGGTCGGCAGGGAGGAGGCCGGTGTGCCGCCGCCGTCGTTCTGCCCTGACCCCATGGTGTCCCACACCATCCAGCCGCCGAGGCAGACGGGTGCCAGGGCGGCCAGCACGAGGGTGAGGGTGCCGCCGCGGCGGCCGGACGCGGAGGGAAAGCTGCCTTTCGACACGTCGGTGATGGTAGCGGCTGCGGGTCAGGTGAGTGGGTTCGTCCCGGTACGGCGCAGCACGCGCAGCGAGCGGGTCGCGGAGACCTCGGTGAACGCGCCGGAGGCGAGGGCGCGGCGGTAGATCCGGTACGGGGCCTGCCCGCCGTCGGCCGGGTCGGGGAACACGTCGTGGATGACGAGAAGCCCCTCGGGCGCGACGTGCGGCGCCCAGCCCTCGTAGTCGGCGGTGGCGTGCTCGTCGGTGTGCCCGCCGTCGATGAACACGAGCGCCAGCGGCTTCCCCCATACCGCGGCGACCCGCGGGGACCGGCCGACGGCGGCGATGACGTGGTCTTCGAGGCCCGCGGCGTGCAGCGTGCGGCGGAAGGTGGGCAGCGTGTCCATCCGGCCGACCTCGGGGTCGACGACCTCCGGGTCGTGGTACTCCCAGCCGGGCTGCTGCTCCTCGGAGCCGCGGTGGTGGTCGACGGTGACGGCGACCGTGCCGGTCGCGCGGGCGGCGTCGGCGAGGAGGATCGTGGAGCGGCCGCAGTACGTGCCCACCTCCAGCAGGGGCAGGCCCAGGCGATGCGCGGCTTCGGCGGCGGCCGCGTACAGGGCCAGGCCCTCGTCGGTGGGCATGAAGCCCTTGGCCGCCTCGAAGGCGTTGAGGGTCGCGGTCGCGGGTCGGGTCACGCGGTCATCCTGCCGTATGGGGTCGGTGGTTCCGTTGCCGGGTGCGGCCCGGCGGCCGGTTTGTGCCCACCCGTCCCGCCCCGCGGGGCGATTGCCCATGAACCGGTGCGTTCGGTGGCCGGCGGCCGGCGGCCCGGTGCCCGTGAACGGGCGGAGGTGGGGCGGGACTCGGGCCCGGGGTGCAGCCCCGGTGTGGGCGCGCGGGACCCCGGTGGAGGTGCGCGGGGTCCCGGTGGGGTGTGGGGGCTGCGGGCCCGGTGTGGACGCGGGGACGCAGTCCCGGTGGGGTCCTGGGGCGGGGCCCCGGTGGGGTCCTGGGGCGGGGCCCCGGTGGGGGTGCAGGGGTGCGACTCCGGCGGGGGTGCGGGGCGGGGCCCCGGTGGGGGTGCAGGGCCGAAACCCGGCGGGGGCGCGGGGCGGAGCCCTCGAAGGGGTCCGGGGCGGAGTCCCTCACGCGGCGGAGCCGCACATCGACAAGGGCCGGGAAGGGGCGGGGTGGGGAAATGACTCCGGCTCCGGCGCCCAGGTGAGCACGCATCTGACCTTCCGTCAGATTGAAACAGGTTCTACCATCCGCCCATGGGCATCGCCGTCACGGAAGACCACGAGGAACTGGCGCGCGCGGTGCGGGGGTGGCTGGCGCGCGCGGTGCCGCCGGAGGCGGTGCGCACGGTGCTCGACGCCCCGCCCGGTGGCGGCGAACGGGCCGCCTACTGGCCCGGCCTGGCCGCGCAGGGCCTGCTCGGGCCGCATCTGCCGGAGGAGCGGGGCGGAGGCGGCGGGGGACTGGTCGACCTCGCCGTCGTCCTGGAGGAGACCGGGCGGGCGGTGCTGCCCGGGCCGTATCTGCCCACCGTGCTGGCCTCCGCCGTACTGCACCGGGCCGGCCGGGACGAACTGGTCGCGGGCCTCGCCGACGGCAGCCGCACCGGCGCCGTCGCGTTCGGCGCCGGATCGCTCACCGCCGCGCCCGGCCCGGACGGCGGACTGGTCCTCGACGGCTGCGCACCGCCGGTCCTGGGCGCGGCGGACGCCGATGTGATCGTCCTCGCCGCCGCCCGGGGGACGGCGACCGTCTGGCTGGCCGTGGACGGCGCCGACCTCACCCTCCGCGTCCACGACAGCGCCGACCCCACCCGCCCGACCGCCGAGGTACGCGCCTCCGGCGTGGCCGTCCCCCGGGCCCGGGTGCTGGACGTCGACCCCGCGCTGGTGACGGACCTGGCGGCCGTCCTGCTCGCCGCCGAGGCGTGCGGCACCGCGGGCTGGGCGCTGGAGACGGCGGCCGGGCACGCCCGGGTGCGGGAGCAGTTCGGGCGGCCGATCGGGCAGTTCCAGGCCGTGAAGCACCTGTGCGCCGACATGCTCGTCCGTGTCGAGCAGGCCCGCGCCCTCACCTGGGACGCGGCCCGCGCGGCGGAGGACACCCAGGCCGACGAAAGCACACGCGGGCTCACGGCCGCGCTCGCCGCCGCCACCGCGCTCGACGCCGCGTACGGCTGCGCCAAGGACTGCGTCCAGATCCTCGGCGGCCTCGGCTTCACCTGGGAACACGACGCCCACCTCCATCTGCGCCGCGCCACGGCGGCCCGCGCGCTGCTCGGCACCGGCGCCCACCACCGGTCGCGCGCCGCGCGCCTCGCCGCCGCCGGAGCCCGCCGCGAACTGCGGCTCGACCTCCCGCCCGAGGCCGAGGCCCACCGCCGCGCCGCCCGCGCCGTCATCGCGACGGCGCGCGGGCTGGACCCGGGCGCTGCCCGGCGCGCCCTCGCGCCCACCGGGTACGCGGCACCGCATCTGCCACCCCCGTACGGCCTCGGCGCGAGCCCGCTGCATCAGCTCGCCATCGCGCGCGAGCTGCGCGACGCGGGCGTGGCGCTCAGCGATCTGGGCGTCGCCACCTGGGTGGTGCCCTCGCTCATCGCGTACGGCACGGACGCCCAGCGCGAGCGCTTCCTGCTGCCGACGCTCCGCGGCGAACTGCGCTGGTGCCAGCTGTTCTCCGAGCCCGAAGCCGGCTCCGATCTCGCCGGCTTGCGCACCCGGGCCGAGCGCACGGCGGAGGGCCGGTGGCGGGTCAACGGGCAGAAGGTGTGGACGTCGGGGGCCCGGTCGGCGGACTACGGCATCCTGCTGGCCCGTACGAACCCGAAGGCACCCAAGCACAAGGGGCTCGGCTACTTCCTGGTCGACATGAAGCGGACGGCCGGGATCACCATCCGCCCGCTGCGGGAGATCACCGGGGACTCCCTCTTCAACGAGGTGTTCCTGGACGATGTGCTGCTCCCACCGGACGCGGTGGTGGGCGAGGTGGACGCGGGCTGGGCGGTCGCCCGCAACACCCTCGGCAACGAACGCGTCCACATGGCCGACCAGCTGACCTTCGACACCGGCCTGGAGACGCTGATCGCACACGTTCCGGATACCGGCCCGGAGCGGGAGCGCGTCGGCGGGCTGATGGCCGAGGCCCACGCGCTCGCCTGCATCGGGCTGCGCACCACCTTGCGCCAGGTGTCCGGGGTGGAGCCGGGCGCGGGTGCGAGCGTCCGCAAGCTCATCCAGACGACCCACCAGCAGAAGGTCGCCGAACTGGCCCTGGAACTGCTGGGCCCCGGCGGCGCGGTGCGCGAGGGCGCGGGCGAACGGGCCCTGCACGGCTTCCTGATGTCGCGCTGCCTGACCATCGCGGGCGGTACGACCCAGGTGCAGCTGAACGTCGTCGCGGAACGGCTGCTCGGCCTGCCCCGCGATGGGGGCCGGGACGGTACCTAGGTCCATCGACCCGCGCGAATGCGCAGAAATGCCGATGCGGGGGGCGGGCCCGGGGTGCGAGCATCACCGCCATGGCCACCCCGACTCCCCCCTCGCGTGCCATTCCCTCCGCCACCGACCCCGCCCAGCGCCCGCCACGCGCCTCGCCACCGGCCTGGGCGGTGCTGCTGGCCGCCTGCTCCGGACAGTTCGTGGTGGTGCTCGACATATCGGTGGTCAACGTCGCCCTGCCGTCCATACGCACCGACCTGGGGCTCGGCGAGACCGCGCTGCAGTGGGTGGTCAACGCCTACGCGCTGACCTTCGCCGGGTTCATGCTGCTCGGAGGGCGCGCGGCCGACCTCTTCGGACGCAAGCGGGTCTTCCTCACCGGGCTCGGGCTGTTCACCGCCGCCAGCCTGGCGGGCGGCGTCGCCCAGCAGCCCTGGCAGCTGGTCGCGGCCCGCGCCCTCCAGGGCCTCGGCGCGGCCGTGCTCTCACCGGCCACCCTCACCATCCTCACCACCGCCTTCCCGCACGGCGCGGCCCGCACCCGCGCCATCGGCACCTGGGCGGCGGTCGGCGCGGGCGGGGGAGCGGCGGGCGGGCTGGTCGGCGGGGTGCTCACCGAGTTCCTGTCGTGGCGCTGGGTGCTGCTGGTCAACGTGCCGGTGGGCGCGCTGGTGCTGGTGGCCGCGGTGGTGTGGCTGACCGAGAGCCGCTCCGGGACGGTGCGCCGGCTCGACGTCCCCGGCGCGGTGCTGGTCACGGCGGGCGTCACGGCGCTCGCGTACGGCATCGTGCAGACCGAGCCGCACGGCTGGGGCGCCGCCGCCTCGCTCGGGCCGCTGCTCGCCGGGGTGGCGCTGCTCGCGGTCTTCGTCGCCGTCGAGGCGCGTACGGCGGAACCGCTCATGCCGTTGCGGCTGTTCCGGATCCGGGCGGTCACGGCGGCGAACGCGGTGATGGTGGTGTGTGGCGGCGGCATGTTCGCCATGTGGTACCTCATGACGCTCTACTTGCAGAACGTGTTGCACTACAGCCCGGTCAAGGCCGGTCTCGCCTTCCTCCCGCACAGCCTGTCGATCGTCCTCGGCTCCAAGGTCGCGCCCCGGCTGATGACCCGGCTGGACGGGAAGCTGCTGGCCATCGCGGGCGGATCGCTGGCCGTCGTCGGCTACGCGTGGCAGAGCCGGATGGACGCGGACGGCACCTACGTCGGTACGGTGCTGGGCCCCGCGATCATCATGTCGCTCGGGGCCGGACTGATGACGACCCCGCTCGCCGCCTCCGCCACCTCGGGCGCGGGCCCGTCGGAAGCGGGGCTGGTGTCGGGGCTGGTCAACACCTCGCGGCAGATCGGCGGTGCGCTCGGGCTGACCGTGCTGGCGACGGTCGCGGCCGAGCGGATCGCGGCCCGTGGCGGGGACGGACCGGAGGCGCTGGCGGCCGGGTACGGCCATGCGTTCGTCGTGGCCACGGGGATCATCGCGGCGGCGGTGCTGCTGATGGCCGTGGCCCTGCCGCGTACGCCCGCAGCGACACCCGCGGATTCATAGCCGGCCGTTCCGGCGGGCGGCCCCGTGCCACGCGAAGCTGACGATCCGTCAGCAGTCTTCCCCCGTCAGGGGGATTGGGCTATACATGGGTGCCATCGGCTAGAACGCGTTCTAAACGCGGCGCGGCCCTGCCGACCAGTGACGACCCCGGCGCGGCCGACGGTGCGGACGGGCGGGCCGGGGTCTTCCCGCCAGCCGGGGGTTCTCCCGCCAGCCGGGGGCCTCCCGCCCCTCCCGCCAAGGAGTGCTGTTCGCCTATGCCCATCGACGCCGCCACGGCCGTCTCGGCCGAGCCCCGGACCACCGCCCTCGCCTGGGGACACAAGGACATCCAGCTCTACCACCTGGGCATCGGCGCCGGAATCCCGGCCACCGACCCCGATGAGCTGCGCTACACCCTGGAGAGCGAGCTGCACGTCCTGCCCAGCTTCGCCACCGTCGCGGGCGGCCGCATGGCGCTCGCCGGGGGGCTGAACGGCCCGGGGATCGACGTCGACCTCGCGGCCGTGCTGCACGGCGGCCAGACCGTGGAGGTGCACCGGCCGATACCGGTGACCGGGGACGCCACCCAGACGTCCCGGGTCGCGGCGGTGTACGACAAGGGCAAGGCCGCGGTCATCGTGCTGCGCACCGAGGCGGCCGACGCGGACGGCCCGCTGTGGACCTGCGACAGCCGCATCTTCGTGCGCGGCGAGGGCGGCTTCGGCGGCGAGCGCGGCCCCTCCGAGCGGCTGGAGACCCCCGACCGCGAGCCCGACCGCACCGTGGAGCGGGCCATCCGGGAGGACCAGGCGCTGCTCTACCGGCTCTCCGGGGACTGGAACCCGTTGCACGCCGACCCCGGGTTCGCCAAGCTCGCGGGGTTCGAGAAGCCGATCCTGCACGGGCTGTGCTCGTACGGCATGGTCCTCAAGGCCGTCGTGGACACCGAGCTGGGCGGCGACGTCGCCCGCGTGCGCTCGTACACCACGCGCTTCGCCGGGGTGGTGTACCCGGGCGAGACCCTGCGCATCCGGATGTGGCGGGACGAGGGGCGCGTCCAGGTGACGGCGAGCGCCGTCGAGCGGGACGACGCGCCCGTCCTCGGCGACACGGTCGTGGAGCACGCCTGACCCCGTGATCCGACCCCTCCGTACCCCCTGATCCGACCTGATCCCTTGATCCGAGAGGAGCCGCTGTGCGCGCAGCCGTACTGCACGAGACGGGACAGGACAAGCTCGAAGTCCTCGACGACATCGAGGCCGTGGGCTTCGGCCCCGGCAAGGTCCGGCTGCGCATCCGGGCCACCGGGCTGTGCCACTCCGACCTCTCCGCGATGAGCGGCGTCCTGCCGCAGCCGGTGCCCTTCGTCCCCGGCCACGAAGGCGCCGGGGAGATCGTGGACGTCGGCGACGGGGTGACCGGGCTGAACCCCGGCGACCGGGTGCTGGTGTGCTGGCTGCCCGCCTGCGGCGGCTGTCCGTCCTGCAAGCGCGGGCAGAGCCAGCTGTGCCTGTCCGGGTTCATGAACGCCGGAACGGCCAACTTCAAGCGCGCGGGCGACGGCGCCGACCAGGTCTTCGGCATGGCCGGGACCGGCACCTTCGCCGAGGAGGTCGTCCTCCCGGCGTCCTGCGCTGTGCCGATCCCCGACGACGTCCCGTACGACATCGCCGCCCTCATCGGCTGCGGGGTGACCACCGGGCTCGGCGCGGCCCTCAACACGGCGCGGGTGGAGGCCGGTTCGTCGGTCGCCGTCATCGGCTGCGGCGGGGTGGGCATCAGCGTCGTGCAGGGCGCCCGCGCGGCGGGCGCGGCGCACATTCTCGCCGTCGACCCCATCACCTCGCGGCGCGAGGCGGCGCTGCGCTTCGGCGCCACCGAGGCGGTCGCCCCGGACGGGCTCGACGACGCCAAGAACAGCGTCACGGCGGGCGAGGGCTTCGACTACGTCTTCGAGGTCGTCGGCAAGTCCGCCACCGCCCGCCGCGCGTACGAGGTCACCCGGCGCGGCGGCACCCTGTGCGTCGTCGGCGCGGGCGCGGTGGACGACTTCCTCCAACTCAGCATGTTCGAGCTGTTCTTCGACGAGAAGCGGATCCTGCCGTCCCTGTACGGCGGGGGCGATGTGCTGCGCTCGTACGAACGGACCATCGCGCTGTGGCGGGCGGGCCGCATCGACCTCGCCGGGCTCATCACCCACCGGGTGCGGCTCGGCGAGATCAACGACGCGCTCGGCCAGATGCGGACGGGGGAGGCGCTGCGCACATGCATCGAGATCTGACCCGGGAGGGGAGGCGTCCGCTGGCGGGGAAGACCGCGATCGTCACCGGCGCCGGGCGCGGGCTCGGCCGCGCCGAGGCCCTGGAGCTGGGCCGGCTGGGCGCCGCCGTCGTCGTCAACGACTACGGGCAGGGCGGCCGCGACGGCTCGGGCGAGGCGTCCTCCGGCCCCGCCGAGGAGGTGGCCGAGGAGATCCGCGCGGCGGGCGGCCGGGCCACGGCCCACGGGGGCGACGTGGCCGACTTCGACACGGCGCGCGGGCTGGTGGGGCTCGCGGTCGACACCTACGGTGCGCTGGACATCCTGGTCAACAACGCGGGCATCCTCCGCGACCGGATGGTCTTCTCGATGAGCGAGGACGAATGGGACTCGGTCATCCGCGTCCACCTCAAGGGCCACTTCAACACCACCCGCTTCGCGGCCGCGCACTGGCGTGACCGTTCCAAGGCCGCCGGGGGCGGGCCGGTGCACGGCCGCATCGTGAACACCTCGTCCGAGGCCTTCCTCGCCGGGTCGCCCGGCCAGCCGAACTACGCGGCCGCGAAGGGCGGCATCGTCGGCCTGACCCTCTCCACGGCGGGCGCGCTCGCCAAATACGGCGTGACGGCGAACGTCATCTGCCCACGGGCGCGCACCCGGATGACCGAGGACGTCTTCCCCGACGCCGGGCTCACCGAGGACCACCTTGATCCTCTGTCCCCCGAGCACGTGGCCCCGCTCGTCGGCTACCTCGCCTCGCCGCGGGCGGCGGAGGTGAACGGCCAGGTGTTCGTGGTCCACGGGGGCATGGTGGCGATCGTGGAACGGCCGAGGGTGGCCGCGAAGCTGGATGCGGCGGGGGACGTCTTCGGCTTCGAGGAGCTGGACGGCCTGCTCACGCCGTACTTCGATGAGCGGCGCGGTGAGGGGTTCGCGGCGCCGGAGGTGCTGAGCCTGAAGCGGGGGTGAACGACGGCGGGGTGAACGACGCCCACCCCGCCCTTCCCCACAGCCTCGGCGAGTGCTGCGGGAAAGGGCGGGGTGGGAGGTTGCGCTCCCGGCCGTCTTACGAGGCGTTCTCGCTCGGGCGGCGGTGGCGGCCGTGCACCGGAGCCTGCGGCTCCTCGGACGCGGCCTGCTGACCCCGGTGCTTGCCCTGGCCTGCGGCGGCACTGGCCTCGGCAGCCTCCCGCGGGCGCGCCTGGGGCATGTCGGTTCGGGTATCGGACATGTGGGAAGTCACCCCGGTAAGTTCGCTCCGTACTCTGCGCGAGGGGCCCGCCACAACGTCGATATGCGCCGTGCCAATCGGCTGCGCAGCCCCGAGCGACCGAGTCTAACCAGGGCGGTGATCGCGAACCCAGCGGGGTGGCCGGGGCTCCTGTGACCTGGCGAGAGGCGCCTGCTGGAGCGGTACGGGCCGCGGGGCGACCACGGTCAGCTCGGGCTCCTGCCCGGTCTCCTGCTCGACCCCGGGCCAGGACCCCGTCCCGGCCCACGGCTCCACCCCGGACTCCCCCCGCGCGCCGCCCGCGCCCGCGCGCGTGATCACGCCCGCGTCCGTGCCCAGGCGCACTCGGACGCTGAAGCCCACCCGGGGGTCCGCGCCCGAGCCCACTCCCCTGCGCCCGCCTGCGCTCGAGCCGGCGCTTGCGCCCAGGCCCGCGCCCGCCCCCGCGCTCGCCTCCCCGCCCGAGCCCGAGCCCGGCGCGCCTGCGCGTAAGCCCGCATCCCTGCGCAAGCTCACGCCCGCAGTCACGCCCGCGCCCGCTTCCGCGCTCGCGCCCACGCGGGGGCCCGCGCCCGCGTGAGTGACGGCCTCCGAAGCCGCGCCGCCGTCGCTCACCTTGCGCCACGGCGTGATCCCGGTCCCCTCCACCGGGCGGGCGGTGGGGCGGGGCGCCCGCCGGATCACCCGCGGTCCGGCGGGCGTGCGCGGCGCCGGTGCCTCCGGCAGCCACACCCGCGCCAGCCCGCACGGCACCTGCCGCGTCGCGTACGGCAGCCACAGCTCGCCGTCCCGGCTCCACAGACCGGCCCCGGGCAGCCACCCCTCCGGGGCCGAGAACTGGCGCAACCGCCGCTCGGACGGCCGCCAGACGCCCACCCACGGCCGCCCGCCCGCCGCGGCGTCGATGCGGAAGGCGACCGCGCACGCCTCCGGCGTCAGCATCTGCCCCGGCTGGATCGCGAAGGGGGCGGCCGTCGCCTGGGCGGGCGGGCGGAGGCAGTCCGGGAAGCGGACCGGGAGGGTGCTGCCCAGGACGCCCCACCCCAGCCGCTCGTCGCCGGGCGCGTCGGACCGTACGAGCAGCAGACCGCTGTCGGGGTCGGCGAGGAGCAGCCGGTCGTTGCTGCGCTCGGTGATCTGGAGCAGCGGGCTGGTCTCACCGCCGCGCCCGAGGTCCACCACGATGGTCTTGGTGCGGCCCTCCAGCTCGCGGTCGAGGGCGAGCAGCCGGCCCATGCGGTCCAGCCAGGCGCCGCCCGTGCAGCGCCCGGGCACTTCGGTCAGGTGCTGGAGCCCGCGGGCGCCGCCGTGGATCAGCCAGACGGAGGTGGAGCGGGGGCCGCGCCCCAGCGCGTACGCGCAGGTGCCGCCGGGCGCGGGCGGCAGCAGTGAGACATCGGCGCGGTCGATGCCGCCGAGGACCCGCTCGCCCGTGCCCGGGCCAGTGGGGTAGAGCAGCGAGAAGGCGTGGTGCCCGGCCACCCGGCGGTGGATCAGCACCTGCCCGTCGGAAAGCGGCAGCACCTCGCTGTCCGGCTCCTCGGGCTGGGCGCCCGGCAGCGGCACGGCGTACGGCTCGGGCCCGTCGAGCGTCCAGCGCTCGGGGAACCAGCAGCCGGTGTCGCCGCCGAGGGCGAGCCGCGCACCGTACGAACGGTCCGGGGTGATGGTGAAATCCGTGGACCTTTCTCGTGGCCGGGCGCTGACTCCCGTGGTGAGGGCGGCGTCGAAGGCACAGGCGGTCATCGTTCAGTCACCTCCGGCCACTGAACGTAGGTTTCGTACCCCCTCCCGGTGGTCGATAAGAGGTCGGCTCCACCCTTACGTGTGGCTGTTGTCCGATTCGCCTGAGAGGTCGCGGATGAATGTGCTGTAAGGAGGGACTTTCGCGGTGCGATTAAAGTAAGGCACGCCTAAGTGCCTGAATACCTTGATCTTGGAGCGCCCCATGTCCGTACACCGCCGCGGCAGCGCCGCCCTCGCCCTCGCCCTGGCCGGGGCCCTCTCCCTCGCCGCCTGCGGCGCGTCCGACAGCGGCAAGGACGGCGCCAAGGGCAACGGCGGCGGCGGGAAGTCCGTCGCGCAGGGCGGCAAGGACTTCGGCAAGGCCGCCGAGCAGACCGCGAGGATGGGCACCGACGCCGAGCCCGGCCAGTTCCCGCGCACCATCACCCAGGCCATGGGCAAGACGGAGATCAAGAGCAAGCCGAAGCGGGTCGTGGTGCTCGACGTCGGCGAGCTGGACAACGTCGTCTCGCTCGGCGTCAAGCCGGTCGGCTACGCGCCCTCCGAGGGCGACCAGGCCATCCCCGGCTACCTCAAGAAGGCCGCCGGGAACCCGAAGAACGTCGGCACCATCAACAACCTCAACCTGGAGGCCATCAACGCCCTCCACCCCGATCTGATCCTGGGCAGCAAGCTGCGCGCCGAGCCGCTGTACGACGAGCTGAAGCAGATCGCCCCGACCGTCTTCTCCATCCGCCCCGGCTTCACCTGGAAGGAGAACTACCTCCTCAACGCGGCGGCCCTGGACCGCACCGCCGAGGCGAAGCGCAAGGTCGCCGCGTACGAGGCGAAGGCGAGGAAGCTGGGCGAGGACATCGGCCCGAAGAAGCCGACCGTCACCATGCTGCGCTTCATGCCGGAGTTCACCCGGCTCTACGCCAAGGCGTCCTTCATCGGCACGATCCTCCAGGACGTCGGCCTGCCCCGGCCGAAGAACCAGCAGGTCGACGACCTGGCCACGGAGATCGGCCCGGAGCGGATCAAGGAGGCCGACGCCGACTGGATCTTCACCGGCGTCTACGGCGACCCCAAGGCCACCAAGCGGGACCAGGCGGAGTCCAACCCGCTGTGGAAGAAGCTCAAGGCGGTCAAGGCGGGGCACGCCAAGAACGTCGAGGACGAGACCTGGTACCTGGGCCTCGGCGTCACCGCCGCCGACCGGGTGCTGGACGACCTCCGCGGCTACCTGGTCCGCTGATCCCCCTTCAGACCCGGCCAGGGCGCGGCCGTCGCGCTGGGTGAAGGCAGGGGCAAGGCTTCCCGGTGATCTGGGAGGTAGCCTTGCCCCGTGCCCGCTCTCACCGATGTCCTCGCCGCCCTCGACGCCCTCTGGCCGCCCGAGCGGGCGGAGCAGTGGGACGCCGTCGGGACGGTCTGCGGGGACCCCGATGCCCAGGTCAGCCGCGTGCTGTTCGCCGTCGACCCCGTCCAGGAGGTCGCCGACGAGGCGGTGGCGCTCGGCGCCGATCTGCTGATCACCCACCACCCGCTCTATCTGCGGGGCACGACCACGGTCGCCGCCTCCACCTTCAAGGGGCGGGTGGTGCACACCCTGATCAAGCACGACATCGCGCTGCACGTCGCGCACACCAACGCCGACCGCGCCGACCCCGGCGTCTCCGACGCCCTCGCCGGCGCGCTCGACCTGCGGACCGTCGGCCCGCTGGTGCCGGACCCGGCCGACCCCACCGGACGCCAGGGGCTCGGCCGGATCTGCGAACTCGACCGCCCCGAGTCGCTGCGCGAGTTCACCGAGCGCGCCGCCGCCCGGCTGCCCGCCACCGCGCAGGGCATCCGCGCCTCGGGCGACCCGGACCGTACGATCCGTACCGTCGCCGTCTGCGGCGGCTCCGGGGACGGCCTGTTCGCCGAGGCGCGCGCGGCCGGGGTCGACGCGTACCTCACCGCCGACCTGCGCCACCACCCGGCCTCCGAGGCACGCGAACACAGCGACCTCGCGCTGGTGGACGCCGCGCACTGGGCCACCGAATGGCCCTGGACCGAGCAGGCCGCGGCGCAGCTCGACGAGATCTCCGACCGGCACGGCTGGGACCTGCGCACCCATGTCTCGCGCAGGGTCACCGACCCGTGGACGGCCCACGCCGCGGCCACCGCCCCGTTCCGGGCCTTCGTGCCCGACACCGCCTCGGCCTCACCCGCCTGAGGCCCCGCCTCTTTCCGTCCCCTACGCACACCTCTGGAGCCCCCCGCTGAACGCCGCGCCCGCAGACCAGATCCGCCTGCTCGACGTCCAGGGCCTCGACGTACGGCTCTCGCAGCTCGCGCACAAGCGCCGGACGCTGCCCGAGCACGCCGAGCTCGAGACCCTGAACGCCGACCACACCCAGCTGCGTGACCTCCTCGTCGCGTCCCAGACCGAGGAGAGCGACACCGCCCGCGAGCAGACGAAGGCGGAGCAGGACGTGGACCAGGTGCGCCAGCGCGCCGCCCGCGACCAGAAGCGTCTCGACTCCGGGGCCGTCACCTCGCCCAAGGACCTGGAGAACCTCCAGCACGAGATCGCCTCCCTCGCCCGCCGCCAGAGCGACCTGGAGGACGTCGTCCTGGAGGTCATGGAGCGCCGTGAGGCCGCCCAGGAGCGGGCCACCGAGCTGACCGGCCGGGTGGAATCCCTCCAGGCCAAGATCATCGACGCCACGGCGCGGCGCGACGCGGCGGCCGAGGAGATCGACGCCGAGATCGCGACCGTCACCAAGGAGCGCGAGGTCATCGCCGGGACCATCCCCGCCGATCTGCTGAAGCTCTACGACAAGCTGCGCGAGCAGCAGGGCGGCGTCGGCGCCGCCCGGCTCTACCAGCGGCGCTGCGACGGCTGCCGCCAGGAGCTGGCCATCACCGAGCTGAACGAGGTCCGGTCCGCCGCCCCCGACACGGTGGTGCGGTGCGAGAACTGCCGCCGGATCCTGGTCCGTACGCCCGAGTCCGGGCTGTAGCCGATGGCGCGGCGTCGTTTCATCGTCGAGGCCGACGGCGGCTCCCGGGGCAACCCGGGGCCCGCCGGCTACGGCGCCGTCGTCCTGGACGCGGTGACGGGCGAACCGCTCGCCGAGGTCGCCGAGTACATCGGCACCGCGACCAACAACGTCGCCGAGTACAAGGGCCTGATCGCCGGTCTGCGGGCCGCCCACGCCCTCGACCCGGAGGCGGACGTCCAGGTCCGGATGGACTCCAAGCTGGTCATCGAGCAGATGTCAGGGCGTTGGAAGATCAAGCACCCGGACATGCGGCCGCTCGCCACCGAGGCCAAGGGGCTCCTGCCACCCGGCCAGGTGACGTACGGCTGGATCCCGCGTGAGCAGAACAGCCACGCGGACCGGCTCGCCAACGAGGCGATGGACGCGGGCAAGCGGGGCGAGCAGTGGCAGCCGAAGGTGCCGCCGGGCGGCACCCTCGCGACGGCCGCCCCCGAGGCCCCGGCCCACGACGCGCTCGCCTCGGCGGCCCCCGCCGCCCCTGCCGTGGGCTGGGGCTCCGCCGACCTCGGCGCGCCCACCACGTTCGTCCTGCTCCGGCACGGCGAGACGCCGCTCACCCCGGAGAAGCGCTTCTCCGGCAGCGGCGGCAGCGACCCCGGCCTCTCGGACATCGGCCACCGCCAGGCCGAGCTGGTCGCGGCGTCACTCGCCGCGCGCGGCACCATCCAGGCCGTCGTCACCTCGCCCCTGAGGCGCTGCCGCGAGACCGCCCACACGGTGGCCACGCGCCTCGGCCTCGACGTCCGCGTCGACGAGGGGCTGCGCGAGACGGACTTCGGCGCCTGGGAGGGCCTGACCTTCGCCGAGGTGCGCGACCGCTACCCGGACGACCTCGACACCTGGCTCGGCTCCTCCAAGGCCGCCCCCACGGGCGGCGGCGAGTCCTTCGCCACGGTCGCCCGCCGCGTCGCCCTCTCCCGCGACAAGCTGATCGCCCGCTACGCGGGCCGCACGGTGCTGCTCGTCACCCATGTCACGCCGATCAAGACCCTGACCCGGCTGGCCCTCGGCGCCCCGCCGGAGTCCCTGTTCCGCATGGAACTCTCGGCCGCGTCCCTGTCGGCGGTGGCGTACTACGGCGACGGCAACGCCTCCGTCCGCCTGCTGAACGACACGTCCCACCTGCGGTAGGCGCCCCCGCGCCCCGCGCCCTACCGCAGGGCGGCGGCCTCCCGTGCCAGGGACTCGACGCGGGCCCAGTCGCCCGCCGCCACCGCCTCCGCGGGGAGCATCCAGGTGCCGCCCACGCACCCCACGTTGGGGAGCGCCAGATAGCCGGGGGCGCGGGCGGCGTTGACGCCGCCGGTGGGGCAGAAGCGGGCGCCCGGGAGCGGGGAGGCGAGGGCGCCGAGGTAGGCCGTACCGCCTGCCGCCTCCGCCGGGAAGAACTTCATCTCGGTCACCCCGCGCTCCAGCAGCGCCACGACCTCCGACGTGGTCGAGACCCCCGGCAGCGACGGAATCCCCGAGTCCCGCATGGCGCCCAGCAGCCGGTCCGTCCACCCCGGGCTGACCAGGAAGCGGGACCCGGCCGCGACGGCGGTCTCCACATGCCCGGGGGTCAGCACCGTGCCCGCGCCGACGATCGCCTCCGGCACCTCCGCCGCGATCGCCCGGATGGCGTCGGCGGCGGCCGGGGTGCGGAAGGTGACCTCGATCGCCGGGAGGCCACCGGCGACCAGCGCACGGGCCATCGGCACCGCGTCGGCCGCGTCGTCGATGACGACGACGGGGATGACGGGGGCGAGATCGAGCAGGGAGGAGGAGGAGGGCGCGGTGTCTGTCACGGGACCATTCTGCGGGCGGGTGTCATGGCTCGCAACGCACGTTGCGGAGGATGCAATGCCGCCCTGCCGTCGCTCTGCTACGGCCGCCGGGAAGCGCCGCGTGGCCGTACGAGGACCACAGCCCCGTACGGGGACCACAGCTCCGTACGGGGACCACAGCTCCGTACGAGGGCTACAGCTCCGTCACCACCACGTCCAGCGCCCACGGCCGCCCCGCCCGCTCCGGGGCCGTCGCCTCCACCACGTACCCGAACCCCCGCAGCGCCTCCACCAGCTCCCCGGGATCCTTCGGCTCGGCCCCCGCCATCAGCAGGTCCCGCACCATCCGGCCCTTCGTCGCCTTGTTGAAGTGGCTCACCACGGACCGCTTCTCCACCCCGTCCACGATCTTCGACTGCAGCACCCGCACCGTGGCCGTGCGCTCCGCGACCTCCCCCTTCGGCTTCCACGCCGTCGCGTACGCCGCCGACCGCAGGTCGAGGACCAGCCCGTTCCCGGCGGCCTCCGGGAGGACGGTGGCCATCGGCGTACGCCAGAAGGCGCCGAGCGCGCCGAGACCCGGCAGCTTGACCCCCATCGAGCAGCGGTACGACGGGATGCGGTCCCCGATCCGTACCGCGCCCCACAGCCCCGAGAAGACCAGCAGCGAGCGTGTCGCCCGCCGCCGGGCGGGGGCGGGGAGGGAGGCGAGGCCGAGCGCGTCGTACAGCACACCGGTGTAGATCTCCCCGGCGGGCCGGGTCCCGGCCGACCGGAGCGCCGCGTTCTTGGCGACCTCGCCGCGCAGCCCCGCGCTCAGCCCCAGCACCTCGGCCGCCTTCGCCTCGTCGCCCGAGCACAGCGTGACCAGCTCCTCCAGCACCCGGGCCCGGGCCTCGCCCAGCCCCGGAAGCGACAGCGATCCCAGGTCCAGCGGGGATCGGGAGCCTCCCGTGGCCTTTCCCTCGGACGGCGGCAGCAGGACGAGCACGGTCTCTCCTTCGAGCTTCGGCGGTACGGCGCGGTGCGGTGCGGTGCCGGTGGGCGCCGCCCCGGCCCAGCAGCCTACGGCCTACGCGCCCGTCGCCCGCAGCCACACCGTGGTGTCCGGCGGCAGCCCGGCCCCGCCGTCCGTCAGCGGCCCGCTGCTCAGCACCATCTCGCCCACGGCGGGCAGCGGCACGGCGGCCGCCGACAGGTTGGTGACGCTGTGCCAGCCACCGACGCGGCGGAAGCGCAGCACCCCGGCGCTCAGTTCGGCGACCGAGCCCAGCCACTCCACCGTCTCGTCCGTCCCCTCGCGCAGCAGTTCCCGCCGCAGCCGCAGCGCCTCCCGGTACAGCTCCAGCGTCGAACCGGCGTCCCCCTCCTGCGCCTCGACCGACAGCTCCCCGAACCCCTCCGGCTGCGGCAGCCACGCCCCGCCCGCGCCGAAGCCGTACGACGGGCCGGTGCGCGTCCACGGCAGCGGCACCCGGCAGCCGTCCCGGCCCTTGACCCGGTGGCCGCTGCGCTCCCAGGTCGGGTCCCGCAGCACGTCCACGGGCAGGTCGGCGACCTCCGGAAGCCCCAGCTCCTCGCCCTGGTAGAGATACGACGAACCGGGCAGGGCCAGCATCAGCAACGTCGCGGCACGGGCCCGCCGCAGCCCCAGCGCGAGGTCGGTCTCCGGCTCCCGGCCGTCGGCCAGCAGCCAGGCGTCCCGGCCCGCGCCCGTCAGATCGTCCGGCAGGGCGAGCCGGGTGCGGTGCCGGATCACATCGTGGTTGGAGAGCACCCAGGTGGCCGAGGCCCCCGCCTCCCGGGCGGCGGACAGCGCGCCGTCGATGACCGAGTGCAGGGCGGGGGCGTTGAGCGGGGCATTGAGGAAGTCGAAGTTGAACGCCTGGCCCAGCTCGTCCGCGCGGGCGTACGACACCCGGCGCGAATTGCGCACCCACGCCTCGGCGACCGCGACGCGCGGCGGATCGTACTCGTTGAACACGGTGCGCCACTCGCGGAAGATCCCGTGCACCTCGTCGCGGTCCCACAGCGGATGGCTGCCGTCCTCCGGCAGGTCCTCCGGCTCGTATCCGGGCACCTCCCCGATGTCGCGCAGCGGCTCGGCCAGGTCCTTGACCAGCCCGTGCGCGACGTCCACCCGGAAACCGGCCACGCCCCGGTCGGACCAGAAGCGCAACGTGGTGAGGAAGTCGGCGCGCACCTCCGGGTGGTCCCAGTTGAGATCGGGCTGCTCGGGGGCGAAGAGGTGCAGGTACCACTGCCCGTCGGGCACCCGGGTCCACGCGGGACCGCCGAAGCACGAGACCCAGTCGGTGGGCGGCAGCCCCCCGCCCGGCCCCCGCCCCTCCCGGAAGACGTACCGCTCCCGGGCCGGATCGCCGGGGCCCGCGCGCAGGGCCTCCTGGAACCAGGCATGGTCGTTGGAGGTGTGGTTGGGGACGATGTCCACCATCACCTTGAGCCCGAGCCGGTCCGCCTCCGCGACCATCCGGTCGAAGTCGTCGAGGGTGCCGAGCCGCGGATCGACGTCGCGGTAGTCGGCCACGTCATAGCCGCCGTCGGCGAGCGCGGACGGATAGAAGGGGCTCAGCCACACGGCGTCCACGCCGAGCCGGGCGAGGTAGGGCAGCCGACTGGTGACCCCGGGCAGATCACCGATCCCGTCGCCGTCGGAGTCGGCGAAGCTGCGGGGATAGACCTGATAGATGACGGCCTGCCGCCACCAGTCGCTGTTCACGGGGTCGTCGCTCACGGTGTCCTCGCGGGTGGTGGGGGTGCGGTACGCGGCCCAGCCGTCGAGGCAGTGTCCCCGCCCGCGCCGGGGTCTGTCGAGACCGGCCGCCGCGGCATGTCTGCGACACGATCGAGTGACGCAGACGCTTTCCGCGAGGTGCCGACCCCTGCCTGCCTAGGCTGACGGAATGTCGCGCGAACTGCCCTCCACCCATGCGGAAGTGGTGCTCGAGGGTTTCCTGGCCCTGGAGACACCGGAAGGCTTCCGGGCCGAGCTGATCGACGACGAGATCGTGCTCACCCCGCCTCCCGACGGAGACCACGAGCACCACCTCAGCTGCATCATGAAGGAGGTGATCACCAAGGCCGCCGTGGACATGCAGGTCTCGGGCAATAAGGGGCTCAAGGTCCCGCGTGGCGGGCTCTGCGTTCGCAACCATGTGATCCCGGATGGCACCTTCGCCCCCAGAGAGCTCCGGCTGTTCCGGGGCGCCGAGCCCTGGATGCCCTGTGAGGGCGTGTCCATGGTCGTCGAGGTCACCTCCACCAAACCGGACCGGGACCGCAAGGCCGAGCGCCACTGCTACGCCCGCGGGGGCATCCCCCTCTACCTCCTCGTCGACCGGGACAACAGCGACGTGACGCTCTTCAGCGACCCGGAGAACGGCGACTACCGCCAGCACGTCACGGTCCCCTTCGGCAAGCAGCTCGAGCTGCCCGCTCCGTTCTCCTTCTCCCTGGAGACGACCCGCTTCGTCTGAGCCGCCCCGCCCGGGCCGGTACCATGGTCACTACGGCGGACGAGCCGGCCGGGCGGTCGCGTCGGGGTCCTTTTGGGGGTCCCGCCGAGGAACGTCCGGGCTCCACACGGCAGGGTGGTGGGTAACGCCCACCCGGGGTGACCCGCGGGACAGTGCCACAGAAAACAGACCGCCGGGGCCGCAAGGCGCCCGGTAAGGGTGAAACGGTGGTGTAAGAGACCACCAGTGCCCAGGGTGACCTGGGCAGCTAGGTAAACCCCACCCGGAGCAAGGTCAAGAGGAGCCGCCGCAAGGTGGCTCTGCGCGGATGATCGAGGGCTGCCCGCCCGAGTCCGCGGGTAGACCGCACGAGGCCGGCGGCAACGTCGGCCCTAGATGGATGGCCGCCTCCCCGCGGGCCGTAAGGCCCACGGGAGACAGAACCCGGCGTACAGGCCGACTCGTCCGCCGCCCACGCTGCCCACCAGGCCACACCGGGTGGGCAGCGCTTCCGTTGCACCCCCAAGGCCTTGCACCCGGACTCCGGAGACGGCGGCGTCGCGCCAGCGCGTCCATTTGCACGATGGACAGCCAGCGCAGCATCTCTTCCACGGCCGGCTCGATCCGGGCGGGATCGTCGCGGAGCAAGGTGAGTTGTTCGGGGTGCCGCAGCAGGGCCAGGGTGCCCAGACCCAGCATGTTCGAGGTCGTCTCATGTCCGGCCAACAGCAACAGGCCGGCGATTCCGACCAGCTCATCTGTCTCAATGCGTCAATCAGATCCCGGTGGGACTACCCAAGCGCGAGGTGGCACCCTGGTCGGGGTTGATCCGAGCGCGGCGTCTCGCCATCACGGACGGCGATTGGCGGACGCCGTCGAGGAAGGGGTGGCGTCAGGCTCGAATGGCAGCTCTACGCCACGGTGCAAGACACGGACGCGGCGCGAGGTGATCGCGACGTCCCGCGATCCGCAACGGGTGCCGGCTCTGCGGTGCGCGGCGGGTCGGCGAGGAGAGCGAGTGTGCCCGGCGTCCCCGTCGGCGCCGCCCGGGTGCCGGGCTCGACGCCGATACCCCGGGATCACCGCTTGCCGACTTCCTGGTCGGGCCTGCCGACCGCTCAAAGAGTGATCGGGCGCTCCCGTCCACCTTCCGGGGACAAGGAGCCTTCCCGGCCTGTCACTCAGTGGGGCTCGGAGTCTGCGATGCCGGGAGCAGGCAGCGCAGCAAGGACTCCTCCAGCTCGATCAGGATGGCTTCGCTGCTGGCTACGGGGCCCGGCAGGGTGTGCCACAGGACGAGCTGGCCGTGCAGGGCGGTCCACAGGTGGATACCCAAGTTCCGTGCCTCCGTCCGACGGCCGGGGGCCGCTTCGGCGAGGTAGGCGTCAGCCGTATCGGTCCACGCCTGGAGCACGGTGACGATGGGGTGGTCGGTGGAGGGCCGACGCTCGGGCTCGTACTCCAGGCTGAACATCAGCCGGTAGCGGCGGGGCTTGTCGATGGCGAACCTGCGGTAGGCCTTGACGGTGGCCCGCACGCGCCCCAACGGGCTCGCGCCTGCCGCGGCGGCCGACTCGCCGGCCTCGCTCATCACGACGGCCAGTGTGCGGTAGGTGGCGTCGAGGACGGTGGAGACCAGGTCGGCCTTGTCCTTGAAGTGCAGGTAGACGCTGGGCGCGGAAATGCCGACCTCGCGAGCGACCCCGCGCAGAGAGAGCGCGTCCTCGCGCCCCGTCTCCTCCAGGATGCGGGTCGCCGCGTCGAGGATCTCCTGCCGCAGCCGCTCGCCTTCGCCCCGCACGTTGGGTACCCGCTCGACCTGCGACTTCATGGCCTTCTCCTCGCTTCCCGCAGCAGCCTACCGACCCTCGGTACCTCCTGTCGCCGGCGGTCGGTGCTTCGTCGGGTCCGACATCCGGGCTTCCGATTCATCGGTTAACGCTGTTAGTCTAACAATCCTTCGGCTAACGGCGTTAATCGATGCTGGAAAGGCACAGTCATGACCTCGTCTCCGACCCTCCCCGCGTTTACGCTCACCCGCCCGCAGGCCGCGCCCCTGGACCCCCCGCCGCTGTATGCGCAGCTACGTGAGGAACAGCCCGTCACCCGTGTCTCCCTGTGGGAGGGACGGCTCACTCCGTGGCTGGTGACCCGCTGGGAGGACGCCCGGGCGGTACTGGGCAGCCCGGCGTTCAGCTCCGACCCGGCGCACCCCGGCGCACCCACCTTCAGGGAAGGCCAGCCGCAGAACCCGCGCGGCTTCTTCGCGAGCCACGATGACCCCATCCACGCGGCGATGCGGCGCACCCTGACCCGGGAGTTCATGGTCAAGCGCATCAACGAGCTGCGCCCGGCCATCGCCCGCCTGACCGACGAGCTCCTCACCGGCCTGACCGAGCTGAGCGGTCCCGCCGACTTCGTGGAGCACTTCGCGCTGCCGCTGCCGTCCCTGGTGATCTGCGAGCTGCTGGGTGTGCCCTACGAGGACCATCCGTTCTTCCAGGAGCAGTCGAAGGCCCTCGTCGATCTGAACGCCCCGGCAGAGGAATCCGCCCGGGCGTTCGCCAACCTCGGCGAGTATCTGCTGGGCCTCGTGCGGACCAAGCACACCACGCCCGGGAACGACGTGGTCACCCGCCTCGCCGCTCAGGTGGACGGGGGCGTGATCACCGACCAGGACGCCGCCGACCTGAGCGCTTTCCTGCTGTTCGCCGGCCATGAGACGACGGCGAACATGATCGCGCTGAGCACCATCACCCTCCTCAGCCACCCCGACCAGATACCGCACATCCTCGGCGGACCGGACCAGGTCGCGAGCGCAGTGGAGGAACTCCTGCGCTACCTGTCCATCGTGCACGGCGGACTGCGCCGCACCGCCGTCGAGGACGTCACCATCGGCGGTGTGACCCTGCACGCGGGCGAGGGCGTGATCGTTCCCGTCCATGTCGCCAACCGCGACCCGGAGTTCTTCTCGAACCCCGACGACCTGGACCTGGAGCGTGCCAACGTCCGCCAGCACCTGGCCTTCGGCTACGGCATCCACCAGTGCCTGGGCCAGCCGCTGGCCCGCGCCGAACTCCAGATCGTCCTGCCCGAGGTCTTCCGCCGGCTTCCCCGTCTGAAGATCGCCGTACCGATGGAGGAGGTCGCCTTCAAGCAGGCCACCGCCGTCTACGGCGTCCGCGAACTGCCCGTCACGTGGTGACCGCAACCACCTGATCCCCCCCCCACCAAGAGCAGGGAAGAAACGTCATGCACAACGTCATGCGTGTAGAAGTCGACGTCCCCAAGTGCGTCGCCTCGGGCCAGTGCGTACTGCTCGCCCCCGACGTCTTCGACCAGCGCGACGAGGACGGCATGGTCGTCCTCCTCGACGAGACTCCGCCGGCCGAACTCCACGACGCCGTCCGCGAATCCGCCACCGTCTGCCCCGCGGCCGCCATCCGCCTGGAGGAGTCGTGAGCGTGCCCCCGACCGGCCGCGTGGTCGTCGTCGGCGCCTCCGCCGCCGGCCTCGCCGCCGCCGAAACCCTCCGCCGGGAGGGCCACATCGGCCCCCTCACCCTCATGGGTGACGAACCCGCCGCCCCCTACGACCGCCCGCCCCTGTCCAAGGAGATCCTCTCCGGCGCCTGGAGCCCCGACCGGCTGCCGCTGCGCACCCCTGCCGACCTCGACGCCCTTGACCTGGACGCCCGCTACGGCCACGAGGCCATCGGGGCGGACGTCGCGGCCCGGACAGTGCTGCTGTCCGACGGCTCCGAAGTGCCGTACGACGGACTGATCGTGGCCACCGGAGTCCGCCCCCGGCGTCTGCCCGGCCCACCGGCCCACGTCCTGCGCACCCCAGACGACGCCCTCGCCCTCAAGGACCGCCTCGGCCCCGGCCGCACCCTGGCCGTCGTCGGCGCCGGATTCCTCGGCGCCGAAGCCGCCGCTGTGGCAGCCGACCTGGGCACCCACGTGACCCTCCTGGAACCCGCGCCCGTCCCGCTGGCCCACGCGGTCGGCGAGGACGTCGGCCGCATGCTCGCCCAGGCCCACGTGGACCACGGCGTGGACCTGCGCACCGGGACCGGGGTCAGCGAGATCGTCCCCGGCGGCGTACGCCTCGACGACGGCAGCACGGTGCAGGCCGACACGGTGCTGGTGGCCGTCGGCTCCCGGCCCAACACCGAGTGGCTGACCGGCAGCGGGCTGGGCCTGGACGACGGGCTGGTCTGCGACGCGTACTGCACCGCCGCGCCCGGGGTGTACGGCGCGGGTGACGTTGCCCGCTGGCACAACCCGCTCTTCGGCACGTCGATGCGGATCGAGCACCGCACGAACGCCGCCGAGCAGGGCATGGCCGCCGCCCGCAACCTCCTGGGCGCCCAGCGTCCCTTCGCGCCCGTCCCCTACTTCTGGTCCGACCAGTACGACATGAAGATCCGCGCCTACGGCTACCTGCGCGGCCACGACGAGATGCGGATCGCCGAAGGCAGCCTGGAGCAACGGAAGTTCACCGCTGTCTACCGCACCGGTGACCACCTCGCCGGCGTCCTGACCGTCGGCATGCCACCCAAGAGCATCCGCCCCTGGCAACAGGCCCTCGCCGCCCGCAGGCCCTGGCGGCAGGCCGTGTCCCTCCTGGAAGGAGCGGCAGCATGAGCAGCACCACCGGATCACAAGGGCGCGGCGTCGTCGTCACCGGCGCCGGGTAGGGGATCGGACGCGCCACGGCGCTGCGGTTCGCGCAGCTCGGCGACAAGGTCCTCGTCGCCGATCTCAACGCCGACGGCGCCGAGGCGGTCGTCAAGGAGATCGAAGCGGGCGGCGGCACCGCCCGCGCGGTCGTCGGCGACCTGAGCGACCAGCACACCGCCGACGAGGTGATCAGCACGGCCGTGGAAGCCCGGCCCGTAGGCGCTCAAGGGGTTGACCGGTGCCGGAGCGGCCCTTACTGTCCTCGCACCCTCGCCGGTATATCGATTAACCAATCCGTTAACCGCCCTGGTTGGAGACATCCGTTGTGCGCTCACGCCTGAGTCGGCGCGGCTTCCTCGCCGCCGGGTCCGGATTCGCCGCCGCGACCACCCTGCCCGCCCTGTCCGGCTGCTCCGCGCTGGCCGCCGCGGATTCCGATCCGCATACGCTCGTGGTCCACAGCCAGCTGGGCACCACCGCGCCGGGCTCCCCGACCTATCTGGCGGCCCTGCGGCGCTTCCGCGCCGAGAACCCCGGGCTGAAGGTCAAGAACCTCGTCAACGGCGACGATCTGGCACAGGTCTACGAAACCTCGCGGCTGGCCCGCAAGGAGCCGGACGTCGTCATGGTCAACCTGTACGCCAAGACACTGGCCTGGACGGATGTGGGCGCCACGGTCGACGTCGCGGGCTATCTGGACGACTGGGGGCTGCGGGAACGGGTCCTGCCGGAGGCCCTCACGTCCTGGACCGACGGGAAGGGGCGGCTGCGGGCCTTCCCGTACTTCGCCACCAACTGGCCCATCGCCTACAACACCACGCTGCTGGAGCGGGCCGGGGTGGACGGGATACCCCGTACCGGCGACGCGCTGATCGGCGCCGCGCGGAAGCTGCGCGCCAAGGGCATCGGCCCGGTGACCGTCGGAGGCAACGACTGGACCGGGCAGAAGCTGCTGGCGCAGATCATCCAGACCTTCCTCACCGGGGACGAGGCCCGGCACGTCTTCGCCACGGGCGACTTCAGCGGGAGCCGGGGCGCGCGGCAGGGGATCGACTACTTCGTGGAGCTGCGCGACGCCGGTGTCTTCGTCGACAAGGCGCAGGGCCTCACCTCGGACTCGATGACCACCCAGTTCAACACCGGCGCCGCGGCCATCGAATCCGCGATGTCCTCGGCGCTGGCCGAGGTGCCAAAGAAGGTGGCGCGGCGGACCGAGGTGGGCGGCTGGCCGCTCGCGCCGGGAGCGGCCCACGACAAGCCCACGATCCTGCGCACCTACACCCTGATCGGCTTCTGGATCAGCCCGAACGGCACCAAGAAGATCGAGGCCGTGAGGAAGTTCGTGCGCTTCATGTACCGGCCCGACACCGTGGCGCGGTTCATCGAGGAGAGCGGCCGGGACATGGCCCTGCGGACCGGCACGGTGAGTACCGGCTTCCCGCTGGTGGCCGCGGCGCAGCGGCTCGGCGGCCGGGTGAGCCAGGCGCTGCTGCCGGACGTGTACGTCCCGCCCGCCGCGACCCAGCCGCTCATCACCGCGACGAGCACGTCCTTCACCCGCGGGACCGGCGCCGCGAAGGTGCGCGCCGCCCTCGAAGCCGCCTACCGCGGCGCGTGAGACCCCCTCCCCGTCTGCCCGAACCTTCCGGGAGTCACCCCATGACGACGCTGACGCCCACCCGGGGCGGGACCGCCTCCCGGCGCCCGGTCCCGTCATCGTCCGCACCGCGCCGCGTACGGCGCGACGGCGGCACGATCCTCGCCGTACCGGCCCTGGTCTGGTACCTGGTCTTCATGGTCGGCCCGATGGCCGCCATCTTCGTCGTCGCCGCCCTGCGCTGGCCGGGGATGCTGCAGCCGGTCACGTTCGCCGGGCTCGGCAACGTCCGTACCGTCCTCGACGATCCGGTGTTCTGGGACGCGGTGCGCAACACTGCCGTGCAGCTGGCCGTGGCGCTGCCGGTGATGATCGTGTGCGCGTACATGCTGGGCTACTACGTGGCGCAGCGGCCACCGGGACACCGGGTCATCCGGTATCTGCTGTTCGTCCCGGGGCTGATCTCCACCCCCGCCAAGGCGATGGTGTTCTACGCCGCCCTCTCCCCGGACGGCCTGGTCAACGGGGCGCTGGGGGCGGTGGGGCTGGAGTCGCTGACCGACGCGTGGCTCGCGTCGCCGTCGACGGCGCTCAGCTGTCTGATCGCCCTGGACCTGTGGAGCGGCATCGGCTTCACGGCCGTCCTGTTCGCCGCCCGCCTGTCCAGCGTGCCGGACGAGGTCGGGGAGGCCGCGCAGCTGGACGGGGCCGGGCACTGGCGGACCATGTGGCGCATCCACTTCCCCGTCATCCGCGACTACGTGGGCGTGGTGACGATGCTGCAGTTCCTGTGGACCCTCTTCGGCTCCGCCCAGCACGTCCTGCTGCTCACCCAGGGCGGCCCCGGCGCCTCGTCCACGACACTGTCCTTCCTCGTCTACCAGAAGGCGTTCATCGCGGCCGACCTCGGCTACAGCCAGACCGTGGGCGTGTTCCTCTTCCTGACCGGACTCGTCGGCCTCCTGCTCATCCGCCGCACCTTCCGCCAGAACTACTGAGGGGAGAGCTCACCATGAAGCTCGGCAAGTCCTGGCTGCCCGCGCACGTCCTCGTGTGGACCTATGTGGTGCTGCTGGTCGTCCCGCTCTACTACTTCCTCTCCTCCGCCTTCAAGACCAACGAGGAGATCTTCGCCGGCCCCTTCGCGCCGCCGTCGTCCCTGGACCCGGGCAACTTCTCCACCGCCTTCCACCGCGCCGACCTCGGACTCGCGGTCGTCAACTCCGGCCTGGTGACGGTGGCGTCACTCGTCCTCACCCTCGCGCTGGCCATCCCCGCCGCGTTCGCGCTGGCCCGCTCCACGGGGCGGCTGGCCTCGGCGCTGGAGAAGGTGTTCTCGCTCGGCTTCCTCATCCCCACCTTCGCCGCGCTCTTCCCGACGTTCCTGCTGGCCGCGGCGACCGGACTGTTCCACACGCGCACCTTCATGGTGCTGTTCCTCCCGGCCACGGCGATGCCGCTGTCGGTGGTGATCCTGGTGCAGTTCATGCGGACCGTGCCCGCGGAGATGGAGGAGGCCGCCCGCATCGACGGCGCCACCACCTTCGCCGTCCTGCGCCACGTCTACACACCGATGTGCCTGCCGGGGATCGCGACCGTGCTGCTGCTGAACTTTCTGACCTTCTGGAACGAGTACCTGTACTCGCTCGTCATCATCGGCCCGGACCCCGCCCAGCGCACCGTGCAGGTGGCGCTTCCCACCCTCAAGGCCATCACGGGAACGGACTACGGTGTGCTCACCGCGGGCACGATCCTCACCCTCGTGCCGGTGTGGGCCGTCTACACCGTGCTGCAGAAGCGCATGCAGCGGGCGCTCATCAGCGGGGCGGTGAAGATGTGAGCACGGTGCCCGGCCAAGGTGTCCAGGGGCGGCGGCCCACCATCAAGGCCGTCGCCGCCGTCGCCGGCGTATCGACCGCCGCCGTCTCGCAGGCCTTCAACAACAAGGGGCGGCTCTCCGAAGCCACCAGGCGCCGCATCCTGGACGCCGCCGTGGACCTCGGCTGGTCGCCGAGCGCCCCGGCCGCCGCGCTGCGCAGCGCCCGCACCCGTACCCTCGCCCTCGTCGTACGCCGCCCCACCGATGTCCTCGGCGCGGACCCGCACTTCAGCGAGCTGATCACCGGCATCGAGGGCGAGCTGGCGCCGCGCGGATACGGGCTGCTCCTCCACCTGGTCACCGATGTCGACGAGGAGAGCACGCTGTACGAACGCCTGGCGGCGGAGGGCCGCGTCGACGGTGCCGTGCTCACCGACGCGCGCACCGACGACCCCCGGCCCGCGCTGCTGACCCGGCTCGGCCTGCCCGCCGTCATGCTCGGCGCGCCCGACCCGGACGCGGCCGTGCCGGGCGTCGGCCTGGGGCACCAGGGCGCGGGCGTGGGCGAGGTGGTCGGCCATCTGATCGGTCTCGGCCACCGGCGCGTCGCCTATGTGGCGGGACCGGCCGAACTGCAGCACACCCGGCTGCGCCGCCGCCACTTCGAGGAGGGCCTGCGCACCGCGGGCCGGCGGCCCTTCGCCGTGCTGCACACGGACTTCTCCGAAGCGGCGGCCACCGCCGCCACCGAGGCCCTGCTGGACGCGGCGGACCCGCCCACGGCCATCGTGTACGCCAACGACTCCATGGCGGTGTGCGGCATCGGCGCCGCACAGCGCACCGGCCTGCGGGTCCCGGCCGACCTGTCCGTCGTCGGCTACGACAACCTGCCGATCGGCCGCTGGCTGCACCCGCGCCTGACCACCGTCGACCAGCAGGTGCGGCAGGTCGGCGCGGCCGCCGCGCGGCTGCTCCTGGCCCGCTGCGGCGAGGACGCCGGGGACGCCCGGCTCGACGGGCGTCCCCGCCTCGTCGCCCGCGACTCCACCGGCCCCGCGCCACGCTGATTCGAATACGCGACAGATAGAGAGCCCATGCGACGCCACAGCGCCCAGCTCACCCACCACCCCGCCGTCCTGCCCTGGCTCGGCGCCAACTTCTGGTCCCGCACCGGCGGGCCCCTGATGTGGCGCGACTACGACCCCACGACGGTCCGCGAGGAGCTGGGGGTGCTGCGCGAACACGGGCTGACCATGACCCGCTCCTTCTTCTACTGGCCCGACTTCCACCCCGAACCGCACCGGATCGACGAGGCGTCGTGCGAGCGTTTCCGCGACTTCCTGGACGCGCACACCGAAGCGGGCATGGCCACCATCCCCACCTTCATCGTCGGCCACATGTCCGGCGAGAACTGGGATCCGGCCTGGCGCGGGGGCCGCGACCTGTACGAGGACGTGTGGATGGTCGGCCGCCAGGCGTGGTTCGTGTCGCAGATGACCCGCCGCTTCACCGACCACCCGGCGGTCACCGGCTGGCTGATCACCAACGAGATGCCGGGCTACGGCCGTGTCTACCAGGTCGATCCGCCCTCCAGTGACATCGTGACCGCCTGGGCCCAGGCCATGTGCAACGCGGTGCGGGCGGCCGGTGGCACCCAGCCGGTGTCGCTCGGGGACGGCGCGTGGGGCATCGAGGTGTCCGGCCGGGACAACGGCTTCTCGCTGCGGGAGACCGCTGGTTACGTCGACTTCGTCGGCCCGCACGTCTACCGCTCCGACACCGACCGGGTACGGCAGCACCACCGCGCCGCCTTCGAATGCGAACTGGCCGCGGTGACCGGCGCGCCCGTGGTGCTGGAGGAGTTCGGGGTGTCGACCGACACGGTGTCCGCCGAGAACGCCGCCGTGTACTACCGCCAGACGCTGCACAACTCCCTCCTCGGCGGGGCCACCGGCTGGATCGCCTGGAACAACACCGACTACGACGACCTGTGGGACCGGTCCCCGTACGACCACCACCCCTTCGAAATGCACTTCGGCATCACCGACTCCACCGGCGCGCCCAAGCCCCCGCTCCTCGAACTCCGCTCGTTCGCGGAGGTGTTGCGGCGCGTGGACTTCCCGCGCTGCCGCCGCTCGGACACGGGCGCGGCGCTGGTGGTGCCCGCGTTCCTGGAGCGTGACTACCCCTACAGCCGCCCCGCCGACCGGCCGCTCATCTTCACCTCGCTCCACCAGGCGTACGCCGCCGCGCGCGCCGCCGACCTGCCGGTGGGGCTCACCCGTGAGACGGACGGCCTGGCCGGTGACGCCGCGCTGTATCTGCTGCCCTCGACGCGCCAGCTGACCACCCGCACCCGGCGCGCGCTGGAGCGGCGGGCCCGCGACGGCGCCACCGTGTACCTCTCCTTCTGCTCCGGTGAACACCCGGGCACCCGTGGCCCCTGGTTCGACGGCCTGGACGCGCTGTTCGGGGTCGAGCTGCAGCTGTCGTACGGGGTGGCGGAGCCCATCGAGGACGACATCCTCGCCATGACCTTCACCGAGGACTTCGGCCCGCTGGCCGCCGGGGAGACGCTGCGGTTCCCCGTCGCGGGCAACGAGGACTCCCGCGCCTACCTCCCCGTCGTCCCCCGTGGTGCCCGGGTGGTGGCCACCGACGCCCACGGCCGGCCCGCGCTCCTGGTCCACGAGACCGGTCGTGGCCGCACCGTGCTGGCCACGTACCCGCTGGAGCACATGGCGGCGCGCACCGCCCACGTCAACCCCGAGCAGACCCACCGGCTGTACGCGGCGCTCGCCGAACTCGCCGGTGCGGACCGGGCGGTGACGGTCGACACCCCGTATGTCGGCGCCGATGTGCTGGTGCACGAGGACGGGCGGCGGTTCATGTGGCTGGTCAGCCAGTCGCCGGAGGCGTTGACGGTACGGCCGGTGGCGGACGGGCAACCGCACGACCTCGCGACGGGCGAACCCGTCGCCGAGATCGGGCTGGACCCCTACGGCGTGCGGGTCCTGGAGCTGATCTGAGCGGCGTCCGCTACGCGCCGGCGACGGGGTAGTCGGTGTAGCCGGTCTCCCCGCCCACGTACATCAGGTACCGGTCCCGGACCGGGTTGACGGCGCTGCCGTCGCGCAGCCGCGCGACCAGGTCGGGGTTGGCGAGGAACGGGCGGCCGAGGGCGATGAGGTCGGCGTCGGCCGCCAGCAGGCGTTCGGCCGCGTGCCTGCCGCCGTCGTCGGGGATCCGGTCGGCGGGGAGCACGGGGTTGGCCATCAGCGTGCCCGGCCACCGCTTGCGGATGTCCTGGTAGACGGGGGAGTCCGGGTCGGCGAAGCCGACGTGGAGATACGCCAGGCCCCGGTCGGCCAGCGCCGAGACGAGCGCCGCGTACAGGTCGCCGGTCTCCTCGCCCTCCTCGATGCCGTTGACGGTGTTGCCGGGGGAGATGCGCAGGCCCGTCCGCTCGGCGCCGATCTCGGCGGCCACCGCGTCCGCGACCTCGACGGCGAAGCGGACGCGGTGGCCGATCGGGCCGCCGTAGGCGTCGGTGCGCCGGTTGGTGTTCGGGGCGAGGAACTGGTGGAGGAGATGGCCGTTGGCGCTGTGCACCTCGACACCGGCGAAGCCTGCCTCCAGGGCGTTGCGGGCGGCGGTCGCGAAGTCGGCCACGGTGGTGCGGATGTCGTCGGCCGTCATCGCGCGCGGGGTGACCGCGGGCTGCCTCCCGGCCGGGGTGTGGATCGGCTCGGGGAGCGGGATGGGGGAGGGCGCGACCGGGGTGAGGCCGCTGGTGTCGGGGTGGCCGTTCCGGCCGCCGTGCTGGAGCTGCAGGAACATCTGTCCGCCGCCCGCGGCGCGTACCGCGTCGGTGACCCGGCGCCATCCGGCCACCTGCGCGGCGCTGTGGATGGCGGCGATGTTCGGGTAGGTCTGGCCGACCGCGTTGGGCGTGGCGGCCTCGGCGATGATGAGCCCGGCGGAGGCGCGCTGGGCGTAATAGGTGGCCATGAGGGGGGTGGGAACGCCGTCGGCGGTGGCGCGGTTGCGCGTCATCGGTGCCATGACCAGGCGGTTGGCCAGGCGCAGCGGGCCGAGGCGGGCGGGGGCGAAGAGGTCCGGGGCCAGGTGTGTATCCGTCATGCCCGCCAAGCTAGGAGTTAACATCAGTGTCAGGTTCAACCGCGAAGACAGTGAGGTGCGTCATGCGGATCGGTGAGCTGGCCAGGCGTACCGGGGTGAGCGAGCGGTCCCTGCGCTACTACGAGGAGCAGGGCCTGCTGACGGCGGAGCGCACCCCCGGCGGGCACCGCGACTACACCGAGGGCGCGGTCGACCGCGTGGTCCGCATCCAGGAGCTGTACGCGGCCGGGCTGTGCAGCTCCAAGATCGCGCAGCTGCTGCCCTGCATGCGGGACGCGGACGGCGGCCCCTCCGCCACCGCCGACGCCCGGCTGGTCACCGACCTGCTGGCGGAGCGCGACCGCATCGACCGGATGATCGGGGACCTGCAGCGCTCCCGGGCGACCCTGGGCGAGGTCATCGACGCGGCCGCGGACGCCTCGGCGCCCCGCCCGGAGCCGTCCGAGCGGGGCTGAGAGGAGTCCCCGGTCAGTCGAGGCAGAACTCGTTGCCCTCGGGGTCGGCCATCACCAGGTGCCCGGTGAGGAGCGGCGGAGCGGGCTCGTGGCGCTCCAGCCGGGTGGCGCCGTGGGAGATCAGCCGTTCGGCCTCCGCCTCCAGGGCCGCCATCCGCGCCTCGCCCTCCAGCCCGGGCGCGGCCCGTACGTCGAGGTGCACCCGGTTCTTGGCCCGCTTGCCCTCCGGCACCCGCTGGAAGAACAGCCGCGGCCCGGAGCCGTCGGGGTCGAGCAGCGCCGAGGCGTCGCCGCGTCTCCCGGGCGGCACACCCATCGCCTCCAGGGCCTGATCCCAGGACTCGAAGCCCCCGGGCGGGTCCTGCACCCGGTAGCCCAGGGCCTCGGCCCAGAACGCGGCCAGCCCGGCCGGGTCGGCGCAGTCGAAGGTGATCTGTACGTCGCGGGCCATCTCAGCTCGCCTCCCGTGGGGTCCGATGGGTGTGCAGGTGGAGGTCGCGCAGCAGGCACACCTCGGACAGATGGTGGATCATCTCGCGGTTGATGTGCAGCACGAGCGCCGCCATCGGATGGTCGGCGTACGGCCCCTCCGCCGCCCCGCACGGGCGGGCGAGCCCGGCTTCGCCCAGGGCCTCGACCCCGGTCTGCCAGGTGGCGTACTCCGCGTCGAGCTGGGCCAGCGCCTCGGCGGCGGTCGCGGCGTAGGCGTAGGACTGGTAGTCGGTGGGGGTGCGGCCGAAGTGCGCGGCGTTGCGCATCGCCAGCACGCCGACGATCACATGGCCGAGGCGCCAGGCGATCGTCGGGAACGGCGGCGGGTCGGGCTCCGGCATCGCGAAGTCGATGGTCATCGCGCCGGACCCGGCCCGCACCGGGGCGGTGCCGGTGCCGCGCGGGCGCACGTTCCAGCAGCCGGGCACGGGCTCCCAGAAGTACTCGTCGTCGGTGAGTCCGTCGAGCCGGTCGCGCAGCTGGTGGGTCCAGTGCCGGGCGAGCTGGTCCCGTAGCAGGGGGTTCCACATCTGGTCGGTCATGAGCGCAGCCTCGCGCACCTTGCGGACAGGATCGTTCCGCGATCGGTGGCGTTTTCCAGGGAGATTCACAGATCCGTTCGACTACGCTCACTGGCGACTACGTTGAAAAAGCTTCTCGGTTCGCCCTGTTCGAAGGGGACGATGGATTGACTGTGGACAGCCTCGCGGGCCCCGAAGCCCAATGGCAGACCTCCCGAGCGAAGGCGCTGTGCTATCGCGGACCGCGTTACGTCACCGGCGCGGACCTCGTCCGTATCGCCCGCACCCTGGCCCTCGAGCCGTGGCACTTCACGCAGACCGCGCCGGCCGCCGCCAACGATCCGACCGGGGTGGTGCTGGACAACGCGCGGCGCCGGGTGAATTTCCGGGTGGCCAACGCCGCCCACGGCTGCGTCTTCCACATCCGCACCCTGGAGGGCACCGGCCGCTGCGGGCTGGGCGAACTCGCCCCCGTGTCCTGCCGCATGTTCCCCTCGCTGCCCGGTGCGAAGACCGAGCGCGCGGACGGGCCCGGACACCGGCTCGACGAGGAGGAGCTGGCCGAGGCCGAGCGTCAGTGGACCGCCGACCGGGACCACTGGTTCGAGCTGGTCGCCCGCTGGAACGCGCTGGCCGGGGAGGCCGAGACCCCGCCGGACGCCGAGGACTTCCAGCGCTACCTGCTGGAGGCGCAGGCCGCGCGCGAAGCCGGTGCGCCCTGGCCCGAGGACGTGGTCGCGTGAACGGCGGCGGAGCGAACCTGGCGGGCTGCGCCGACTGCGGCGGCCGGTGCTGCCGGGAGTACAACGTCCATGTGACCATCGCGGACGTCCGCAGGCTGGCGACCGGAATGGCCGTCCACCCCAGGGAGTTCGTCTACTTGAAGGAGGGCAAGGAGGAGGACAACAGCGACTTCCGCTTCCGGCCCGGCGGCCCGCTGTACGACCTCCACCTCCGGCACCGGCCGGACACCAAGGGGTGCGTGTTCCTGATGGAGATCGCCCCCGGCAAGGCCCGGTGCGGCGCGTACGTCCACCGCCCGATGGTGTGCGCCACCTTCCCGGCCGCGCTCGACCAGGGCTCGGTGGGCATCCGTGCGAAGACCCTGTGCGGCGGCCCGGACTCCTGGAACCTCGCCACCATGGACCTGGTCACCTACCGGCGCGACATCATGCGCAACCGGGCGGCCTGGCGCGAGCACCTGGACCTGGTGGAGCGGTGGAACGCCAGGATCGACGCCGGTGAGCTGGGGCTGACCCACGAGGACCTGTACGAGTTCATCCTGGCCACCGCCCCCGGCGAGGACACGGAGGCCGTCTCCGCGAAGACGGCCTCCTCGTAGCGGCGGCGCCGATCAGCCGGCGGGTTGCGCGGAACCCGCCGGCAGGTCCTCGGGCCGCAGCAGCCGCAGGTCCTCCAGCCCGGGCGCGGCCATGGTGCCGATGCGCCGGGCCTGCCGCGTCATCATCGCCTCCAGCAGCTGGCGGGCGGTGCGCGCGTTGCCGAAGGAACGGTCGCGCGGGATGAGGTCCACATAGGCGCGCAGCGCCGCCAGGGTCTCCTCGGGGCAGTCGTAGCCGGAGGCGGCCGCGTAGCCGCTCATGATGGTGACCAGCTCCTCCGAGTCGTAGTGCTCGAACTCGACGGTGCGGCTGAAGCGCGAGGCCAGACCGGGGTTGGAGGCCAGGAAGCGGCGCATCTCCTCGGTGTATCCGGCGGCGATGACCACCACCTCGTCCCGGTGGTCCTCCATGAGCTTCAGCAGGGTGTCCACGGCCTCCTGGCCGAAGTCGGACCCCGCGCCCTCGGGGGTGAGGGTGTACGCCTCGTCGATGAACAGCACCCCGCCGAAGGCGCGCTCGAACACCTCCTTGGTGAGCTGCGCGGTGTGTCCCACGTAGCGGCCGACCAGATCGGCGCGGGCCACTTCCACCAGCTGACCGGTGTTCAGCACGCCGAGGGAGTGCAGCAGGTCCGCGTAGAGCCGGGCGACGGTGGTCTTACCGGTGCCGGGCGGGCCGGAGAAGATCAGATGGTGGCTGATCTTCGGCGTCGGCAGGCCCGCGGCCTGCCGCTGCCGGGTGGCCTCCAGCAGGTTGACCAGGTCGGTCACCTCGCGCTTGACCGCGCCCAGGCCGACCATCGCGTCCAGCTCGGCCAGCAGGTCCTTGGAGTTACGGGGGCTGTCCGCGCCGCCGACGGACGCGTCGTCGGCGACGTCCTCGGGCAGCAGCAGCGTGAGGTCCGCCTCGGCCGGGTTCGCCATCGACCCCAGGCGGAACGCCTGCCGGTCCACCATCTCCTCGAACACCCGGCGCGCCGCGCGGCCGTTGCCGAACGTGGAGTCGCGCGGCATCCGCTCGTAGAGGCGGGCGAGGGCGCCCAGGGTGCTCGGGTCGAGCTCGTACCGGTGGGCCCCGCACATGGACTCGGTGATGGTGACCAACTCGTCCACCGAGTAGTTGGCGAACTCGATGGTGCGGGTGAACCGGGAGGCCAGACCGGGGTTGGAGCCGAGGAAGGTGGTCATCTGGTCGGTGTATCCGGCGGCGATGACGACCACGTCGTCGCGGTGGTCCTCCATGAGCTTCAGCAGGGTGTCGATGGCCTCCTGGCCGAAGTCGGCACCGGAGCCCTTGCTGTCGGAGAGCAGGGTGTACGCCTCGTCGATGAACAGCACCCCGCCGAGGGCCTCGTTGAACGCCTCGGTGGTCTTGATGGCCGTACCGCCGATGATCTGGGCGACGAGATCGGCCCGGGAGACCTCCACCAGATGGCCGGAGCGCAGCACGCCGAGGTCGGCGAGGATGCCGCCGTAGAGCCGGGCGACGGTGGTCTTGCCGGTGCCGGGCGGGCCGGAGAACACCAGGTGGCGGCTCATCGGCGGGGCGGGCATGCCGAGGCTGGCGCGGCGCTGGGCGAGCTGGTTGAGGTTGATCAGGGTGCGGACCTGGTGCTTGACGTCGGCCAGGCCGATGAGCGACTCCAGCTCCTCCAGCGGGCCCTCCGGCGCCTTCCCCGAGCCGCCCGGGGCCGTCTCGGCGCCGGTTCCGCCGGCGGTCTCGCCCCAGGCGTCCTCGGCGGCGTTGCCGCTGCTGTCCAGCCCCTCGACGGTGAGCCGGTCGCTGGGCCGGGACTGCTTGAGCCCCGCGCCGCGGTTGTCCCGGGTGGTGCAGCCGGTGAGGGTGACCTTCTCGGCGCTGTCGACCCGGATGCCGTCGCCGGTGCTGCCGGTGACCTGGCAGGCCTCCAGCGTGGCCCGGGCGCCCTCGGCGACCAGGGCGCCGTGCGCGCCGGACTCGGCCAGGTGGAGGCGGTGCGCGGTCACCTCGCCGCCGCCCTCCACGTGCAGGGCCGAGGTGGCGCTGGAGCGGACCTCGCAGTCGCTGAGGGTGCCGCGGCCGCCGGAGCCGACCGCGATCCCGGCCTGGCCCGCCCCGCGCACCGCGCAGTCGCGGATGTCGGGGGCGCCGCCGTCGAAGATGCGGATGCCGGCGCCCTCCGCGTTCTCGACCGTGCACACCTCAAGACGCCCGCGGCCGTCCTCGGCCACCTCCAGGCCGTGGCCGCGTGCGTCGGCCACCCGCACCCGGCTCAGCAGCGGATTGGCGTTGGTACGGATGGAGATGCCGACTCCGGCGGCGTCGGCCACCTCCAGCCGGTCGAACTCCGCCGAGGCCCCCTCGGCCAGCAGCACGGACGCGGTCTTGTCGGCGCAGTCGCGCACGGTGGTGCCGGTGAGCAGCGGCGCGCTCGATCCGATCACCCGGATCGCGGGGGCGGTCGCGGTGTCGAAGGCGCAGTCCTGGAAGGTGCCACGGGAGCGCTCGGTGACGGCCAGTCCGTTGCCCTTGGTGCGGGAGGTGACACAGCGCAGCAGTTCCGGGTCGGCACCGGAGGAGAGGACGATGCCGGGGCCGGAGGTGTCGGTGACCGTGACCTCTTCGAGGGTGGGCCGGGAGCTGCTGGTGATGTAGACGCCGACCGAGGTGTCGTGCACACGGGCGCGCAGCACATGGGTGGAGCACTTGCCCTCGAGGGCGATGGAGGGCTTCTCGGTGCCGGACACGTCGCAGTCCTCGACCCGGCCCTGCGCCTCGCCGTTGGCGAGGATGCCGTTGCCCTGGGCGTCCCGCACCCGGCAGCCGCGGACGGTGGTGCGGGCCTGCTCGCCGAGGACGATGGCGGAGGTGCCCAGGTGCTCGAAGACCGAGTCGGCCACCACGCTGCCGGTGGGCGCGGTGTCCACGACCCCGGCGCCCTCGGGGTTGGAGATCCGGCAGTCCCGGATGGCCACCGAGCCGTTCTCGCGGGCGAGGACGGCCGTCCAGCCCGAACCCACCACGGTGCAGCCGTCCATGGCCACCTGGCCCCGGGGCGCGTCCACCACCGGCAGGTCCTCGTTGCCGCCGCGCAGGGTCAGGTCGGTGAGCATCACCGCGTCCGCCACGAGCACCACGGCGGTGCCCCGGGGCGGGCAGATCTCCACGCTGCCGCGCTCACCGTCACCGGCGATGGTGATGCGCGTGCGGACCGTGAGGTTCTCGCGGTAACGGCCGGGCCGGACGCGTATCACCGCTCCCGTGCGCGCCTTCTCCAGGGCCTCGCCGATCGTCCGGAAGCCCTCCGGCTGGTCCGGACCGACCGTGAGCAACTGCCGTGACACGCTGGGACCTCCTCGTTGTGATGCCGCTGCCGACCCTCGGTGCCCGGAGCCCGGGCTTGCCGGAAGCCGGGGAGGGAGGGACGAGCACGCGGGGAAAGGCTACGGGAACCGCGGCACCCTCATCCAGGTGTCTCCGGCGCCGGTCCGCGGGACCGGCCGTGGACCCGCTCCCGGGTCGCACCACGGTAGTTGGTACCCGGTGCACGTTACCCCGTGGTGACGTCCTGCGCGTATCGTGCGCGCCATGCGACGTGCTCGTTCTCCTCGCCGTACGGCGGCACGGGCGGTGGCCGCCGCCCTGCTGGCCACGGCACCCCTGGCCGCCCAGGCTCCCCCCGCCACCGCGGACTCCGTCGAACTGCCCGTCATCCCGGCCGTTCTGGGCCCCGACGCGCCCTGCACCAAGGCGTCGGGCGAGACGGCCCGCGACGAGCCGTGGACGCGGCAGGCGCTGGGCCTGAGCCGCAGCTGGCGGCTGGCGGACGGCCACGGCGTGACCGTGGGGGTGGTGGACACCGGTGTGGGGACGGACATCCCGGCCCTGACCGGGCGGGTCACCGCGGCCGGTGGCGCGGGCACCGACTGCGTGGGGCACGGCAGTTTCGCCGCGGGCCTGATCGCCGCCGCGCCCGGCAAGGGTTCGGGCGTGGCGGGCGCGGCGCCCGGGGCGCGGATCCTCGCGGTGCGCGGTACGGACAGCCGCGGCAACCCCACGGCGGACCGGCTGGCGAGCGGGATCCGGGCCGCGGTCGACGGCGGCGCGAAGGTCGTCTACGTGGGGCGCGCGGTGCCCACCGGCAAGGCCGTGCTGACCGCCGCCGTGGCGTACGCGACGCGGAACGACGCCTTGGTCGTCGCCCCGTTCGCGCCGGACGCGATGCCCGACGACCCCGAGACCAACGAACCGGCCGAGCCCGCCCCCTGGTACTGGCCCGCGGCCGCGCCCGGGGTGCTGTCGGTCATGGACTACGGCCCGGACGGCACCCGCCCGAAGAACGCGCCGGAGAAGGAGGGGGCGGATCTGGCGGCGCCGGGGGACGTGGCGGTCAGCGTCGGCCCGAGCGGCTCCGGGCACTTCATCGGCTCCGGCTCCTCGCTGGCGGCGGCGAACGTCGCCGGGGCGGCGGCGCTGGTGCGTTCGCGGCACCCGGGGATGAGCGCCGCCCAGGTGTCCCGCCAGCTGGTCACGGCGGCCTATCCGGCGGTCCCGCCGCGGCTGGACCCGTACGCGGCGCTGACCACCGTCCTCACCGACCGGCAGGGCACCACACCCCGTCCGGCCCCCGCGAAGATTCCCCCGGCCGCCTCCCCGCAGCCGCTCCACCGCGCGCTGCTGATCGCGGGCGCGGGCGGCGGAGTGGTGCTGCTCGTGGCGGCCGCCGCGGTGGTGATCCCGCGAGGCCGGGCGCGGGGCTGGCGCCCGGCGGGCCAGGAGGACCGGCCGGCGGTCTGAGAACGCCCGGACCGCGTGTGATCTCCGCCGCGAATTCTGGGGAATCCCCTAGATATCCGCACCGGATTTTCCGCTGCCCCGGCCGGTTACCCCGGCCGGAAAGGACCCCCGGACGCCCCGGCCGGATACCCGCAACCGGAATCCCGGCCGGATACCCCGGCGGATGCCCCCGCCGGAATCTCCGCCGGAATCCCCGCCGAGAACGGGAACCGCCCCCGGTGCCGAGCACCGGGGGCGGATCCATTTACGGGTTTTACTCCTCTTGCACGGCTTACGTGGCCGACGTGTCCACGAGCGCCGTCTGGACCTGAGTGGTCTTGCGGCGGGCGACCCGGATGGCCCGCCCGGGGTTCAGGCTCCGGCCCTTGACGTTGCCCAGCAGATAGCCCTCCGAGGGCGGGCAGGACATCAGCAGGGCGGGCGTGTTGACCTCCAGCAGCCGCCGCATGAGCATCTCGTTCAGCCCGCGCCCGGCGCCGGACGCGGAGCGGGTGACGATGATGTGCAGCCCGACCTCCCAGCCCAGGGCGAGGTGGTTGAGCAGCGGGTCGAACGGCGAGTTGCCGATGCCGGCGCCCAGCATGTCGTAGTCGTCGATCAGGATGAACAGCCGCGGCCCGGGCCACCAGTCGGCCTGCTTCATCCGGCCCGGGGCGATGTCCGGGCCCGGCACCCGGGTCTGTACGGCGCGGGCGGTCCCGTCGATCATGTCCTTCAGCGCGCTCATGGACACCGCGTGGCCCAGCCGGTACTCCTCCGGCACCGCTTCCACCAGGTCACGGCGGTAGTCCACGAGCACGATCTGCGCCTCGGCGGGGGTGTACCGGTCCATGATGGACTTGGCCATCAGCCGCAGCAGGTTGGTCTTGCCGCTCTCGGTGTCGCCCACCACGACCATGTGCGGGCTCTCACTGAAGTCGTGCCAGACGACCGACAGCCGCTCCTCCTCCAGGCCGATCGGCACCCGGAAGTCGCCCCCGGCCGGGGGAAGCTGCTTGGCGGGCAGCTCTGTCGGCAGCATCCGCACCCGCGGTGCCGCCGGGCCCGTCCAGCTCTCCTTGATGGCCGACACCAGACCGGAAACCCCTTCCGACAGGTCCTCGGCCGACTCCATCCCGTCGATGCGGGGGAGTGCGGTGAGGTAGTGCAGTTTGCCCTCCCGGGTGAGGCCGCGGCCCGGGATGCGCGGCACGGTCGAGGCGCGGCGGTTGTCGATCTCGGAGTCCATGGCGTCACCCATCCGCAGCTCCAGATGGGTGCCGGCCTGGTCGCGCACCGCCGCGGTGAGCTCCACCCAGCGGGCGGTGGTCACGATGAGGTGGATGCCGTAGTTCAGGCCCCGGGAGGCGATGGAGGCGAACGTCTGGATGTTGCGGTCGTAGTCCTGGCGCACCGTGGACCAGCCGTCGATCACGAGGAACACATCGCCGTGCGGCTGGTCCGCGAACTCGCCCGCGGCCCGGCGGCGGCGGTACGTCGCCATCGAGTCGATGCCGTGGGTCAGGAAGAACCGCTCGCGGTCCGCCAGCAGCGAGGTGACCTCGGAGATCGTACGGCCCACCCGCTCGGAGTCCAGGCGCGCCGCGACCCCGGCGGTGTGCGGCAGCTCGGCCAGTGACGCCAGCGTGCCACCACCGAAGTCCAGGCAGTAGAACTGCACTTCGCGCGGGGTGTGGGTGAGGGCCAGCGCGGTCAGGATGGTGCGCACCATGGTGCTCTTGCCGCTCTGCGGACCGCCCGCGATGGCGACGTGGCCGCCGACCCCCGACAGGTCGATGGTCAGCAGGTCGCGCAGCTGCTCGAAGGGCTTGTCCACGATGGCGATCGGCACCGCCAGCCGCCCGCGCAGCGGCGAGCCGACCGTGGTCAGCCCCAGCTCCGGATCGGGCGTCAGCGGCGGCAGCACCTGGTCCAGCGTCGCGGGCAGGTCCAGCGGCGGCAGCCACACCTGGTGGGCGGCGGGTCCGGCGCCCAGCAGCCGGTCCACGGCCACCGACAGCAGGGTGTCGCTGGTCTCCTCCTCCGGCTCCGGCTCGGGCTCGGGCACGTCGGGGAGCTGGCGGGGCACCACGTAGCCCGAAGTCCACGGCACCGTCTGGCTGGCCACCCGGGCCTGGTTCACCCGGCTGCGCCGCTGCTGGTACGGGCCGGAGACGTACGCGGCGCGGAACCGGGTCAGCGCCTCCACACCCGACTTGAGGTAGCCGCTGCCGGGCTGCGGCGGCAGCTGGTAGGCGTCGGGCACGCCCAGCACGCCGCGGCTCTCCATGGCGGAGAAGGTGCGCAGGCCGATGCGGTACGACAGATGGCTCTCCAGCTGGTGCATCCGCCCTTCGTCCAGCCGCTGCGAGGCGAGCAGCAGATGGACGCCGAGGCTGCGCCCGAGCCGTCCGATCATCACGAACAGCTCCATGAACTCGCGGTGCGCGGCCAGCAGTTCACTGAACTCGTCGACGATCACGAACAGGCTGGGCAGCGGCTCCAGCGGGGTGCCGGAGGCCCGCGCCTTCTCGTAGTCCAGGGCGGAGGTGTAGTTGCCGGCGGAGCGCAGCAGCTCCTGGCGGCGGATCAGCTCACCGTGCAGGGCGTCCTGCATGCGGCCCACCAGCGCGGCCTCCCCCGCGAGGTTGGTGATCACCGCGGAGGTGTGGGGCAGTTCGTCCAGGCCGAGGAAGGTGGCGCCACCCTTGAAGTCCACCAGGACGAAGTTCAGCGTCTCGGAGGAGTTGGTCAGCGCCAGCGACAGCACCAGGGTGCGCAGCAGTTCGCTCTTGCCGGAGCCGGTGGCCCCGATGAGCATGCCGTGCGGCCCGGTGCCGCCCTGCGCGGACTCCTTGATGTCCAGCTCCACCGGGGTGCCGTCGGGGCCGACCGCGATCGGCACCTTGAGCCGGTTGGACCCGGTGGCCTGCTTCCACAGGGTGTCCGGGTCGTGGCGGTACAGGTCGGAGATGCCCAGCAGGGTGGTGAGTTCGACGTCCGAGGACAGCGGCTCGGCGGCGTCGCCGCCACCCATGCCCATCCGGTACGGGGCGAGGCGCTTGGCCAGGGCCGTGGCGCCGACCGGCCCGAAGGTGTCGGGGCGGCCGAGCCGGGTGGTCTGCTCCTTGCGCTCGCGGTCGGTGCGGACCAGCTCGAAGGAGTCCTCGCTGACGTCGAAGCGCAGGGTGACCCGCCCCGGGCGCCAGGTCAGCGCGCCGGTCAGGTCGAGCACGACGCAGTTGCGGAAGCCCGCCCCGTCCAGCCGGTGCCGGCCGGGGACGGCACCGCCGTCCACCACGATCACGGTGAACGGCTCGTCACGCCCCGTCGAGGCGTCCGGGTCGAACGAGGGCCGCTCCATGAACTCCGCGCCGAGCAGGTCCTCCAGCTCGTTGAGGGCGGAGACGAACATCCGGGCCGCCCCCGCGCCGTCGTTCTCCTGGGGGTGGAGGTTGTGGGGGAGCCACTTCACCCACTCCCAGTCCGCGCGCCGCTCGTCCGACACGCACACCGCCACCCACACGTCGTCCGGGGCGTGGAAGGTGGCCAGTTGGGCGATGATCGCGCGGGCGAGGGAGCGTATCCGCTCCTCGTCGCCCCGGAACAGCACCCGTGCCCAGGCCCGCAGATAGATGGCGATGGGCTGCTCGGGCACGGTGGAGTAGGCCCGCATGAAGCTGCGCAGCGCGTGCGCCGTCAGCGGCTCCAGGTCCTCGACCGGGGTGGTTGCCGTGGGCGACAGCCGCAGGCCCAGCTTCTGCTCCCCGACGGCCACCCGGATCTCGCCGAAGTCCTCGTCCTGCGGGCGGCGTTCCCACAGCCGGGTGGTGCCCGCCAGCGACCACAGGGCCGAGGGCGGCGGGTGCCGCCACGCCAGCGCCTTCTGCTGATCGGTCACGGCGGTGCGGACCTTGCGCCGGATCTGGGTGAGATAGCGCAGGTAGTCGCGGCGCTCACCCTTCAGGCGCTGTTTGCGCTCGCTTGTCTTGCGCATCATCTGACCGAGCATCATGGCCGCCGAGGACAGCACCATCAGGCCCATGGCCAGGTACATGAAGTGGCTGCTGCCGCCGCCGCTCATGCCCGGTCTCATGAACATCAGCATCATGGAGACCGACATGAGCGCCATGGGCAGGTAGGTCCAGATGGCGGAGCTGTCCGGAACCACTTCGGGCAGCGTGGGGGGTTCCTGCAGCTTCAGCTCGCCGTCGGGCATTTCGGGGCCGCGCCGACGGGCCGGGCGGCGGAACAGGACCACACTCAAGGAATGGTCTCCTCACGGGTGGGACAACGGTGGGGGCAATGCTCTCGGTCGGTGGCGTATCGTCACGTCCGCACAGACAACCGGAATACAACAACTGTGCAACTCGGTATACCAGTAGAGGGAGGCGGCCAGTAATGTGCACCCTCCCGGAGACACATTTGGCACGCACATACGCTGGTGTCTCATCAGCATCATCCGTCCCACATCATTCCGTCACCACGGAAACCCGGGAACCCCCCTCGCAGACCCCCGGAAGAAGCGTGAGCCAGCCCGATGACTGACAACCAGGTGGCCGGTCTGTGCCGCCTGACCGTACGTGCACCGGCGAAGACCATCGACCTCGCGGTCCCCTCCGACGTCCCGGTGGCCGACCTGCTGCCCGCCGTCCTCGGCTACAGCGGAGACGACCTCGCGGAGACCGGCATCGACCACGGCGGCTGGGTGCTGCAACGCCTCGGCGGCGAACCGATGGACGAGGAGCGCACCCTCGACTCCTACGACCTGCGCGACGGCGAGACGATCTACCTCCGGCCGCGTATCGACGCCCTCCCCGAGGTCCACCTCGACGACCTGGTCGACGGTATCTCCACCACCATGCAGGACCGGCCGCACGGCTGGTCCCCGCTGGCCAGCACCCGGCTGCTGCGCGGCTTCGCGGTGACCGCCCTGGCGGCCGGGCTCGCCGTGCTCGCCCTGCCCGGCGGCTCCCCCTGGCTGCGCGCCCTGTGCGCGGCGGCGGCCGGAGTGCTGCTGCTCGCCGGGGCCGGCTCGGCCAGCCGCGCGGTCGGCGACGCCGCCGCCGGCGCGGTCCTCGGCTTCATGGTCGGCCCCTACCTCGCACTCGCCGGATGGCTGCTGCCCGGCGGCGACTTCGACGGCCCGCACAGCCACGAGGTGCTGGGCGCCCGGATGCTGGCCGCCTGCGCCGCGGGCGCGGGCGGCGCGATCGTCGCGCTCGCCGCCGTGGCCTCCTTCGCCGCGCTCTACCTCGGTCTCGCCGTGGTCATGGTCTTCGGCACCCTCGCCGGTGCCCTGATGGTCATCACCGACCTGGGACCGGCTCATGTGGCCGGCATCCTCGCCCTGGTGGCCGTCATCCTCGGGGCGTTCGTCCCCTCGCTGTCCTTCCGGATGTCCGGCATGCGCATGCCCCCGCTGCCGACCAACGCCCAGCAGCTCCAGGAGGGCATCGAGCCGCACGCCACCTCCGTGGTCGCCGCCCGCGCGGTGCTCGCCGACGGCTGGATGAGTTCGCTGTACGGAGCCGTGGGCGCCGCCTGCGCGGTCTGCCTGGCCGTGCTCACCCACGACGGCGGACTCCCCGAGGTCATCATGTCCGTCGTGCTCTCCCTGCTGCTGTTGCTGCACGGACGCGGTCTGGGGAACGTATGGCAGCGGCTTTCCCTCTTCCTCCCCGGGGCCGGAGGTTTCCTCCTCCTGGTCCTCTTCAACGCCCTGTCCTACTCGCCGGACCGCCGGCTGCTGCTGGCCGCGAGCCTGCTCGCCGCCACCGCGGGCATCGCCATCGCCTCGTGGACCGTGCCCGGGCGACGGCTCGTGCCGTACTGGGGCCGGGCGGCGGAGATCCTGCACACCGCCGCCGCCATCGCCCTGCTGCCGCTGGCCCTGTGGGTGCTCGGGGTGTACAGCGCCCTGCGCGGCCTGAACGGCTGACCGTCCGAACCGGAGGAAACGCACAGTGCAGTCCAAGCGCGACCAGGTCCAGGCGCACATGTTCATCATGGGGCGGCTCACCTCGGGCATGCTGCGCGCCGACCCCGACGCCCCGGAGAGCCCCCAGGGCCGGACCAACCGGGGCGTGGCCATCAGCGTGATCATCGCGATCCTGATCGCCGCCGGATCCTTCGTCTTCGGCCTGATCAAGCCCGGTGCGAAGAACTCCTGGCGGGCCCAGGACACCCTGGTGGTCAACAAGGACACCGGCGGCCGCTACCTCTACCTCGACGGACGGCTGCGCCCGGTGCGCAACTACACCTCGGCGCGGCTGCTTCTCGGCGCGAAGATGAAGACCGCCTCCGTCGGCAGCACATCGCTCGGCGGCACCCCGCACGGCGCGCCGGTCGGCATCGCCGGGGCCCCCGACGACCTGCCGGGCGGCGACAGCCTCACCACCGACCCGTGGCAGGTGTGTTCGGGCACCACCGGCGGCTCCACCGCCACCGCCCTGGCCGTCGGCCAGGACATCGACGGCACCGGCCTCGGCGACTCCGAGGGGCTGCTGGTCACCGGGCCCGACAAGGCCGACTACCTGGTGTGGCAGGGCAGCAAGCTCCGGATGGACACCACCGGCCAGGCCCGCGAAGCCCTCGGCTACGCCTCCCGCACCTCGGTGAAGGTGTCCGCGGCGCTGCTCAACTCGCTGCCCACCGGCCCCGATCTGGCCGCCCCCGACGTTCCCCTGCGCGGCAACCGGGGGCCGTCCCTGGGGGGCGGTCAGACCCGGATCGGACAGGTCTTCCAGGTCTCCGCGCCCGGTGCCGACGCCCGGTACTACGTGCTGCGCAAGGAGGGGCTGACCCCCGTCAACGCCACCGTCGCCGCGCTGCTCATGGGCAACCCGGAGACCAGGCAGAAGGCGTACGGGGGCGGGGCGGTCAGCGCCGTCCCCCTGGGCGCCGACGCGGTGATCGGCCACCTGGCGCCCGGCGCCGAGGACGCCGACACCACCGAGGACCTGCCCCCGAGCCCGCCGAAGGCGGTGGACCTCGGCGAGGGCGAGACCCCGTGCGTGGGCATCCAGTCCGGCGACGACGGTACGCGGGTGAGTGTGACCCTGGCCGCGAGCGACCAGCTCGGACGGGCCGCGCAGGCGACACCGGAGGGGCTGACCCCGGCGTGTGTGACGGTCAACCGGATCGTGACGCCCCCCGGCGGTGGCGCCCTGGTGCACACGCTCGGCGCGGACGGCTCGAACGTCGGCAGCACCGTGTACCTGGTGACGGACAGCGGGGTGAAGTACCGGGTGCCGACGGCCAAGTCACTGGAGGCGCTGGGCTACACCGCGGGGCAGGCGCAGCGGCTGCCGTCGTCGCTGCTGTCCATGGTGCCGACGGGCCCGGATCTGACGCCCGCGGCCGCGGTGTCCGGCCGGGGCGAGGCGACGGCCCCGCCGTGCGGCGACAAAGACAAGAAAGGGAACGGGTACTGACGGTAATTGGCCGTCTTCCCCATCGGCATATCGACATTTGAGGATGGCTTGAGCTTTTGTCGGAGCGGGGTCGCGACGGGCAAAACTAGGGAAATTGTTGAAACCCGTCTGTTGCGGCTTTTCTGGCCGGCAAGTATTGCTCATCGCTTGTTCGGCCACCTACCATCCTTGTCTGGACCAACTGGATGTTGGTGCATCTGCATCCGGTTGCGCAAGCCACGCCAGCGCATCGGGCCTGGCGGCGGAAATCCACCGGAAAGGGCAGCGTCATGGCAGGCATGCAGCGGTCAGAAGAGCAGGGAACACGGAACGGCATCCAGGCCCTCGAGATGGCCTTCTCGGGCGTTCAGAGCCGTCGGCAGGACGTCGAGAACACCAAGCAGGGCATGATGCAGGCCCTCCAGGGCAGTGACGGTGGCGCCTTCCAGAAGCTTCTGGACTCCTGGGACGAGCACGCGGAAATCATCTCCAAGAACCTTCAGGACATGATCAACCAGCTCAACGACACGCTTCGCTCCAAGGGTATGACTCAGGGGTCGTCGAACGAGGCCGTCAACCAGGCGTTCTCCCAGTCACAGACCATTTTCGACAATCTGATGGGCAGCACCGCCGGAAAGTGACCCTGAGCGGCCGGTGTCGCACCGGCCCGGTTCCGGTCTGTGCGGGCCGGAGCATATTCCGCATCCCCATACCCCCAGAGCGAGATGAGGTCCCCGATGTCCGACAACCTCACTGACGGATATATCTACGTCAGCTATGCGCACGTCGACAACGCCGTTGATGACATGCGGCTGCAGACGCAGGAGATCGCGAAGATCATCAACAGTCTCAACGACGAACTCCAGGCGCTGAAGAACACCTGGGAAGGTGACGACCGCCAGGCCTACGACGAGAAGCAGGCCGCCTGGAACCAGGCCGTCGAGAACATGCGCAAGTGGCTCGGCGACAATGCCCAGACCCTGAACCACATCCGCGATCTGTACACGCAGAACGAGAAGAGCCAGACGCAGAGCTGGCAGGACGTGAAGATTGGCGGCTGATCTCAGCGCTGTGCGGGCGGCCGTTCCACATAAGGAAAGACGTGGGGCGGCCGCCCGCTGTGTCATCCGGACAGTGAGGTAAGAGAAAGGGCGAGAGCATGGCCGAGACCAATCAGCCGACGACACAGCTCAACAAGGAGTGGCTCGAGAACTTCCGCAAAGTTGATCTCGCGGACTTCAAAAAGGCGCTCAAAACGGTAACCGAGAACGGCAAGACGGACCCTGTGATTCCTTCGATGAAGGCGCTCAAGGGGGACGACGACGGCGTCCCCAACCTTCCGTTCGGCACGCCCGTTCCGTTGGCGATCGGAAATCTGGCGTCGGATCCGGGCACGCACGGGGAATCGATCAACAAGGCCGTGGTGGACATGGTGACGCTCCTCGACGGGATCCTGAAGAGCCATGTGACACTCTTCGATGACATCGATGACGCCATCGAGGAAACCATTGACTCCCTGTTCAAGACCCAGGGAGAGAGCCTTGATGCCGTCGAGGGTCAGAAGCTGGTCGACATCTTCGAGGATGTGGAGGACGACCTGACGACGCCGGCGAACGAGGAGGAGGGCGGCGGGGACGACAAATAAGCCCGGTCACCGACGTCGTTGAGTCTTTCCCTGCTTGAGTAACCGACCCTTCTGATGGAGCCTCGCCATGGCCGATAACAAAGAGTACGACGACTACTGGTGGAAAGCGGTCAAGCTCTTCACCGGCTATGAAGCGCCGGCGAGGAACACGCTGTTCGACCAGATCGTCGGCAACGCCGGCATCAAGCAGATGAAGGTGGAGATCACCAAGCAGGGCAGCGTCGAAACCATCGACGCGAATGACTTCAACTGGATGGTCGAGAACGCCGGGTGGGACATCCAGAACACCGACTTCGTGATCCCGTTCTATACGTACAGCGGAGGCGACGTCGATTATTACAAGGCCCGTTTCACGCTGCTCGGGGCCAAGATCGCGGACGGCAAGCCGGTGGGTGGCGAGGTCGTCGGCGGTGAGGGAAAGAGCAGGTACGGCAAGGAGCTGGAGGGTGGCCACTTCAAGCCGAGCGACAACGGGACGGTCTGGAACACCTTCGACCTGACCAGTTACTCGTATGGGACGGGTAAGGCGCTGAAGGCTCTGCTGGAAGAGCCCAATGGAACCCTCGGGTTCTCCTGGGGCGGGAAGCCTCCCATTCCGCTCGACAAGGGCGTGCGGCTGGCTTCCTTCGACATGGCCGGGGATGCCTTCGACCGGGTGGCCAAATTCTTCTGGGACAGCAACGCCACCATGACCGAGTGGCAGAACAAGGTGGGCAAGGACGAGAACGATGCCTGGAAGGGACAGGCCGCCGGCGTCTTCTGGGACCTCATCCATGAACTCGGCAGGCGATACGGCCACTACGCCGACGACATGGAGGCAGTCGGCAGCGTGTCCAAGCAGGGCAAGGCGCTCAGGCAGGCGGGGACGGATCTCAGGACACAGGCCCAGAAGATCTACAACAAATGGGATTACTGGAATGTGGCCATGGGCAACCCGCTGCGGTGGCTTGTCGACCTGTTGTCGGATATCGCCACTGAGACCTGGAAGTGGAATCTGACCCAGGTCGACGCCGACTACCAGTACAGTTACAGCGCTTATGGCGGCACCGGTTACTGGGACTACAGCACGACCTCGGACTTCACGCAGAACGCCTGGGACAACGGGAAGGGCGATCGTGCCAAGCGGTCCTATGGCGACATGAAGGAGCTGAGCACCTGGAAGGAAGTCGGCGATCAGGCGATCGCCGACTGGGAGGCGTCGGTCAAGACCAATCTGATCGACCCCGCCGAGCAGGCGCTGAAGGATCTGGCCACGGCCTGGGGATCGTCGCACTTCGATCTGGGCTCCATCCGGACCAAGGGCGACAAGGGCATTAAGGAAGAGTACACCGAGGACAAGGCGTACAAGGAGAAGAAGGACGCGGAGGACAAGGCCGCGAAGGAGAAGAAGGAGGCCGAGGAGAAGTACGCGAAGGAGAAGAAGGAGGCGGAAGAGAAGGCGGCGAAGGAGAAGAAGGAGGCCGAGGAGAAGTACGCGAAGGAGAAGAAGGAGGCGGAAGAGAAGGCCGCCCAGGAGAAGGCGGAACAGGAGAAGAAGGAGAAGGAGCAGGAGGCCAAGCAGGAGCAGAAGGAGAAGGAGGCGGAGCAGAAGCAGG